>DATEEH010000022.1:0-15039 GCA_035281245.1 Nitrospira sp.
TAGCTGATGAACTTCGCCATCCCCTTGTCCGCGCACACTTTCGTCAACGCCGCCGTCAATGTGGTCTTCCCATGGTCCACGTGCCCGATCGTCCCGATATTCACATGCGGCTTCTTGCGCTCAAATTTCGCCTTCGCCATACCTCAGCTCCTTCTCAACAAATGTCCTCAGTCGATGGTTATAGGGGCCGTTACTCGCCACGATACTTGGCGATAATCGCCTCCGAGATCTGTTTCGGAACCTGGTCGTACCGATCGAACTCCATGCTGTAGGTCGCACGGCCCTGGGTACGCGAACGAAGATCGGTGGCATAGCCGAACATTTCCATGAGCGGCACGGACGCCTCGATCGCCTGGGCTCCCGCCCGCACCTTCATACCTTGCACCTTTCCGCGTCGTCCATTTAGGTTGCCGATGACGTCGCCCATGAACTCCTGAGGGACCAGCACCTCGACCTTCATGATGGGTTCGAGCAGCACGGCGTCGGCCTTCTTGCAGGCCTCAGAAAACCCCATGGACGCGGCGATCTTGAACGCCATTTCGTTGGAGTCGACCTCGTGGTAGGAGCCGTCGATGACCGTGACCTTGATGTCGCGCAAGGGGTAGCCGGCGATCACGCCATTTTCCATTCGCTCCTTGACGCCCTTTTCGATCGCGGGAATGTATTCCTTGGGAATCGCTCCACCGACGATTTTGTTCACGAATTCCAGTCCCTTACCAGACTCGGACGGCTCAACAGTGAGGACCACATGTCCGTACTGACCGCGGCCACCGGTCTGCTTGATGTACTTGGATTCGGCTTCGGCTTTCCGACGAATCGTCTCTCTGAATGCCACTTCGGGCTTTCCGACATTGGCTTCGACCTTGAATTCCCTCAGCAGGCGGTCGACGATGATTTCCAGGTGCAACTCGCCCATGCCGGCAATGATGGTCTGCGCCGTTTCTTCATCGGTGCGTACGCGGAATGACGGATCCTCTTGGGCAAGCTTCTGAAGAGCAAAACCCATCTTCTCCTGGTCCGGCTTCGTCTTAGGCTCAATGGCCATCGCAATGACCGGCTCGGGGAATTTCATCACCTCGAGCAGTACGGGCTGCTTTTCGTCGGCCAGCGTGTCGCCGGTGGTGGCCCCTTTCAAGCCCACGGCCGCCACGATGTCGCCGGCATGGGCCGCATCGATCTCTTCTCGCTTGTTCGCATGCATCTTCAACAAGCGCCCGATGCGGTCCTTCGTACCCTTGGTCACGTTCAGCACCGGTGTCCCGGTTTTCAATGTGCCGGAGTAGACGCGAAAATAGGTCAACTGCCCTGCAAACGGATCGGACATGATCTTGAAGGCGAGTGCGGAAAACGGCTCGCTGTCGGCGGGCTTTCGTTCAACCTCTTTGTTCGTGTTCGGATCCAGGCCTTTCACGGCCGGAATATCGACCGGGGATGGAAGGAACTCGACGACGCCGTCCAATAACTGCTGCACGCCTTTGTTCTTGAACGCCGAGCCGCAGAGGACGGGGATCACTTTCATTTTAATAGTCGCGGCACGGATCACACGCCGGATCTCTTCTTCGGTCAACGATTGGCCATTGAGATACTTCTCCATGACCTGATCGTCGAACTCCGCGACGGCTTCCAGCATCTTTTCGCGATACTCCTTGGCCTTATCGACCAGGTCGGCTGGGATCTCCTCGATCTTGTACTTCGCGCCGAGGGTTTCATCGTCGTACACGTAGGCTTTCATGCTGACCAAATCAATTGAGCCGCGGTATTCCGTTTCTCGTCCGATGGGGATTTGGATGGGAACAGGGTTTGCGCCGAGACGGTCTATGATGGTCTGCACGCTGAAATAGAAATCGGCACCGATCCGGTCCATCTTGTTCATGAAGGCAATGCGGGGAACCTGATACTTATCCGCCTGCCGCCAGACCGTTTCGGATTGGGGCTCCACGCCCTGGACCGAATCGAAGACGGCGACGGCGCCGTCAAGCACGCGCAACGAACGTTCGACTTCGATCGTAAAATCGACGTGGCCGGGCGTATCGATGATGTTGATGCGATGATCTTTCCAGAAACACGTCGTCGCGGCGGCGGTAATCGTGATGCCGCGCTCGCGTTCCTGCTCCATCCAGTCCATCGTCGCCGCACCCTCGTGCACTTCGCCCATCTTGTGCGTCATGCCGGTGTAGTAGAGAATGCGCTCCGTCGTCGTCGTTTTCCCGGCGTCGATATGCGCCATGATGCCGATGTTTCTGGTTCGTTCTAATGGTGCTTGCCTTGCCATGGTGTCCCTTTAAAAACACACGTGCTGCAGATGAGCCGGCTACCGCTGCGATTCAGGGGCACCCGCGTCTGCGGATCGCAGCACGGCCCAACTGCAGCACGAAACGACGTTACCAGCGATAGTGCGCGAAGGCTTTGTTCGCCTCCGCCATCCGATGCACGTCTTCCCGTTTCTTGACCGCGGCCCCTGTATTATTCGACGCGTCCAACAGCTCGGCCGCGAGCTTTTCCCGCATGCTTTTGCCGCCGCGCGTCCTCGCATACTCCGACAACCACCGAAGGGCGAGAGACATCCGGCGCGCCGGACGAATTTCGACCGGCACCTGATAGGAGGCGCCGCCGACCCGTCGGGATTTGACTTCGACAATGGGCTTCACGTTGTCGATCGCCGACCGAAAGACTTTGAGCGGGTCTCCCCCTGTTTTTTCCTGGATGACGTCGAACGCACCGTAACAAATGCGCTCAGCCGTGCTCTTCTTGCCGCCTTCCATCAGGATGTTGAGGAATTTTCCGACGACTTTGTCGCGGTACCGCACATCCGGAAGGGGCTCTCTCTGTCCTAGAAATCTGCTTCGTGGCATGGTCGATTACTTTCTCGAATGCTGGATGATCGTGAACTTACTTCGGGCGCTTCGCGCCGTATTTCGAACGGCCCTGCTTGCGGTCGGCAACTCCGACGGCATCGAGTGCGCCGCGCACAATGTGATAACGCACGCCAGGCAAGTCTTTGACACGACCGCCGCGCACTAACACGATCGAGTGCTCTTGTAAGTTATGCCCGACGCCCGGAATGTAGGTCGTTACTTCCATCCCGTTCGTCAATCGCACACGCGCCACCTTGCGAAGCGCGGAATTTGGTTTCTTCGGCGTCGACGTATAGACACGCAGACAGACCCCTCGCTTTTGCGGGCAGGACTTCAGCGCCGGACTCTTTGTCTTGGCGTGGGCCAATTGACGGCCTTTTCTCACTAACTGATTGATCGTTGGCATCGTGAATCTTTCTTTAGGCTCAAAAAGCCACGGTCTGACCTGCCCAACAAGGGCAAAGCCCGCGGATTATAATGATGCCCGCGGGCTCTGTCAAGCGAGGGAAACCGCTCTGGTTACGCGCCTGCGCCTTCACCCGTCGCCGCGGCCGCTCCCTCCCGCGGCAAGGCAGCTGCTTCCGGCGCGCCTACCGCCACAGGCTCCGGCTTCGGGCTGATCACGAACGTGTCGCGATACTCTTCGAAGCCGCTTCCAGCCGGAATCAATCGACCGACGATCACGTTTTCCTTCAAGCCGAGCAGATTGTCTTCCCGGCCATTGATGGCCGCCTCGGTCAGCACTCGAGTGGTTTCTTGGAACGACGCCGCAGAGATAAAGCTGTCGGTCGTCAGTGCCGCCTTCGTAATGCCGAGCAGAACCGGCTTTCCGAGCGCCGGCTTGCCGTCCTTTTTCAAGACACGCTCGTTCTCTTCTTCGAACACCATCTTGCTCACTTGGCTGCCAGGCAAGAATTCCGTGTCGCCAGGATCCTCAATCCGCACTTTGCGCAACATCTGACGAACGATGATCTCAATGTGCTTGTCATTGATCGACACACCCTGCAACCGGTAGACGTCTTGCACCTCGTCCACCAGATATTTCTGCAGTTCGTTCGGTCCGAGGACATCGAGAATGTCGTGCGGATTGGCGGATCCGTCCATCAACGGCTCTCCGGCACGCACCCAATCGCCCTCGTGCACGTTGACGTGCTTGCCTTTGGGGATGAAGTACTCCTTGACGTCCCCCATCTTATTGTCGACCAGGACCTTGCGTTGGCCTTTCACGAATCCGCCGTAGGACACTTCACCGTCGATCTCGCTGATGACGGCCTGTTCCTTCGGCTTTCTTGCCTCGAACAACTCCGCGACGCGGGGCAGACCACCCGTGATGTCTTTGGTCTTGGTCGTTTCCCGCGGAATCTTGGCCAGAACGTCGCCCGGGTGAACCGCCGCACCCTTCTCCACGAAAATATGGGCACCGACAGGCAGCAGATATCGCGCCACGGTATTCGTGCCTCCTGACACCTTTGCCGTCTTCCCGCCTTCGTCCTTGATCGAGACGCGAGGACGGAGCGTTGCGCCGGAGTGCTCGATGATGACCTTCCGGGAAAGTCCGGTCACCTCGTCGAACTCCTCCTTCATCGTGACGCCCTCGATGATGTCGCCGTAGGCCACTTTGCCGCCGACTTCCGTCAAGATCGTCAACGAGTAGGGATCCCACTCCACGAGCTTCTGGGCGAGTTCCACCCGATCGCCATCCTTGATCTTGATCTTGGCGCCGTAGACGACCGGATACTTCTCCCGCTCCCGGCCGTTTTCATCCACGATGGCGATTTTCGCGTTACGGTTCATCACCACCCATTCATTTTCTTTATTGCGCACCGCGATGCCGCTGTTGTGCACGTCGGCATTTTTCTTCGCGTCGAAGCTCATGAACTTCATGCGGCCGGCGTGCTTCGCTTCCAGCACGGTTTGCTCGACGACCTTGCTCGCCGTTCCGCCGATGTGGAACGTGCGCATCGTAAGCTGCGTGCCCGGTTCGCCGATGGACTGGGCAGCAATGACGCCGACCGGCTCGCCCTTCTCGACCAAACGCCCGCGCGCCAGATCGCGGCCATAACAGGCCCGGCAGACGCCCCGGCGGGATTGGCAGGTCAACACCGACCGGATCTTGACCCGATCGACCGCAGCTTCGACGACATCCTTCGTCCGCTCTTCGGTAATCTCTTCATTGAACGAGACAATGACTTCGCCGGTCACCGGGTCGCGAATGTCTTCAGCGGCCAGACGCCCGAGGATGCGCTCCTCGATCGGCTGGATGATTTCGCCGCCTTCGACGAGTGCGCTCACGAAGATGCCGTCGCTGGTCCCACAGTCGATCTCGCTGATGATGACGTCCTGCGCGATGTCGACCAGACGACGCGTGAGATAACCGGAGTTCGCGGTCTTCAATGCCGTATCGGCCAAGCCTTTGCGGGCGCCGTGCGTTGAAATAAAGTACTGGAGCACGGTGAGGCCCTCACGGAAATTGGCCGTAATCGGCGTCTCGATGATTTCACCGGACGGCTTCGCCATGAGTCCCCGCATTCCGCCCAATTGCCGAATCTGTTGTGAGCTTCCGCGCGCACCGGAGTCGGCCATCATGAAGATGGGATTGAAGGCTTCGTCCTTGCTCGGATCTCCTCCGGCACCCAGCTCCTTCATCATCTCGCCAGCCACCTGTTCGGTGACGTGCGCCCAAATGTCGATGACCTTGTTGTACCGCTCACCGTTGGTGATCAAGCCTTCGGCGTACTGCCGCTCGATTTCATTGACTTCACGCTGCGCCTTGCCGATCAGCTCTTCCTTCTTGCTGGGGATGTGCATGTTGTCGATGCAGATCGACACGCCCGCACGGGTCGCATAGGTAAAACCGGTGTCCTTGATCTTGTCCAAGAACATGACGGTTTCCCGATGTCCCGATTGGCGATAGACGGCATCGATGAGCTTCGTCACTTCCTTCTTCGTCATCAGCTTGTTCGCAAACGAGAAGGGCATCCCCGGAGGCAGCACTTCGGAGAGCACCACACGTCCCACCGTGGTCTGTACCAGGTTCCCATCGATGCGCACCTTGATGCGCGCATGCTCTTCAACTTCCTTCGCGTCGAAGGCGATGCGAACTTCTTCGGTCGAGCCGAACACCTTGCCCTCGCCTTTTGCGCCGACACGCTCCTTCGTGAGCCAGTAGCAGCCGAGCACCATATCCTGGGACGGCACGGCAATCGGTTTGCCGTTTGCCGGCGAAAGGATGTTGTTGATCGACATCATCAACACCCGGGCTTCGACCTGCGCCTCCACGGACAACGGCACGTGCACCGCCATCTGGTCGCCGTCGAAGTCGGCGTTGAAGGCCGCGCAGACCAGGGGATGCAAACGAATGGCCTTGCCCTCCACCAAGACAGGATCGAAGGCTTGAATACCCAGCCGGTGCAGCGTAGGCGCGCGGTTGAGCAGCACGGGGTGCTCGCGAATGACTTCATCGAGCACGTCCCAGACTTCCGGACGTTCTTTTTCCACCAGGCGCTTGGCGCTCTTGATCGTGGTCGCCGCTCCGCGTTCTTCCAGCTTGTGAAAGATGAAAGGCTTGAACAGTTCCAGCGCCATCTTCTTCGGCAAGCCGCATTGATGCAGCCGCAGCTCGGGACCGACCACAATCACGGTCCGGCCCGAGTAGTCCACCCGTTTGCCCAAGAGATTTTGACGGAACCGTCCCTGCTTGCCTTTGAGCATGTCGCTCAACGATTTGAGCGGACGCTTGTTGGGTCCGCGAATCGCACGGCCGCGCCGCCCATTGTCGAACAACGCATCCACGGCTTCCTGCAACATCCGCATTTCGTTGCGAATGATGACGCCCGGCGCCTTCAACTCCATGAGGCGCTTCAACCGATTGTTCCGGTTGATGACCCGGCGATACAGATCGTTCAGATCCGAAGTGGCAAACCGGCCGCCGTCCAAGGGGACGAGCGGACGCAATTCCGGCGGCAGCACCGGGATCACGTCCATGATCATCCACTCCGGCTTGTTGCCCGATTTACGGAACGCCTCGATGACTTTGAGTTGCTTCGCGTATTTCTTCTTCATCGCCGCCGAGGTGGAAACCTTGGCCTTCGCTTTGATCTCGTCCCACTTGGCGTTGATGTCGATCTTCCGCAATAACTCACGGATCGCATCGGCCCCGATGCCGACCTTGTAGGCATTGGGCGCATATTCGGACTGGAGCTGGCGGAGCTTCTCCTCTGTGACCAGATCCTTCTCCGTCAAGTCCGTCTGTCCCGCATCCACGCACACGTAGCTTTCGAAGTAGAGGATCTTCTCGAGCTGCTTGAGGCTCATGTCAAGCAGCGTCCCAATCCGGCTTGGTACCCCCTTCAAGAACCAGATATGGGCGACGGGCGCGGCCAATTCGATGTGGCCCATCCGCTCACGGCGGACTTTGGATTGAATGACTTCCACGCCGCACTTGTCGCAGACGATGCCGCGGTGCTTCATGCGCTTGTACTTGCCGCAATTGCACTCCCAATCCTTGATGGGACCGAAGATCTTGGCACAGAACAATCCGTCTTTTTCCGGCTTGAACGACCGGTAATTGATCGTTTCCGGCTTTTTCACTTCGCCGTAGGACCAGGATCGGATCTTTTCAGGCGATGCAATGCGGATTCGCATTGAATCGAACGAGACCGAATCCCGCGGCTTTTCGAATAATGTGTATACGCCTTCCAAAGTAGTGACCTCCTCTGATACCGGCCGATGCCGGTTCAAATGGTTAGTCCTGCGTCTTGACCAACTCCACGTCCAATCCCAAGCTTTGCAGTTCTTTCACCAAGACGTTGAACGATTCAGGCAATCCGGGCTCAAGGAATGGTTCGCCCTTGACCACCGCTTCATACATGCGTGAGCGCCCCGGGACGTCGTCGGATTTCACGGTGAGAAACTCTTGCAAGGTTGACGCGGCTCCATAGGCCTGCAGCGCCCACACTTCCATTTCGCCCAACCGCTGGCCGCCGAACTGCGCCTTGCCACCCAGCGGCTGCTGAGTCACGAGCGAGTAGGGACCGATCGAACGGGCGTGGATCTTGTCGTCCACCAGATGGTGCAGCTTCAATACATACATGTAGCCGACCGTCACCGGACTACCGAAGGGTTCGCCTGTCCGGCCATCCATGAGAAGCGATTGGCCGCTGGCAGGCAGTTTGCCCTTCTTCAGCAGGTCTTTGATTTCCTTTTCGGAGGCCCCGTCGAACACCGGGCTCGCGACCTTAATCCCGAGCGCCTTTGCCGCCCAGCCCAGGTGCGTTTCCAAGATTTGACCGACGTTCATACGCGAGGGCACGCCCAATGGATTCAGCACGATCTCCACCGGAGTGCCGTCCGGCAGATAGGGCATGTCCTCTTCCGGCAACACGCGCGACACCACGCCTTTGTTGCCGTGTCGGCCGGCCATTTTGTCGCCGACCTGAATCTTGCGCTTCATCGAGATATACACTTTGACCAGCTTGATCACGCCCGGCGGTAATTCGTCGCCGCGTTTCAGGCGTCCGACCTTCTCGTCGTAGAGCGTTTGAAGAATCTCGACCTGTTCTTTTGCCCGGCGCTCCACATCCTCCAGTTCCTTCTGTTCATCGGGATCGCTGAGAATGATGTAGCGCACCGATTCGTCGGAGAGGCGCTTGAGAATTTCCGCCGTGAGCTTGCCTTTCTTCTTGAGAATCACGTCGCCGCTCTCGGGATCCATCAGATCCCGTCCGACGACTTTGCCCAACAACAGTTTGCGGACCTTCTTGGTCTTCTCCTCGTCGATGATGCGCAGCTCTTCATGATGATCGCGCTGCAGCCGCATCGTATCTTCGCTTTCAATGCTCTTCGACCGTTCGTCCTTGTCCAATCCCTTGCGTGAAAAGATCTTGACGTCGACCACGATGCCTTCGACGCCGGGCGGGACCGTCAACGACGTATCCTTCACATCGCCGGCCTTCTCTCCAAAGATCGCCCGCAGCAACTTTTCCTCCGGCGTGAGCTGGGTTTCGCCCTTCGGCGTCACCTTCCCGACCAGGATATCGCCCGGCTTCACTTCAGCGCCGATGCGAATGATGCCGCTCTCATCGAGGTTGCGCAGCGCTTCTTCGCCGACGTTCGGAATGTCGCGGGTAATGTCTTCCTTGCCGAGCTTGGTATCCCGCGCCTCCACTTCGAATTCCTCGATGTGGATGGAGGTGAACGCGTCTTCGCGGACCAGTTTTTCACTCAAGAGAATCGCGTCCTCAAAGTTGTATCCGCCCCAGGGCATGAAGGCCACGAGCACGTTCTTCCCGAGAGCCAACTCTCCCTGATCGATCGCGGGTCCGTCAGCGAGGACCTGTCCCTTCTTGACCGGCTGCCCAATCCGGACGACCGGAGTCTGCGTGATGCAGGTATTTTGATTCGACCGCTGGAACTTGATCAGATCGTAGACGTCCAAGCCGGTATCGTTCCGCTTCCGTCCCTCTTTGCTATCGGAACGCACCACGATCCGTGTGGCGTCCACGCTTTCGACGACGCCTGAGCGGCGCGCCTGAACGACATATCCCGAATCACGGGCGACGACCGCTTCCATGCCCGTGCCGACCAACGGTGCTTCCGCCTTGAGAAGCGGCACCGCCTGGCGTTGCATGTTCGATCCCATAAGCGCACGGTTCGCATCGTCGTGTTCCAAGAACGGCACTAACGCCGTGGCGACGCTGACTACCTGCTTGGGGGATACGTCCATATATTCGACACGGTCCGGTGTGATGGTCACGAAATCGCCGCCGGATCTTGCCGACACGGTTTCGGACACGAGCCGATTGGAGCCATCAAGTTTGGAGTTGGCCTGCGCAATTAAGAACTTGTCCCCCTCGATCGCCGAGAGAAACTCGATCTGATCGGTGACGCGGCCCTTTTCAACCCGGCGGTACGGCGCTTCGATAAAGCCGAACTCATTGATCCGGGCATAGGTCGCAAGCGAGGTAATCAGCCCGATGTTGGGACCTTCCGGCGTTTCGATCGGGCAAATGCGGCTGTAATGCGAGGGGTGTACGTCGCGCACTTCGAATCCCGCCCGTTCTCTCGTCAAGCCGCCGGGACCCAATGCCGACAGCCGCCGCTTGTGGGTGATCTCGGCCAACGGATTAGTTTGATCCATGAACTGCGATAGCTGGCTGCTGCTGAAAAACTCTTTGACGGCTGCCACGACCGGTTTCGCATTGATCAAGTCGTGCGGAAGCACCGTCTCCATGTCGAGAAGGTTCATCCGTTCCTTGATACTGCGTTCCATCCGGACGAGACCCAATCGGAACTGGTTTTCCAGCAGTTCTCCGACGGACCGGACCCGGCGGTTTCCCAAATGGTCGATGTCGTCGATTTCACCCTTCCCCATTTTGAGATTCACGAGGTAACGGATGACTTCCACGATGTCCTGGGAGGTCAGCGTCCGTTGCTCCAACGGCAGATCGAGGACCAGCTTCTTGTTCAGCTTCAATCGTCCGACCGGGGAAAGATCGTAGCGCTTGGAGTTGAGAAACAAATTGTCGAAAAGCGCCCTGGCCGTTTCGACCGACGGCGTTTCTCCCGGCCGCAGGCGCCGATAGATTTCGACCATTGCCTCTTCCTTCGAGACGGTCCGCTCCATTTCCAGCGTATCGAGAATGACGGGCGTGGACGTGGCCGCATCAAAGAAGATGACTTTGAATTCTTCGATTTCGCTTTCGATGATCTTCTCGATGATCTCGGCGGTCAGCCGCTGGTTTTTTTCAGCCAACTTGTTCTTCTTGGCGTCCACCACTTCGCTCAACACGGCGCGTCCAACGAGTTCGTTGGCGGAGACAGGAATTTCCTTGACCCCGGCCGCCTTCAATTTGGCGATGATGCCCTTCGTCAGCTTGGCGCCTTCCCGCACGAGCGGCTCCTTGCCGCCTTTGTCCACGACTTCCGTCGACGCACGCATGCCTTGATGAATTTCGGGATCCAGCTTCCGCATCAGCTTGCCCTTGGCGACCCGGATTTCTTCGACCGGGTAATACATTTTCAACAGATCGTCGCTCGAAAAGCCGAAGGCCTTGAGCAGAATCGTTGCGGGCATCTTTCGGCGTCGGTCGATGCGGACGTAGAGAATGTCGCGCGCATCGAACTCGAAATCCAGCCAGGAGCCCCGATAGGGAATAATGCGGGCGCTGTACAGCACCTTGCCGCTGGCATGGGTGCGGCCCTTGTCGTGCGTAAAGGAAGCGCCGGGCGACCGGTGCAACTGACTGACGACGACGCGCTCGGTTCCGTTCACGATGAACGTGCCCCGCTCGGTCATCAGCGGCAATTCTCCGACGTAGACTTCCTGTTCGCGGACATCGAGCACCTTCTTCTTCGGCCCCTTGTCTTCCTTGTCGAACACCACCAACCGCACGCGCAGCTTGAGCGGCACGGCGAAGGTCATGCCTTGCTCAAGGCATTCGCGCTCGTCATACTTGGGCGTCCCTAGCGTGTAGCTTGTGAATTCCAGAATCGCAGTATTGTTGTAATCAGGAATCGGAAACACGCTGGCCAAGGCCGCCTGTAATCCGTGATCCTTCCGGCGTTCCGGCTCGACTTCGAACTGGAGGAATTCCTCGTACGAGCGCTTCTGGATCTCAATGAGATCCGGAATGTCGATGCTGGTCCGAATACGGGAGAAATCCTTCCGTTCGACGAACTCTTGTAGAGTCGTTTCGGGCATTCCGCAGTCCTCCACTACATATGGTTGGGCTTGGGCATCCGTTCGTCACGGATGCCCACAGATGCTGAACGGAACCGAGCTTACTTGATCTCGACCTTTGCGCCGCTCTCTTCAAGTTTTTTCTTCATGGCATCGGACTCTTCCTTGGTCGCGCCGGTCTTGACGGGCTTCGGCGCTCCCTCGACCAGGTCCTTGGCTTCCTTGAGTCCGAGATTCGTGAGTTCGCGAACCACCTTGATGATCTGGATCTTCTTGTCGGCTGGCGCAGATGCGAGAATCACGTCGAACGCGGTCTTCTCTTCGGCGGGAGCCGCAGCGGCTCCACCGGCGGCAGGCGCCGCGGCGACGGCGACCGGAGCGGCGGCCGTCACTCCGAAACGGTTCTCCAATCCCTTTACCAACTCGGCCAAATCCAGCACGCTCATGCTTTCGATGGCCTTGATCAATTCCTCCTGCGACAACTTAGTAGCTGTGGCTGACATGTCCCCTTCTCCTTTCCGTTTATCCTGAATGGCTGCAATGACTCTCACAAACTTCGTCAACACTGCGTTCAATGTATAGACGACGCCGCGAATCGGCCCCTGCATCGCCGATAACAGCATCGCAATCAACACTTCCTTCTTCGGCAGCTTGGCGACAGCCGCCAGTTCCGCGGGCTGGAGAACCTTGCCCTCCAGAACGCCGAGCATGATTCGAATCTTTTCCTCGCGCTTTTCGGCGGCGATGAAATCCTTGAGGATCTTGGTCGGCAACACAGGATCGTCATAGCCGATGACGACGCCCGTCGGGCCTTTCAGGTACGCCTTCAACCCGGCTACGGTTGTGCCCTCAGCCGCTCTGATCGCCAATGTATTCTTGACGACCTTGTATTCGGCCTTGGCTCCCCGGAGCTGCTTGCGCAGTTCGGTGACATGGTTGACCGGAAGGCCCGCACATTCGGTGACGATCGCCAACCGTGCCCGCCCGAACTTCTCCGTCAGTTCCGCAACTGCTGTGGCTTTCTCTTCCTTCTTCATCTCATCCCCTCTTGTCTTGACCGCGGGCGCGTCGCTTAGCTCCACTGCTTCGCCAGGGCCACGGCATCCAATGTGACTCCGGGTCCCATGGTGCTCGAAATGGTCACGCTCTTGAGATAGCGCCCCTTGCATGAGGCCGGCTTTGCCTTGACGACGGCCTCCAAGACCGCGGACGCATTGTCATAGAGTTGATCCGGCTGGAACGACACCTTGCCGACCGGCACCTGGACAATGCCGGCCTTTTCCACCTTGTACTCGACGCGGCCTTTTCGTATTTCGGCCACAGCTTTGCCGACCTCGAACGTCACCGTGCCGGTCTTCGGATTCGGCATCAGTCCGCGAGGACCTAACTGCTTACCGAGCTTGCCGACCGAGGCCATCAAGTCCGGCGTGGCGATGGCATAATCGAAATCCATCCAGCCGCCCTTGATTTTTTCCATGAGGTCATCCGCACCGACGAAATCTGCTCCGGCCTGGCGGGCTTCCTGCTCCTTCTCTCCTTTGGCAAAGACGATGACCCGCACCTTTTTGCCGGTGCCATGAGGAAGAGAAGTCGTCCCGCGCACCATTTGATCCGAACGCTTCGGATCCACACCCAGCCGGATCGCAAGATCGACGGACTCATCGAATTTTGCGTATGCCGCGTTTTTGACCAGCGCAACGGCATCGCGGAGCGCATACGGACGCGGTTCCATCTTCGCCAGCGCGGCCTTCATTTTCTTGCCCATCACAATACTCCTTGCCTTGTCGTTACCCTTGAACCACGACCCCCATGCTGCGGGCGGTCCCTTCAATGATCTTCACGGCGCCCTCGAGATCGGCGGCGTTTAAATCGGCCATCTTTTTTTGCGCAATTTCGGTCAACTGCTTGCGCGTGATTTTTCCGACCTTGTCCTTCTGGGGTACCCCCGAGCCTTTGATGATGCCGGCCGCCTTCTTGAGCAGGTCGGAGGCGGGAGGGGTCTTCATGATGAAGGTGAACGACCGGTCCTTGTAGACCGTGATGATGACCGGAATGATGCTGTCCCCTTCCTTTTGGGTTTTGGCGTTGAACTGCTTGCAAAATTCCATGATGTTCACGCCATGTTGCCCCAATGATGGACCGACGGGAGGGGCAGGGTTCGCCTTTCCCGCCGGAATCTGCAACTTGATTTGGGCCGATACTTCCTTCGCCATGCGCCACTCCTCTATATACGTTCCACCTGGAGAAATCCGAGTTCCACCGGGGTCGAGCGTCCGAAGATGCTGACCATCACTTTCAGGCGGTTATGGTCCTGATCGACTTCATCCACGACGCCGTTGAAGCCCAGGAACGGCCCGTCGACGATACGAACGTTGTCGGTTTTAATGAATTTGACTTGCTCGCGCGGCCCTGCGCTGCCGGCATCGACTTGTTTCAGCAGCTCCGCCACTTCTTCGTTCGTCAACGGAGTGGGCTGCGCCCCGCCGCCGACAAATCCGGTCACCTTGGGCGTTTCCTTGATCATTTGAAGGGTTTCATCGGTCACGGGTGTTTCCAACTCGACCAGGACATAGCCGGGGAAGAATTTTCGCCGGGAGGTCCGCCGCTTGCCGTCCTTGATTTCGATGACGTCTTCCGTCGGAACCAGGACTTGTCCCATCTTGTCGGTCAAGGCCATCTGGTTGGCCCGCTCGAGCAAACTGGTTTTCACGCGCCCCTCAAAGCCCGCATAGGTGTGGATGACGTACCAGTTTTTCCCCGTACCTGCCTTCGGTTCCTTCGTTGACAGACTTTCGGTCATAGAATTTTCCCCACCAGCCAAGACAAGAACGAATCGATGACGGAAAGATAGATCGACATTAGTACACAGAAGACGATGACGACGGTCGTAGAGCCGATCGTCTCGGCCTTCGTCGGAAACGACACCTTCTTGAGCTCGTTTCGGACATCGCCCAGGAACTCTTTGACGTTCGCGATCATCCGTGAAAACATTGCTACCGTCTCCCTTTCAACACCGCTTCTGAAAAAAGGGTGCTACCCCGTCGGGCCCAATCCAGGAGCCCTCCGGGTCAAGCAAGCTCTGTTTGGCAGGGGCACTAGGATTTGAACCCAGACTCTCGGTTTTGGAGACCGATGTGCTGCCATTAACACCATGCCCCTCTGCTGGTTCTGACTTCACAGAACTCTTACTTCACTTCCTTGTGAGGCGTGTGCTTGCGGCAGAACTTGCAAAACTTGTTTCGTTCCAACCGATCCGGATCGTTCTTCTTATTTTTCATCGTCGAATAGTTACGCTGCTTGCAGGCCGTGCAGGCCAGGTCGATGATTTCTCGCATCTCGTGCTCCTGTCCTCTTCGCTAGCGGGGTTACGCCAGAATTTCGGTCACGACACCGGAGCCGACCGTCTTGCCGCCCTCGCGGATGGCGAAGCGCAGGCCCTGGTCCATGGCGATCGGGCTGATCAGCTCGGCCGTCACACTCACGTTGTCCCCGGGCATCACCATC
>DATEEH010000023.1:0-20740 GCA_035281245.1 Nitrospira sp.
ATCAACAGCCTCATCAAGAGCGGGGCCATCTTGATGTCACATGCCCCGGCCGTGCGGTTTGAATTTGACGACAATCGAATGACCGGCGTGCGGTTACGAGACGGGAACATCCTTCATGCGCATTGGTACGTGTCTGCCATACCTCCGACGCAACTGACTCCGCTACTGCCGGAGCGCTGGCTCACGCGCTATGCCTATTTCCAGCATATCGTCGATCTGAACAACCTGCCTTGCACGCAGATCCATGTTCAATCGACTGCCATCCTGCCCACGCCCCGCCACATCCTTCTCAACTCGGGCCCCTTCCCGTGGATCACGTGCATGCCCTCAAGCGGCGACCGGCACGTGATCGCACGACTCGCCACGCTGCATGACCGCGCGGTGGCAGATGCCGAACAGCAGGTCTCGAGTGTCCTGCGCTCGCTGAATCTCCTTGGGACGGAAAATCGCCTCACCTCGTTCAGCCAGCAGGAAACGAAATCCGCCATTCTGTCGCTGGCTCCCGGCGCAAAGGTGCGGAGGCCCATTCAGCAAAGTCCGGTTTCGAATCTGCTGTTGGCGGGCGCCTGGACTGACACCGGCTGGCCGGCCAATCTGGAAAGCGCCATCGTCAGCGGCGAACGCTGCGCAGAAATCATCATGGAGCACGGGAGTGCTCGGGTCTAGTGTTCTTTTCTTCTGCCGTTGACAACGTTCGATCCCGCTTCTAAGATGCCTCGCGTCGACCAGCTCTCTCATCATGACGCTCCAAGAACTCGCCAAATCTCTTCACAACTGTCAGCAGTGCAAGCTCGCCAAACTGGGCAGGACCCAGGTAGTGTTCGGAGTCGGAAATCCGCATGCGAGCATCATGTTCGTCGGAGAAGCGCCCGGGTTCAACGAGGACCAAAAGGGGGAACCCTTCGTTGGCTCGGCGGGTAAACTCTTGAATGATCTCTTGGCATCGGCAGGCCTGTCGCGCGACCAAATTTACATTGCCAATGTCATCAAATGCCGGCCGCCCAACAACCGCGACCCGGAGCCCGATGAGGTGGAGACGTGCAAGCCGTTCTTGATGCAGCAAATCCAGATGATTCGGCCCAAGCTCGTTTGCACGCTGGGGAATTGGGCGACACAAACGCTCTTGGAACGCAAAGTCGGCATTACCAAAGTCAAGGCGCAGGCCTTCTACATGAAGGACTTCGTGATTTTCCCGCTGCTGCATCCGGCAGCAGCTTTACACCAGGGGAACCTGCTCGATACGTTGAAGGACGATTTCAAGAAATTGAAGGATTTCCTCGACCGCCACTCTCAAACGCCGCCTGCGACGGAACCGACCGCCTCGACCTCACCGGTGCTCAACATCGAACCGCCCAATCCTGCCCAAATGGATCTGTTCGGATAGTTTAGGCCCGGCTTATTTCCTCTCCTTACTTTTGTGGTTCGAATGTGGCTTTATTAACCACGTCCGTACTGCTGACACGAGGATCGCACACGCTTTCCAATGTCCTTTTTCCTTTAGGCGACGTGAGTAGGCAGCAGAAGAGCGCTGGCGAAGCAGCCTTCAACGATGCCCTCGTCACTTACTGAGGATGCGGGGTTAGCTGCGACTTGCGAGGGGTCGCATGGTCTCTCCGATGCGGTCGCCGCAGGCGATGGCGAGACGCAGTGTCCGAAGATCCGTTCGGATGAAATCCAGGACGGAGCAAGTTTGCGGAGCCAAGCAGCGAGGGACCATGCGGCTTCACCCTCGCCGGAGCACACAGCCCCGCATCCTCAGGTTTTGGATTGGATAGTCGAAGGCGAGTCTGAATTGGCTCCTTGCTCGCCTGCCTCTTCGTCGGCGGACTTTTCTTCTTCCGGCACGTCGAACCACTGCACCAGCATCTCATCCCACCAAGCCTCGTCCACATCCGTTCCCGGATCGGTGCCAAGAAAGGCCACGTCTTCCTTGGTGAGATCGGATCCCACCTGTTTCGGTTGGTGTTTGGCGCGCTCGATGACTTCCTTTGTGGCAAAGCCGCCGATGATCCAGGAGTCCGGGTCGGCGCGGCGGGACTTGTAGGCCTTCAGATTAATTTTTAGATACATGAAGATCTGTTGTTGCATCGGATCACTCACCCCTGATTGAGGCAAGCTGAGCGTCTTTTCTATTTTCTTGCGCCAATGCCGATCGTCGTAACGTGCCGTCACGAGTTGCAGCATCTTCTTTCCGAGGTCGACATCAAGCGGCATATCGGTTCTCCATCAGCGACATCGTTTCATCCACATCATTCATCACTATTTCCGACCGTACTTCGCCGTGAACGAGGCTTTTCTCAACACATTCTGATTCAGATAAAATCCCACCATCGCGCCGGACGCCTCCTTCTGCAGCGGAATCTGGTCCACTTTGAGCGCGTACACGGTGAAGATATACCGATGCGGCTTGTCTCCGGCCGGCGGGCAAGGACCTCCATAGCCAGGCTGTCCAAAATCGGTCATCGACTGGATACTGCCTTGCGGCGCACTACCACTCTCCGGCTTGCCCGCGCCTGCCGGAAGCGAGGTGGTCTCCGGAGAAAGGTTGAAGATCACCCAGTGCCACCACCCGCTCCCCGTTGGCGCATCGGGATCATAGACCGTGAGGGCAAAGCTTTTCGTGCCTTTCGGTGCATGCTCCCAGCGCAATTCGGGTGACGTGTTATTGCCGCTGCATCCGAAACCGTTGAACACGTGTTCGTTTCCGATCGAGCCTTTGTCTTTGACGGTTGGACTGGTCAGCCGAAAATCGGCTGCCTTGGCAATGCCGGGAAGTACGAGTGCCGCGAGACCAATGATCCATGCCCGTCGCATAACCTTACCTCTCTTCGATGTGCGATGCATAGGAGCCTATTTGCTTTTCTGATATGTTCCGACCAATCGGGCCTCGCTCAGGATGTGGCCCTTCATGGCCTCTTCAAGCTTCGCCTTGGTCGGCTGCTTCAAATCCGGCAACACGGTGTCCAGCGCGTAGAGCTTGTGAAAGTATCGATGGCGGCCGATCGGCGGGCATGGTCCACCGTAGCCGGTGCGCTGCCAGTCGTTCACGCCCTCCTTGGTTCCCTCAGGCAGCGTCTTTGCGCTCTCAGGGAGCCCGGCGCTCGTCGGCGGCAAATTATAAAGCACCCAGTGCACCCAGGTCCTCTTCGGCGCGGCGGGATCCGGAGCATCCGGATCATCGACGATCAGAGCCAAGCTCTTGGTTCCGGGCGGAATCTCCGACCAGGCGATCGGCGGAGAAATATCCTTTCCTTCGCAGGTATACAAAGCAGGAATCGACCCTTCATGGCTGAATGACGATGAGACAATCCGCATAGGGCCCTCCCCTTGCGTTGGAACAGCCAACGCCGTCGTGACGGCAATCAGCGTCGTGGCGTGCAACGCCAGAGCGTGGTATGAAGCACGGCTGATCAATTGCCCGCCACCATCATTTCGGCGATCTTTACCGTCGGGCTTGCGATGCGTCCTCGAAACACCAGATCACTACCGATGAGGTCGATGTCCTTGAACATCTGTTTCAAATTCCCGGCGATCGTAATTTCTTCCACCGGATAGGCCAGTTCGCCGTTTTCAATCCAGAATCCCCCTGCACCGCGCGAATAGTCGCCGGTGACCATGTTGATTCCAAAGCCGATCAATTCCGTCACGTAGAGACCTTCTTTGACGCCCCGGATGATCTCTTCCGCCGAGTGCGTACCGGGAGCCAGATAAAAGTTGGTGGGTCCGACCGAGGGACTTTCGCCGACGCTTCTCGACGCGTTGCCGGTCGACGGCAGTCCTAATTTCTTTCCAGAATAGGTGTCGAGCAGATAGCTGGTGAGCACGCCTTTGTCGACGATGGTGTTTTTCCTCGTCGGCAGTCCTTCGCCATCGAATGGCCGTGAACCGAGTCCTCCGAGCATCCTCCCATCGTCGTACACCGTGAACCAGTCAGGCGCCAATCGTTTGCCCAGCTGCCCTCCGAGAAACGAAGCCCCTTTGTACAGGGCATAGCCGGAAGCGGCGCTGCACAAGTTGCCGAGCAGGCTGCCGGCGGTTTCCTGGTCAAACACCACCGGCATACGCTTGGTGCCGATCTTGCGGGCGCCCAGCCGTCTGACTGTGCGCCTGGCGGCCTCAATGCCGATCGCTTCCGGTGCATCGAGCTGCCGAAACTTGCGCCGCACGTCGTACCACGCGTCGCGCTGCATGGTGCCCGAGACCGGATCGACGGCCACGGGCGATACCGCCAATGAATAACTGGAACTGCGATATTCACCGACAAACCCATGACTGTTGCCGAGCACCACGCGCCCCCACGAGCAGTCGCAATCGGATCCTTCCGAGTTCGTGATCCGATCATCGGTTGCCATGGCCGCCGCTTCAGTTCGCTTCGCCAAGTCGATCTGACGATCCGTATCCAATCTCGTGTCGTCATAGAGATCGAGATCCGGTTGCTCCTTTGCCATGTGATCGGCGCTCGGCAAACCGGAGACGGGATCTTCCACCACGGCCTTGGCCAAGGTGCAGGTTTCCGACACGAGGCGTCGCAATGCCTCAAGTGAGAAATCCGAAGTCGAAGAACAGGCGGACCGCTTGCCGACGAAGACGCGAAGTCCCAACCGTTTTTCCCGTGCCTTGGAGAGCCGATCGACACAACCCAGGCGGATCTGCACGGACAGGTTCTCCCCGTCGGCGACCACGACATCCGCCTCCGTCGCGCCGTTCTCCTTTGCCATGGCCAGGACATCAGACGCCAGATCAGATAAACTTGGGCCTGGCTTCTTGATGCTTCTTCTCTCAGTGAGTTCCGTATCACTCATTACTCATCACCCATCACTGACTTTGCGTTCCTCCGACGGTAATTTCATCGATGCGGATCGTCGGCAGGCCGACCCCGACCGGAACCGACTGCCCTTCCTTCCCGCACGTTCCGATGCCTTCGTCCAGCTTCAGGTCATGGCCCACCATAGACACCTTCGTCAGAATGTCGGGACCGCTGCCGATGAGGGTGGCGCCCTTGACCGGCCGTGTCACCTTCCCGTCTTCGATCAGATAAGCTTCGCTGGCCGAAAATACAAATTTGCCGTTTGTGATGTCGACCTGCCCTCCTCCGAACGACACGGCGTATAAACCTTTACTCACCGACTTGATGATGTCCTCCGGATTCGAATCTCCCGCCAGCATGAACGTATTGGTCATGCGTGGAAGCACGATGCTTTGATAACTTTCGCGCCTCCCGTTGCCCGTCAGAGGAATGCCCATGAGGCGCGCGTTCAGCTTGTCGGTAATATACCCGCGCAGGATGCCTTTCTCGATGAGCATGGTCCGAGCGGTCGGTGTCCCTTCGTCGTCCATGTTCAACGAGCCGCGTCGGCCGGGCAGCGTTCCGTCGTCGACGATCGTGCAGACCTCCGAGGCGACCCGCTTCCCGAGAAGATTGGAGAAGGCGGAGGTCTTCTTCCGGTTGAAGTCCGCCTCGAGACCGTGCCCGATCGCTTCATGCAGGAGAATACCCGGCCAACCGCCTCCAAGCACGACCGGCATCACGCCTGCCGGCGCGTCGACAGCGGACAGATTGAGAATCGCAATGCGGGCGGCCTCTTTCGCGTAGTCGAGATACCGCTCTCCCTGTCGGTAAAACTCAAAGCCGATGCGGCCTCCGCCACCGAATGAACCGATTTGGCGGTTTCCTCCTTCTTCGGCGATGCACGTGACTTGGAGACGGGAGAGGGGCTGGACGTCACCGATCAACGTGCCGTCGGACGTGGCCACCATGACGATTTTGTATTCCGTGTTGTAGGAGGCCATGACATTCTTGATACGGGAATCGTAGCGCCGTGCCGCCTCGTCGATGCGGTTCAAGAGCGTGACGCGCTCCGCCGTGGCGACGTCCACCTGCGCATGGGAAACCGGATAGAGATCCCTCGCCGGTTTCGAATGGACGGGCATCGGAACCGGCTGGGTTCCGCCGGGGGAATCGGCGATATACCTGGCCGTATCCGCGGCGAGTTCAAGGTCATGGCGGGTCAGGTCGTCGGAATAGGCAAAACCCGTTTTCTCTCCGGAAGTCGCGCGAACGCCGACTCCCTGCGAAACGCTTTTTGTCGCCCGCTTGACGAGCGATTCTTCCATGGAGACGGATTCCGAAATGCAGGATTCGAAATAGAGGTCCGCATAGTCCACGTTGCGAACCTTCGCCCGGCCCAAGGCCGCCAACACATCCTGCTGAGTCACGCCGAATGAATCCAAAGGAATGAGTTGTCCCATCGTTGAAGATTCCTTTAAAAAAAGTCGTTGTGTGCGAGAGGCGAAAGTATAGCCGATTCAATTTTCGAGGCGCAATCCAAGCGCATCCAACTCTTCGCTTTTGCAAGGAATTTGGGAAATATCGTTTGACTTTCAGCGGAACCGTCAGTAGACTTTCCTCACCTGCCGGTACACGCTTCATACGAAAGGACCTTTATCTGACCTGCACTCATGGACACACAGCCACCTTCTAGAATCGACCACCTGTCGGATACAGAACTGACGGCAAAACTCGACCCTGACCTGCTTCCGAAGCATCTCGCCATTATCATGGATGGCAATGGCCGATGGGCCGAGGCTCGGAGTCTGCCGAGAATCGCCGGTCACCGTGAAGGCATCAAGTCGGTTCGCGACATGATCTCCTCGTGCTTGGAATTGGGCATTCAAGCCCTCACCATTTATGCCTTCTCTCAAGAGAACTGGAACCGCCCGGCCACGGAAATTGACGGCTTGATGGGGCTGCTCGAGTACTATCTGTCAACCGAACGCAACAAATTGATCGAACAAGGCGTGCGGTTTCGGACGATCGGTCGCACCGATGCGCTACCCGCCTCCGCCCTGCAGTGGGTACGGGCGGCGGAGCAGGAGACGGCGCATCTGGACAAGCTTCATCTGACCGTCGCCTTGAGTTACGGCGGCCGCTCGGAAATCGTGGACGCCGTCCGTGGGCTGGTTCGGGATGCGCAGGACGGGAAGCTTCAGCCGGAAGACATCGACGAGATTCACGTTCAGCAGCACCTCTATACGCACGATTTGCCCGATCCCGATCTCCTCATACGCACCAGCGGCGAGACGCGCATCAGTAATTTTCTCCTCTGGCAGCTGGCCTATACAGAACTGTATTTTACGCCGACGCTTTGGCCGGACTTTCGTCGTCGCGAGCTGTTGCTGGCTTTACTTGAATTCCAACGGCGGGAACGACGCTTCGGCCGCGTCTTGAGCACCCTGTCTTCATAGCCCGCCGGGGAACCACCGACATGCTCGAGTGCGGAACGACCAATCGGGAAGCGGCGGAGACCGTCCACAAAGCGGCAGCGCGATTTGATCCCCGACGCATTTACACGGTCCTGCTGATCGTTCCCCTTCTCTACGGAGCGATCCGCTATCTGCCTCCTCTCGCCTTCACCGGTCTCGTCCTCCTTGCCGGATGCCTGTCACTTCTGGAGTTGTACCGCCTGTATTTTCAGGCCGCCTCTCCGGCCCTGGCGGTCAGCATCGGCCTGTTGGGGTGCGCGGCGTTGATCGTAGCACCGCATGAGCCCACCCTGGTCCCGATCGCCCTCCTCGCAGCGGTCGTCGCCGTTCTCTCGATCCCACTGGTCGCTGGGTTGCCGGGGCTCGAGCGTCTCAGAGATGGAGCCATCGTATTGACCGGCATGCTGTACATCGGCCTCACCCTCGGCTATCTCGTCGCCGTTCGGCTTCTTCCCGATGGGGACTCGCTGGTCCTGTTTCTCTTATTGGTGACATGGGCGGCCGACACGGCTGCCTACTACGTGGGAACCCTGTACGGACGACGCGCGTTGGCCCCGAGAATCAGTCCGAAAAAGACGGTTGAAGGATTGGCGGGTGGCCTCGTTGGCGCAACGCTTATTGCGTATGCGGCGCGCTGGTGGTTTGTCCCTGAATTTTCCCTCGTTGATACGCTGGTCCTCGGGGTATTCTTGACGTTCGCCGGCTTGTGGGGAGATCTAGTGGAGTCGTGCATGAAACGCAGTGTCGGCGTCAAGGATTCCGGCGGTCTGCTTCCAGGGCATGGCGGCATGCTCGACCGGCTCGACAGTCTCTTGTTCACCGCACCCGCGTTCTACTACTATGTGACGTTCATGGGACGAGTCGCATCTCACCCCTGAGGACCTCCTTATGAAATCGATCGTCATCCTCGGCTCGACCGGCTCAATCGGCACCAATACCCTGGACATCGTCGAACGATTTCCGGAGGAGTTCCGCATCGTAGGCCTCACAGCGGGCAACAACGATGAAATGCTGGCCGAGCAGGTTCGTCGCTTCCGCCCGCAGGCCGTCGCGATGTCCACGGAAGCCGCGGCACACAAGCTGGGACGCCGCTGCTCCGGACTCTCGACGGAGATCCTCATCGGTCAGGAGGGACTGGCGAAGGTCGCCTCGCTCGCCGACGCCGAACTGGTGGTCTCCGCCATCGTCGGCGGAGCCGGGCTCATTCCGACATTGGCAGCGATCCGCAGCAGGAAACACATCGCGTTGGCCAACAAGGAACCGATGGTGATGGCGGGTCAGTTGATGCAGGAAGAGGCGCGACGGGCGGGCGTGAGAATCTTCCCCGTGGACAGCGAGCATAGCGCCATCTTTCAATCGCTGGAGGGCCATCGCATCACGGATGTCCGCCGCCTGATTCTCACGGCATCCGGCGGAGCGCTGTGGAACGTACCGAAAGAGGGGCTTCACGATGTCACGCCCGAGCGGGCGCTGCAGCATCCGAATTGGAAGATGGGCGCAAAAATCACGATCGATTCCGCCACGTTGATGAACAAAGGGCTCGAGGTGGTGGAGGCCCGCTGGCTCTTCAACATTCCCGAGTCTCGCATCGATGTGTTGATCCATCGCGAGAGCATCATCCATTCTTTGGTAGAATACGAAGACCGTTCGATGATTTCGCAATTGGGGTTGCCGGACATGCGGACGCCGATTTCCTACGCGATGCGCTATCCGGACAGGTTGCCGCTGGATTTGCCCTCGTTGGACCTGGCCGAGATCGGTACTCTGACCTTTTGCAAACCCGACCATGAACGGTTTCCATGCCTGCGGCTCGGGTATGAGTCGCTCCACGTCGGCGGCACGATGCCTGCCGCGATGAATGCGGCCAATGAGATCGCCGTTGACGCGTTTCTCAACGGCGGCATCCGTTTCACCGATATTTCTGATATCATTCAAAGCACGATGCAGGCGCATGTCCCACAGGCCGTGGTGTCGGTGGACGTCGCGCTGGAAGCCGACCGATGGGCGCGCGAAAAGGCTGAGTCGTTGGTCCATGCGTTGGCCCGCTGAGCAGGTCGTCTTACGTCCATACATTTGATCAACCCTCAACACCGAGCATGATTATGAACTTATCCGCTTTGACCTGGTCGCCCGATACGGTCTGGCTTCTCATGCAGAAGACCTGGTGGTTTCTCGTCGTGTTGGGCATTCTCGTCGCGTTCCATGAGCTGGGCCATTTCCTGGCCGCGCGCTGGGTAGGGGTCAAGGTGCTCAAGTTTTCCTTGGGCTTCGGCCCAAAACTCTTCGGGCGACAAGTCGGAGAGACCGAATATCTCGTGTCGGCCATTCCCTTGGGCGGGTACGTCAAGCTGTTCGGCGAGGATGAGGCGGAAGCGATCACTCCCGAAGACCGAAAACGCTCGTTTGTCCATCAGAACTTGTGGGGGAAGGTGCTGATCGTCTCCGCAGGGCCGGGTTTCAATTTCATTCTGGCTTATCTGATCTTCGCCGCATGGCTGTCCACCGGTTACACCCTGCCCGTTCCCTCGTTCAAAGATATCACTCCGGTACTGGAAGCGGTGGCGCCCGACTCCCCTGCCGCGAAGGCCGGCCTGATGGTCGGCGATCAAATCAAGAAGATCGACGGACGCGACATTGCCACCCGCGTGGAACTGCTCGACGCCGCCACCAAAGGGAAGGGTGCGCCGCTCACGCTCCAAGTGTTACGGGACGGCCGGATGGAAACGTTGACCGTGACACCGATTCCGGCGTCTGGGCAAAACCACAAGGGCGATGAGACGGTCTATTACCTGGGGATTGAGGAAATCCCGCCCGTGGTCAATGAAGTGGTGCCGGGCAAACCGGCCGCAGCGGCTGGCTTCAAGGAGGGCGACCGCGTCCTGTCGATTGACGGCACCCTCATTCACACCTGGACGCAGATGACGGGCCTCGTGAAGGACAGCCCCGGCAAGACCCTTCATGTGGACGTGTTGCGCGAAGGCCAACGCGTCTCCTTGGCGGTGACGCCGGTCGCGGAGAACACGACCGTCAACGGCCAGTCGGTACAGATCGGCAAAATCGGCATTGCCGGGCCGGACCGGTCGCTCATGAGGTCCACGACACCGCTCGTCGCGATCTATGACGGCTTGGAAGCCACCTGGAAATGGACGGAACTGACCATTGTCGGCCTCTACAAAATGATCGTGGGCGATATCTCGAGCAAGAACATCGGCGGCCCGTTGACCATTGCCAAAATTTCAGGGGAAGCGGCCGCTCAAGGTCCGGCGAACGTGATATTTCTCATTGCGCTGCTGAGCATCAATCTGGGGGTCTTGAACCTGTTACCCATTCCCATTCTGGACGGGGGCCACTTGCTTTTCTTCCTCATCGAGGGCATCCTGCGCAAGCCCTTGGGCGAACGGCAGCGCGAGCTGGCGCAGCAGGTGGGCCTGGTCCTGCTCGTCGGCGTCATGATCTTTGCTTTTTGGAACGACCTCGAACGAATCTTCTTCTCCCACTGACGCTTCATGCGCACGTCTCAACTCCTTCTCCCCACCCTGCGGGAAGATCCCGGGGAAGCCGAAACCGTCAGCCACCGGTTGATGCTTCGCGCGGGACTCATCCGCAAGGTGGCAGCCGGCATCTATACCTACCTTCCGTTGGGTCTGCGGATCATCCGCAAGGTGGAGCAGATCGTTCGAGAAGAGATGAATCGGGCCGGAGCGCAAGAGCTCTTGATGCCCATCGCTTCTCCTGCCGAACTGTGGAAAGAAACCGGCCGCTGGGACTACTACGGAAAGGAACTGTTTCGTTTCAAAGACCGGCACGAACGCGACTTTTGTCTCGGTCCGACCCATGAGGAAGTCATCACGGACTTGTTCCGCCGGGAAGTCCGCTCGTATCGGCAGTTGCCGCTGAATTTTTATCAGATCCAGACCAAGTTCCGGGACGAAATCCGCCCCCGCTTCGGCCTCATGCGCGGACGCGAGTTCATCATGAAGGACGCATACAGCTTCGATAAGGACGACGCAGGCGCTCGCCTGAACTATCAGAAAATGCACGACGCCTATCACCGCATATTTTCGCGCTGCGGTCTCAATTTTCGGGCTGTCGAAGCGGATACCGGATTGATCGGCGGCACGTCATCGCACGAGTTCATGGTGTTGGCGGACACCGGTGAGGAAACGATCGTCTACAGTGAAACCGGAACCTATGCAGCCAACGTCGAACGGGCCGAAGTCCTGCCTCCGGAGGTGGAGATCAGGGAAGAACTCCGTCCCATGCGGAGCGTGAGCACACCGGGCTGCCGGACGGTGGAGGAAGTGACGAAGTTTCTGAAGGTCGAGGCCTCGAAACTCGTCAAAACCTTGCTCTACTCGACCGGGAAAGAGACCGTCGCGGTGTTGGTCCGGGGCGACCATGACGCGAACGAAATCAAGGTCAAACGCCTCCTCGGCGTCACCGACCTGGAACTGGCCGGCCCGGCAACCGTCGAGAAACTCACCGGGGCGCCGGTCGGATTCGCGGGGCCGGTGGGCCTGAAGATACGCATTGTCGCCGATCATGCGATCAAGACGGCCACAAACGTCGTGGTCGGTGGAAACCGCAACGATACCCATTTGGTCGACGTCAACTGTCCGCGCGATTTTCAAGTCGAACAGTTCGCCGATTTGCGCAATGCCCGGGCCGGCGACCCCTCGCCACGGAAGGACGGGGTGCTCAAGACCACCAAAGGCATTGAAGTGGGTCACGTATTCATGCTCGGCACAAAGTACAGCCAAGCGATGAATGCCTCCTTCCTTGATCCCAATGGGAAGGAATGTCTTGCGTTCATGGGCTGCTACGGCATCGGCATCGGTCGGACAGCGGCCGCGGCGGTCGAACAGAATCATGACGACAAGGGCATCGTGTGGCCGTTTCCCATTGCGCCATTCCAGGTGCATCTGCTCTCCCTCGGACCATCGACTTCAGTGCTCGAAGCGGCCGCCACACTCTACCGCGCCTTGGAGGCTGCGGGTCTGGAAGTCCTCTGGGACGATCGAGACGAACGCGCGGGTGTGAAGTTCAACGACGCCGATTTGATCGGGGCGCCCTATCAAGTGATCGTCGGCGACAAAGGCCTCGCCGAAGGCCTATTGGAAGTGAAAACCCGGAAGACCGGCGTAAAGGCTAAAATTCCTCCCGCCGAGATTCCGGCGGCCATTCGTCGTCTGGCTGCGTCGGCATCCTCCGCCTCCTGAATCTCTGCCGTTCGCGCGTCCCTTTGTCCTCATTGAATGCCAATCGTGAAAGCGCCTTTTCCTTGCCTTCCCGCACTGTTGGGCTAGACTGAGACTCGATTCACGGAAAGAACGCCTTTGTGCCGCGGCCGCCGACGGCTGCTGGCCATCCCGTGGTCGTGATCGGGTTTCCTCAGAGGAGCGCACATGCAGGCCAAACCTCCGACCCAGAATTTGCAGGAACTCCAGCAGAAAGTGGAATTTGCGGAGCATGTGAAGCGAATCACCAGCCAAATTCACGCCGCCAACAATCTGGACCAGATCCTTCTCGACCTTCACAAGGACATCCTGAGCCTGTTTGACGCCGAGGACCTCACGCTCTTTGCTTTTGATGCCGACAAGAAGGAAATCTTCTACAAGGTCCCCCACATCGATACGATCGAGGAAGTCCGCATCCCGATCACCGAGCAGAGTCTGGCGGGATTTTGCGCCAAATATTTGCGACCGGTGAACATTGCGGACGCCTATAACACGGCGGAGTTGCAAGGCATCCACCCATCGCTCAATCACGATACGTCCTACGACAAGCGGACCGGCTTCAAGACCAAACAGGTTCTGACGTATCCGATCGTCGCGGACAACAAATATCTCATGGGCGTGCTGCAACTCCTCAACAAGAAGAGCGGGCTTCGGTTCACCCGCAAAGACGAGGAGTCGGTCGCCGAGGTGGCCAAGGCTTTGGGCATTGCCTTCTTCAATCTTAAGAAGGTCTCGACCAAGAAAGCGGCGACCAAGTTCGATTTACTGGTGACCAATGGCAAAATCAGCCAGAACGAGCTCGACAATGCGATTGCCGAAGCACGGAAAAGCATTTCTTCCGATCTCGAAAGCATCCTGATCGAGAAGTACAAAGTGCCGAAATTGGATATCGGCAAGTCCATCGCGCAATTCCACAAGTGTCCGTACATCGAATACAGTGAGCGTACCCTGGTCGACATTGAACTGCTCAGGAATCTCAACGTCGACTACTTGAAGAAAAACCATTGGATGCCGCTCAAGCGGGATCGCACGGCTATCGAAATCCTCACGGACGACCCGGGGGATCTCGACCGCGTCGCCGACATCAAGCGCACGTTCCCCGGCCTCAACATCCGCTTTGCCGTCAGCCTCAGACGAGACATCGCCCAATTCTTGAATTCCGCGACCGGCGGCGGCGACGGATCCGGGCGCAAGCTGGACGAAAACGTTTCGGACATTCTCGGCGAGCTGGTGACCGAGGCTCAGGCGGAAGCCGCAGAAGAACAAGGTCCTGGCGGCGGGCTGGACGAGAACGACAGCGCCATTGTCCGTCTGGCCAACCAGATCATCGCCGACGCCTACCGGCAGAACGCGTCGGACATCCATATCGAACCCTATGGAGAGAAGCGGGAAACGCTCGTGCGGTTCCGTGTCGATGGCGACTGTTTCGAATACATGAAGATCCCCCAGAGCTACCGGCGAGCCATCGTGTCCCGCTTGAAGATTATGGCGAGCCTCGACATTGCCGAGCGCAGAAAGCCCCAAGACGGCAAGATTAAATTCAAACTCAGCGAGACACGGGAAATCGAGCTCCGCGTCGCGACCATTCCGACCGCCGGCTATAATGAAGACGTGGTGATGCGTATTCTCGCTGCGAGCGAGCCGCTGCCGCTCGACAAGATGGGCTTTTCCGATCGCAATCTCAAGGCGATCAGGGACATCGCCGAAAAACCCTACGGCATCATTCTCTGCGTCGGCCCCACCGGTTCCGGAAAAACAACGACGTTGCACTCGGTCCTGGGGTTCATCAACACGCCCGACATCAAGATCTGGACCGCGGAGGATCCCGTGGAAATCACCCAATACGGACTCCGCCAGGTGCAGGTGCAGCCGAAAATCGATTTTACGTTCGCCAAGGCCATGCGGGCATTTCTTCGCGCCGACCCGGACGTGATCATGGTGGGCGAAATGCGCGATAAGGAGACGGCGGAAATCGGCATTGAAGCCTCGCTCACCGGTCACTTGGTGCTGAGCACGCTGCACACCAACAGCGCGGTCGAAACCGTGACGCGTCTCCTCGATATGGGCTGCGATTCCTTCAGCTTCGCCGATGCCATGCTGGGCGTATTGGCCCAACGCCTCGCACGCCGGGTCTGCAAAGACTGCAAAGAGCAGTATGTGGGCACCAAGGAAGAATATGACGAAATTCGGCAAGGTTACGGCCCCGACGCCTGGGACAAACTTGGCATCCCGTTCGACAACGCCTTCCGCCTCTCGCGGGGGAAAGGCTGTGAGAACTGCAACCGGAGCGGATTCAAAGGCCGCGTGGCCCTGCACGAGCTGCTTTTGGGCACCGACAAGCTGAAGCGGCTGATCCAAACCAAGGCCAAGACGGAAGAAATGGTCAGAGCCGCCGTTGAAGACGGGATGACGACACTCATGCAGGACGGCATCCAAAAATGCTTGCAGGGCCTCACGACGTTTAAGGAAGTGAAGGCCGTCGCCATCAAGTGAGCGAGCGGGTCCGCTCGCTCAATCTCAAATCTCAAATCTCAGATTTCAAATCAGATCGAGGCAAAGCTTCGCCTTCTAATCCCCTTTTGAGATCTGAAATCTGAGATCTGAGATTGAAGCTATTCCGACGGGCTTCAGAGGCAGGGCTGTGACGAGCGGGCGAGGAATTTCTTGAGGCGAGTTTCGACCGAAAAGGGCATCGAGACAAATTCCAGTCCGATCAACTGATCGCTGGTCCATTTCACGGTAGCGTCCAACTGCATGGCCGTGACTTGATCCGGTATCCGAAAACTCACGGCCAGGTGGTCTCCAGGAGTCATGGCCGCGGTACTCATGACCTTGGCGCCTCTGAGCGAGACATCGAGGACGACGCCAAGGCCATTGCGATCGACGGCCGCCCAGCGCTTCAAACCCAAGAGGGCAAACGCACAGGGGAAAGGAGCCGCCACCCGATGCCGGGGATAACGCCGCAGTTCCGCGCCCGCCTCACGCTGTTGTTGGAGTTGCGCCATGGCTATCCGAGCGACCGCATGCCGATGGAGACAAATTTCTTCAGTCGATCGTGGGCATCAAACGACACCCGCCGGAATGCGAGTCCGAAGAACTGATCTTTCGTCCAGCGGACGGTCGCCACGGCGATCTCCGCCGAACGGATTTGTTTCGGGAGTCTGAGGCGCAGCGTCACCTCGTCGCCCGGCTTGAACGGCGCCTCGGTGCTGACTCGCGCTCCCCGCACCGAAAGGTCGTAGACCAATCCCAAGTTCATCGGTGGCCTTCTCAGCCATCGCCGGGGACGAACCGGCGCGAGCGCACAGGCAAAAGGCGTCGCAATGCGCACGCGTGGATGGCGTCGGTAGCGGTTCAATGTGGATGGACGCGGCCGCTCTGACTGGAACGTGAGCCCCTGCATGGCCCTACTGTACACAGAGAGTCGCGGATCAGATAATGAATTCTCAGTTTTGGCGGAATTGGGAAGGGAAGGCCCTCGGAATTATTTTTCGGCGACCTTGAACGACATCGGCTTGCTGGCTTCGCTACAGATGCCGTCCTTCAAGCACGCCTGAACGGTGGCCTGCCAATTGCCGATCTTGTTGGCTCCGACTTCCTGGCAGGAAACCGACGTCGTGGGCGCCTTCACGACGTGGGTGGTCTTTTCCGAGGACTGCTGCTCGTTCACCATCCACACCGTGAGGCGGTATTCTGCAACCCGCCAATAATCCGCGCTTTGATCCCAAGAAATTGCGCAGGACGGTTTGACGACCGGTGTGACCGCGCAAGCGCCGGCGAACATCACACCCACCGTCCAAGAGATGACAGAGATGACCCGAAGTGAATTCTTCATAAGGGCCTCCTGGAGAGATGAGCGCGCTCGGTGTTGGATAGCATAGACGGCTCCGCCGATAAGTTCTACTTGAAGGACGCGATTGACACGGTTTGCCCCCTCTTTTGGGGGATGGGTCTCAACGCAGAACCGCTGTAGGCTCCTACATGATACTACGGAGGCCCGCCGCCGGTATGTATCAGAGACATCCGATGCGTGTTGTCGTGCAATGGCACGCCATTGCTTTGCTCCCGTTCATTGTGTTTCCGCTCACCGCGGTTGCCGGACCGGTGGAGGATGCTTCGGAAACTGGACGGTTGCTGGCGATCTTGCTCGATGCCGGGCGGGACACGATCGCGAAAAAACAAGATCTGATTAATGACGCTTCCAAAGCCAACAAGGGCTTTACCTCGGACGTCTTCGAACGACAAGTGGCCGAGGAATTTCAACAACGGACCGGCATCGCGCTCGCGAATCTGGATACAGCGCAAGTGCCCGCCATGGCCAAACCTCTCCTCGCCCGCCTCATGCAAGAATCCAAGAAAACCATCGACACCTATCAATCTGTCATTAACGTTCCGGGGTTCGCCTACAAGGGCCTCATCCCTGCGACGTTCGGCACAGAAACGGCCACGCGCTTTCAATCCTGGTCAGGCATTTATATGAAGCAGACCGCTCCCTCGCATCTCGTCCGGAATCCGAGGAACAAACCGGATGATTATGAATCCGCCGTCTTTGCGCGCTTTTCCACCCACTCTCCGGGCGAAGCCCCTGATAAAGTCTTCGCCGAAGTGACTGAGGACGGGAAATTCGTCCGCGTTCTGCTTCCCTTGTTCTATCAACGGTCCTGTCTGGGCTGTCATGGCGAGCCGAAAGGTCAGCGGGACATATCGGGTTATCCGCGAGAAGGTGCCAGAGAAGGGGAGCTCGGCGGTGCCATCAGCGTGAAACTGCCGCCTCCCCCTCCACAATGATCGTCCTGCAGGCCACAGTCCGCGGCCCGCAGGATATGTTGTTCAGCCTATGACGCCATCCGATAGACCCACCTGCCGGCATTGCGTTTCGCTTCTGCCAGCGCCTTGGCTTCTCGCGCTGCCGCAGACAGTATGAGTCCCCCGAAGAAGACACCGCACAGCAGCATGGCGGCGACTATGAGATAGCCGGCCGGAATGTCAGGAATGACCGGCAGTCTAAATGAGATACTAGCCTCCGGCTGCATGGCATCGGACGAGGCTAACAACCCCGCGCGGTCGTCCATGGGCGCCGTGCGGTCCACAGCCGCCATCAAGCTGCCCAATTGATATTGGTTGGCTGCCCATTCACCCTCCAAGCCCATTCTGGCTTGTGCCATGTGCACGATTGCCGTGCCCAGCTGTTCTTGTACGTCGGCCGTCCGGCGCATGTGTTCGCGGGTCACATCAACGATCCAGCGCCCGAGCACCGATTGCCATGTTGACACGAATTCGTCATGCATTCGCCGTCCACGGATTTCGGTCGCGGCAATCATGCCTTGATTGTAATCCGAAAGGTAGAGATCGGCTGACAGCGCACCGCTGCGAATCCCACGTTGAGTGAAATTCACAATGGCCCGCCCCATCACAGTTTGTACCCGGGCGGCATGTTCCTGAGGAACTGTCACCGCCTGGTCCATGACAAAGGCTAATGGACTGCCACCGACCGCTTGCAGATTACGGTGGGCCATCATGGCCTGATTCCATTCGGCTGTCGCCGACGCCGTAATCTGATCCGTACGCTGTTGCAGCAAATCGCGCTCGACTATCGCCCGTCCCAGAGCAGGCTGCAGCCATGCTGCCTCGGTTGACGGGAGGGCCTCATCCAGCGTAGCCGTCTGCGGCCCACTGACGAGAAACGCGCCACTGGTTGCGACTACGAGAACCATCGCCCCGAAGACAATCGCACACAGCCCGACACCGACAAGGATATCCAGACTGTTGTAACGGTAGGACATAAAAACCTCCTTTCCGTGCCGGGCACACCCGCAGCTCATGGCTGAAGATCCGGCCGACGCGGAGGTGTGTGGTGAAACGACGTGGAGGAAATGAGACACGCGGCCTCGTGATGCCGCGATGCGGGGACGACTCAGATTGTGCAGTTTGAAAGAGTAGAGCCCGTCTGGTGAATGGGGTACACCGGGCAGGTCCGCGCCGTTGGTTCTGCATACCACGGAGGACCATGATGCGACCTCGAAATACGAGGCGGCGAAATCGACTCAGTGAAGCCTACGCCCCCTTCACAGTGAGCGTCAAGGGGCGGCTGCCTAGCGAACCCAGGGGGGCGGCGTGGTGAGCGGAGGAGTCATTCTTTCCATGGGACCGTTCGGCCTGCTGGAAGGCTCGGGACCCACCGTCGCCCCTTCGGGGCGTGCGTCGCGTTTCAATCGGACGACCAGCCCGCCCATGACATCCCAGCGTTGAAAGTCCCGCCGCGTGGCCTTCGGATGATGATTGTGACAATCGACGCAAGACTGCACGAGCGCAAGGTCGGCCGAAATGGCCTTGAACTGGTCGCCGTCAACAAAGGTGGTCATGGAACGATCGCGGTTTTTCATGAGCTGGAGCAGCGCATCCGTCTCTGCTTGCGTCCTGGGAAAGTTCGCACGGTTCACGGGCGTGAGTCCAATCAACCCGATCTCAAAGTTGTCCAGTTGGTCGCCGGCGGCCTTGACGAATTGCGCCGGGAGCGGAATGAAGTGGGAATCTTTCTGCCACTCTTCATTGGGTTGAACTCCGCCCTCCCTGGCATGCTCGACGACCTTCATCACATAGGCCGTCCGAAAAGCCCTGACCACCTCCAAAATATAGCGAGCGGTCAGTTCGAACGAGGGCTCGGCCGCACTCAGTCTCCAGTGGCCCACCGCTGAGCACATGACGAACGCGAGCGCCGCACACAGCATTTTGTTTTTCATACGCACCGTCCCCCGAGGAAGGTGACGAGCGTAGCCCATGTGCTCGAGCCCCGTCAATGATGACGCCAAGGGTACCGGTGCCGCCTTTCAAGGGATCTTCCCAGCTAGGAGAGTTTCGGAACAACGGTAGGACATAGGAGACACCCTTGAACGGTACGATTTATCACCCAAGGAGTTCACATGTGGATCCGGGCAGTCCTCTGTGCTCTTGTCTGCTCCTTGAGCGCTTGTGGGGGATCTGATACCACACCTGCCGCCTCTACAGAATCACCCACCACGAATCCTCCGCCGGGGTCCGGCACAGCCGGTCCGTGGCCGGTCACCGATTTAACCATTTATGCGGCGGCTCAAGGTTTGAATGGCACCATCATCGACGCAAGTCCCGATGACGCGCAAAATATCTGGGCGGTGACGTCTGACGCCCTGTATGTCCTGCGGCCGGGCCAAACGGCGTTCAAACGCTATACCGCTGCTGACGGGTTGCACGTACAAACCTATACGGATCCGAGCACGGGTCAGGTTACGGTCAGCGACATCACGGCAATGGCCGGCGGCCATTCCAACGAAGTCTTCGTCGGCTACAGAGGCTATGAGGAAACGATTCCGCCCCCTGCCCCTCCCCCGTGTTGCGTCGCGAATGCGGACTTCAGCGACCCTCGTTGGCATCTTGGACAGGCCGACAAAATCACCCTGAATGCGGACGGGACGATTCAGGTGCTTCGCTATGAATTTCTCTGCGATGTTACGACCAATTGCTGGGAGGAACGGTCTGCCCGTCGAATGATCTTTGGCCATAACGGAACCGCTGCAGGGCATTTGTTTATCGGATTCGATCACGGAGTGGTGCATCTCTTTAATGACGTCTTCGGGGATCACACGCATGTGCAGACGCTCTGGCACTTCGATGACGGCAGGACCACCGCCCGAATGGGCGAGCATTACGGCCTGGCGCTTTTTCCGAACGGTGAAATGATCGACGGAACGGGGTACGGCATTGGTTCTCACGAATGGAATCCGGATCCACGAGCCTGGGTCAACGGCAGTTTTGTCTGGGCCTTCACGACGTATGGTCCGGCCGAGCCGTACAACTCTGGTGAGCACGATCTCATCGTTCCGGAGGGCTATCGCGAAGATAATCGAGGCGCGGCTGTCACGTCCGATGGCACGGCTTGGTGGGTGAGCCAGCGGACCGGACTGTCGAGTTACAACCATTCCGCGGCGCCATTTGATTTTTCGACGATCCGGCACTATACGAGCGTGCAAGGACTGCCGACCAGCAGCCTCATGGATATCGCGGCGGATCCCGATGGCACTCTGTGGATCGTGGACGGCAACGGCCGCTTGCTTCGATTCAACCCGGCGACTCTTGCGGTGCAAGTCTGGCCGGGAGTATCGAACGTCCGTCGCATCGTCATGGATGCGACCGTGACGCCGCGTGCGCTGTACGTTTCAATGGGCAGTCAGGGGTTGGCCGTCATTCGGGCCCAATGACGGATGAGC
>DATEEH010000024.1:0-26568 GCA_035281245.1 Nitrospira sp.
CCGACATTTTAATCGGTTCTCGCCGAGGCAAGGAAACTTGCAAAACGCCCTCCTTAATCGTGCCCTTTTGCCCTAGCATGCTCTGAATAGGTTCGGCGTCAAAATCGGCTTCTTCACCACCAGTGCGCATCGCCGCTCCGAGCGGCTTAGCAGCTGGAGGGCCCATGGGTGTTGCCGTGAGGGTCAGTGCCTCCTTCAATTTCCTGGCCATGTTGGCTGCGTCCCCTATACCCTCTATGTGGAGAAACATCAGGCGGGGCGTTTCGCCTATCAGATGGTTATGGAGGGCGCTAATCTGGATGCCGTCCTTTGTGAGCTTTTGCAAAACCGGAGCGATTTCTGCCTCTGTTAAGACCAAATCCCCATCTAACACCGCTTCTTTGCCGGTCTGCTTGAACGCCATCCACGTTCCAAGCGCGAAGCCCGGTTTAAGTGGGACGCCCTTGAGCGTGACTGACAAATCTTTTCGTGGGAAGGAGATTTTATAGACATCGTCCTTGAATTCACCGGGTTTGCCAATTGCCTGTTCGATCGCATTCGTGTCCAAGGAGCCCGATACCTGAGCTGACGCTGGTATCGGCGAGGACAACAGCGTTAGCGCCGCAAGACTTCGAATGATGATCTGACCATTCATGAGCACCACTCCTTTCGAGCTTGAGAAATGGTAGCGATTGTTATCCGAGCGACCGGGACATTGTTTGAACAACCTGAGTTTTCGATGGCCAATTGCGATCCGGCAAATATACCGACAGTGCGACCTCTACATTGTTTCCTTAAGGCCAAGTGGCTTCTTGTATCGGTTGCTGTAGTGGAACATCCTTTGGCGGCCCGTCTCAGAAAACTTTATCGAAAAGCTTCATTTGATTCCAAGCATGAGGAGGCGATCATGATTAACCGCCTGATAGACAGCGGCCAACCGGTCGAGGTGCAAGAGACCAGCTTCACCACCGATGTGATGGGTCGTTATGTGTGCAGCACCTGGGATGAAGCCGTCAACAATGGCGGAGTCATGTTTGATGCCGTCGTCATTGGCGCCGGCATGTTTGGCGCCTATTGTGCCGAGAAAATCTATCGCAATGCAAACCTGCGTGTACTTGTCCTGGAGGCGGGAAGCTTTCTCGTCTCCGAGCATGTTCAGAATTTGGCTCGCATCGGGCTTAACGCCGGCCCTAATGTTCAAGTCGCTTCGAACAATCAAGATCCCGGAGCAAGAAATCGCGTCTGGGGCTCACCATGGCGAAGCCAGGTGGGATTTCCTGGTCTTGCCTATTGCCTCGGAGGACGCTCTCTCTACTGGGGCGGATGGGCACCTCGGCTGACTGACGCAGATTTAGCTAATTGGCCGCCAGAGATTGTTCGGTTTCTTACGGGCCCACGATCGCAATGGCCTTCAGACCTCGCCACGTTTCTTGCGCCGGTTCCCCCGGCACCGATTGCAGACTTCACTGACGGCTATGAGGCCGTTGAGAAAGAAACGGGCGTCTTCGATAAGACGGATTACATCTCCGGCCCCTTGAACGCTGAGCTGACGAAACAATTCACAGCGGTTCTCAAGTCAGTTCCTGGACTCGACGCCATTGAAGAGGCTCCTCTCGCCGTTCAAGCGGCTCCGCCTGCCTCCGGTCTGTTCAGCTTCGATAAGTACAGTAGCGCGCCCATCTTAGCTGATGCCATCCGTGAAGCGGCCAGTAATCCCGACTGGCGAAGGCGGCTTTTTCTCGTGCCACGAGCCCATGTTGTGAAATTGCACACGACCGGTAACACGGTCACGCAAATCGAAGTGTATGTCAATGGCCAACAGAAGTTCTTGGCAATTCCTTCCACGTGCGCAGTCGTCATCGCCTCAAGCACCATTGAAGCCACCCGCTTGGCGATGACCTCGTTCCCGACCCCATTGATGGGCCGCAATCTCATGGCACATCTAAGGAGCAACACCATCGTCAGAATCAAACGGGCCGCCTTTGACCCAGCCTTGCCCAAACAGCTCGAAGCGGCCGCATTGCTCGTGAGAGGCTCAACTCCACAGGGTCGATATCATTTCCAGGTCACAGCCGCGGCGGTCATGGGAGCGGACTCAGAAGCCACGATGTGGCGAATGATTCCGGATATCGATCTCGTCGATCGGACGTTGGCTTCGCAACAAGCCGATTCCATTGTCATCACCTTGCGCGGAATTGGCGAAATGAAAGGGAGCCAAGACCCCAATGTCGCAAAAACCACTGGTGCGCCGCCAAATTGGGTCGACCTCAGTCCGGATCAAACCGATGAATATGGGTTTCAGCGGGCCTGGGTCAATCTCGCGAAAAGCCCGGCGGACGATACGTTATGGAACACCATGGACGATGCCGCCATCGCCCTCGCTCAAAAGTTAGCCAAAAGTCCCCAGAACATTGAATATCAATACGACGGAGGCTGGCATTCAACGCCTCCGCCACGGGGCAAAGTTCGCGACGGATTAGGCACGACGCATCATGAAGCGGGCACACTTTGGATGGCGACGGACTTTACAACCTCGGTCACCGGGTTGGACGGACGATTTCATCACGTCGCCAACGCGTATGTCGCGGGTCCCGCGCTCTTCCCCACATTAGGCTCGGCCAACCCATCCCTGACCGCCTTGTCGCTTGCCCGCGTGACGGCTGCCGCGATTGCAAAGAAGTCACTCGCTGTCGAGGCGGGATTTAGATCAATAGGAACGGGAGGATTAGACGGGTGGCAAATGGCCGGCGCCGGGAATTTTATGGAATTAGGCAACAACATCATTGAAACGATCGATGGGATTGGGGTCCTCTGGTACACCCGAGAGCAATTTGGGAATTTCACTCTCCGACTCGACTGGCGAGCGACTTACCCTGATGACAACTCAGGCATCTTCATTCGCTTCCCGGCGTTAGGGAACACTGATCCGGCCAATGATTGGAGACTGGCGGCGGATCAGGGCTATGAAATTCAAATCGATGACACGGGAAAAAATCCCGATGTGAATCCCCAGACATTTGGCGATCCGTTACATATCACGGGTTCGGTCTACAAATTGGCACCTGCCACGAAAGTGGCCTCTCGTCCCATAGGGCAATGGAACACCTATGAAATTCAGGCGAAAGGAAACGACGTCACGGTGACGCTCAACGGCCAACTCGTGAGTACTCTGAAGAATGGCAATCGACCGAAGCAGGGCCACATTGGATTACAAAATCACCATTTTGGATCTCGTGTTCAATTCAGAAATATACGCATCCAAGCGTTGTAGATTAGAGCGAGCGTCAGTTATTCCATGACTTACGAAATGGTGGTAGCATTAGACATACAACAGTTTATAAGGAGTACCACAAATGAAAGGCTCCCATTCCCACAAGCACGTTCACAGCCATGAACACAAGCATGGATCGGCTCAGACTCACAACCATGAACATGAGCACGAGCATGCCCATGCTCACGAGCACGGTGCCGATACCGTAAGGCATGACCATCAGCACACTGGCGAGCACGGCGAACATCAGCATCAGCACCAGCACTAGTCCTCTCCCTCCGCCAGCAGGCGCTTGAAGGATAGGATGATCAATTTGGTCCCAATGTGGCGCCGAATACGATGACACACCATCAGCCATGAGGTGTGTCATCACCAATCCCCTTCTGCTGGTATTTGGTCTTGGTGAGTGGTCCTCATCTGGGCTTTCGAGGGACGATAATCAGGCGGGCAATAGGTCCTCTTTTCGAGCCTAGGAATCACGCAGTCGAGAATTAGGCTGCGAGGGCAACTCCTTGAATTTTAAAACATAGCAGACGCGTCAACGATGGTTGATTCCCCTCGCCTCCACCAATTTTTAGACCATTTGAATCTTGAGGCTTCTACAGCCTTAGGCGGCCATTACATTACTCCTGTCAAAATACCTTTAGGCCTGTCGATTTCTAGATCAGTTGGGCCTATTGTTAGACCGGTCAAAAACAAAAGTAATTAACCTTAACGTGGCAGAGTCACCATCAGTTCTTTCTGCACATTCCAACAATACCACTGCACGATCGTCCGCTGGTGTCTCCAAGTCTTCATCGGCGGCATCATCTTCGCCTCCGCTCTCGGCAAATCGCTCGATCTTCCTGGATTCGTCGCAGTATTGAACACGTACCACGCATTTCCTGATGCGACACTCTGGCCCGTCGCGCTGGGCGTGACCGGTGTCGAATTCGTCCTCGGCGCCTGGCTCCTCTCCGGATGGCGTCTCCAGACCAGCGCTCTTGTGGGGGCTGGACTGAATACCGGTTACGCTGTGTGGATGACGATCTCGCTCCTGCGTGGTCTAGAACTCACCAATTGCGGTTGTTTCGGCGTATTCTTCCCCCAGCCATTGACCTGGTTCTCACCGGTTGAGGACCTTGTGATGGTCAGCTTATGCTTAGCTTTGAGGCGGCTGAGTACTGCTAAGTGATGCACCTATCTACTCAACTGATGTCAAAAGTCAGCAAACCGGCAAATCGCGGGTCATATCTCTGGTATCTTTGTTCATGTCCTCCCTGTCTGCCAATCCATTGGGCTTGTTCTTCTTCTCCACCGTACTCGCGGTAAGCGCTGCGCTTGCTCCATCGAAGTCGTGGACGAATCCGATGGAGCCAAGCGAGTTTGCCCAAGGTGTTGAGTACACTATGTTGATGAGCCATAACGACAAGGTCTGTAAACAAGTGCTTGGCTTGTTTAATCGCGATTTGGGCGAGTTCGGGACCGAGAAGTATGATGAACATGAGGAGTTTCGGTCGATTGGCTGGAAGAAAGAAAACATCGTCCGCATGGAAGGCGAAAGAGAGGTCAGTGATTTTGTCGAAGCTGCGCGTATCGACATCAATAACGATGGGACAAAAGATATCGTTTTCCGATGGAAAGGTTCCGTGAGGGGATACGAGAGAGACTACCTCTATATATTCCCAAGTCTTCAACCAAGCGAGAAGCAGTGGACTCTCATGGAGATCGCTCATAGCCCAGGTAGGATTACTCATGGTGATTACTTGTTAATTCAGCCTTCCGCTGCTGCAAAGAGAAAAAGACGCGATCAGATTCCTAGGATGGCAAGCATTTCGCGGCTCGAACTTTTTGTGTTCGATGGAACAACCTATGTTGGCATGCGACCCTTGTATGAGTTTGCTACAGGAACTGATTCACTCACGGAGGAACTGAAGGTCTATGTCGTCACAAAGTACCGTGAGGGGAAATACGGCGGAGGGCCTGATCCGAAGGAAAAGGAGACCGGCAAGAGAGAAGACGTGTGCTATTTTAAGATACAGACCCTTCCGGGCTAGGCTGCCAAGTTTCATTGATCCCCTGCTACCGTGCTGCTACCAGGACAGGACAAACCAGCCCCATCTGGCCCCATGTTGCGACTATCTCGCTTTGTGGTTTCTTGTGGGGTTAGATTGTCTGAGGTAGTGCTAGGGGGAATTCCTAAACCGCGGGTTGAGGATCAGGCTGCGAGGGCAACTCCTTGAATTTTGAAGCGGAGCAAGGGCGTCAACGATGGGTGGGTCTCCCTCGCCTCCACCAGTTTTGGCTCTGAAGTTGGCGAATCATTGCTTTACAAATCCGGGGTCGATTTCTCAAAAAGAAATGCTTTTGCGAAAAGGCTCTGTTCGCCTCATCAATGGCGCTTGGATTACAACGTTGTGATCGGATCGATCAAGAGTTGAAACCACGGCGACACGGCTTTCTGACCGTTGCGCTCCTTGTTCTCGCCGTTCCAGACCGCAAAGGAGACAACCTGGATACGTCCGGGATCTAATCGTGCTTCATTTCCTGGCTCAGCAAGCTTCAATGACCTCGTCATAACCACCCGCCAGAATCCGTCTTTCCACCGAGCCTTCCCTTGAACTCTCCCTTGTGTGTCCTTGGTCGTCAGCGTGCTGAATCCTCCGCCGATTAGATCCTCGACAGAGGAAACGCGTCTGGGAATAGGCTCAAAGCGATCGCGCCTATCTCTTTCTTTTTTTCGCCTTTCAATATCTGTCTCCCAGTCCGCCTTCCAATGCCAAATGTTAATGTAATGATCCAACTGACCCATGCAGAAAAAAGCGGGCGCTTCCCCAATCGGAAAACCGAGTGCGACCCCATCTCTAAACGTACCCGCTGAGAGTATGTCGTTCTTGGTGTTGTCCTGCCATTCGAGAAAGAAGGCGATCTCACTACCATTGTGAATTGAACGAACTCTCAGAGATGGCACGCTGGGATCCGGCCACACAGGCCTCGTGACTAACTGGCCACTGAGTGGAATGACAATCATCGGTACTTTGTCCCAGGCGGAACTTTCAGGAATAAGTGGAAAGTCATCCGTGACGAAGTAAGAACGGATAAAGATGCCCTGTGAGCTGACGACGGGAATGCCCAACCACCCAAGGATGAGCGCACCAACCAGCACTCCTGCCATGAGAGGGAGCACCGAAGAACGACCGATACTCGACCAGTGTAATCGCGACATGAGATGCCTCGTCAGCGATAGCTACATCGCAAGTGTACCCTTCGTTGAAGGGAAGCACAAGTTGACTTGTCCCCGATAAGTTCGTTCGGGAAGGGGAATAAAAACAGGATTTGATCAGTCTAACCGTTTCACAAATCTCTTCGATTCCTCTGCACTTCAGGTGTAATCTCTTCATACTTTTGGAGCGATGATGATTGAAGTCACTGACCTGTCTTATAGTGTCCCTAACAAGCCTCATATCCTAGACAGCATCACATTTCAGTTGCCCAGCGGAAGCTTTTTCGTCGTGGTCGGCGAAAATGGAGCAGGCAAGACCACCCTTCTCGATATTTTGATGGGTTTCAGGCGACGGACGAGCGGCGCCGTCTCTGTTCTCGATGCAGATCCGCAAACCGATCCGTGGCAGGCTCGTGCACGGATTGCCTATCTTTCAGAAAAAGTCGATATGCCCGGTGATTGGGAAACCAGAGAATACTTAGAGTTTCATCGAAGATTTTACTCAAGCTACGATCTGGCTGATGAAACAAACCTGTTGAGGGTTTTTGGGCTCGCCTCAACTGGCCGCATCGGGAATCTATCTGCGGGTGAAATTCGGCGCGTTCAGATTGTCGCGGCGTTGGCGACTCAACCTCAAGTGCTGATAGCGGATGAAATTACGGCGGTATTGGACATTCAAGGGCGCAAACGATTTCTTGACCTGCTCAAAGAACGTCAACGGATGAAACGTCTCACCGTCGTTTTGGCGACCAACGTACCAGAGGGATTGGACTCCTACGCCGATTACGTACTTCTGATTCGCAAGGGAAGTCAGGTCGCCTTTGCGCCGCTCGGAGAGTTTTTAGAGGATGAGACAGAGCTTGCTCGGGCTGTCCTGCACAGATTGGAAGAATAGGCGGTGAAGTGATTATCCATTTCCTTAAACGAGACTTTCTCGACTTCCGAGTGTATTGGTTTATCGTCGCAGGCATTACGCTGGCGTACGGGATGGCACACCATTTCACCAAACTGGACTCGCCAGGCAGCCCGTGGTCTTCTTTGCAGGTCCTCTTGTTCGCATATTTCTTTCTTGCCATCATGCCACAGAGTTATGTCCTCGGATCTGTATGGCGAACTCAGCACCAGCTCTCTCGACATTATCTGCTGGCATTACCGATCTCCCATCGGCACCTCTTCACTATTCAGCATTACCGGATGGTTGTATTCTGGATTCCTGTTCTTGGCTTATGCAGTATTTATCCTTTTCTGGGAAAAGGGTTCTCCTCCGCTTCATGGGATACGTGGATGGTCTATTACATTGCCCTCCTCACAACATGTGTGTTGTTTATCGAATATGGTATTTGGTCGACGGTTCAGTGGGAGGAAATGACGAGTTATTTACCCCAAAGCGCACGTATGCGTGCCTGGCTAAAGATGCTGGTTCCTATAGCGGTATTCTTATTGGTTGTGGAACCCGCGTGGATGCGTCTTCTAACTCCGATCTGGTTTCCTCGGCTTAAACAAATGCCCGATACGTTCTCCTTTTTTGGTGTTCTGATGGGCGCAACAGGCCCGCCACCCAGCCTCGTATTTCCTGCCCTGGCGTTGTTTCTAATTGTGTATTGGATTCCACATAACGCCCGAAAATGGTGTGTCACCCTTTAGTGGGAAGCAACTTGCTTTCCTAAACCGCCGGGTTGGAATCAGGCCGTGAAGGCAGCCCTTGAATTTAAAGCGGAGCATCGGCGTCCACGATGGTTGGTTCCCCTCGCCTCCTGACCGGAAAGTATGACCCCCTGTCGCTCTCAGAGCGATGACCGGTCTGAGTTCGCCGGGATACCAAGGGCGGCCACAACTTACACGGACCAGCTCTCGTGCCAACGTTGGCGGCGGCCGCAATTTACACAGACCAGTTCGTGAATGCTGACTCCGGTATGCAGATCCAGCGTTGTGTCTGGCAAGAGAAAGCCATTGCATTTCCAGCAGCGCTTCGGATTCCGTTTGGTGCTATCTTTCATCCACCCCACCGTAGATCCACTGGCGGGGATCGTCTACCCGTGAGATCTCGCGAGGGACATTTACAGCGGGGAGACGCCCTAGTGCTGGTTCGAAATTCGTAAACGCAGGTCGCCTTGTGAATCCGCCGACTGCGTATCCTCGCGAGAAACTCAAACACACACTTAACGAAATTTTAACGTTATATGCAATTTTTCATCTGGTGCATCACCGGTCACTATGGTAAGAGCAGTCCATGCAGAGGTGTTCGCGTTGCGGCGGGATCCTGCTAAGCGATGTTCTCGATGATTTAGGAACGCCATTACATGCCTGGCATTGCGTAGTCTGCGGAAATTGGATCGACCCTCTCATCCTCCATCATCGAACAGTCACCGTCCTTCCTGATCCCGGTTCTAGGGCACGCACGACTATTTTCAATGGCAGCAAGGGAGATGCTTGAAGGAAAAGCTCCTCATGCGTCGACGCTTTCGCTGTCTCGCCCCATGAACTTCACAATCACCATCCGCGAGAAAGGAGTCCCATGAGCCTCGAGCGCTTCTGTGAAGGTTGTAGCAAGTTGCATGACAGCGCCGTCTGGTATCACCGGAATAAAGTCGATTCCCTGTCTCACGAATGGTTATGCGGTCTTCAATATCTTCTACTTCCACCCCAGACCATGTGGTCATGGCGCACGTTCCTCTATTGGGATAGAGGAAGTACGGCGCACAACGCTTCGTCGACGCAAGGGACCTCCGAAATCTGACGACGCAGCGACATGACTCTCACAAAACCACAGAGAAGAGGGACCGATGACGAAAGACGAATGCGACCACTTAGAGGCGGACATCAACCGAGCGTTTAGGGACGGCGCTGTCTTCTCGTTTCTGTCATTGTCACAGCTTCTCGCCGCTTTTCCTGCGGAGGCTCGGTCGATGCTTGAAGAGATAATTGGCAAAGGAGAAGCACGCACAGGCCCTTATAGGGTTGTTCTTGTCCAGACGTCTGAATTCCCAGATGGCAAGATGTTCTTAAGACAACCGGACGAGCGCCATGACAGCTCCTTCATCCTCATAGTCTCGAATCGAGAGCGCTACGACGCTCAACGGTTCAACATTCAGCGTATTCTCGGACGCAAGTGCCAACTGCTTACCCAATGAAGGCCCTTCGATATCAGGGATACACTATTCGCTCCTATCCTCGACGACTTGCCGAGTGCGGAGAGTGGACGATCAAAATATCCATTTCCTGGCAAACCGATGGTCTCACCACAGTCAAAGAGTACTCAGCCGATTCGCCTTTTCCGTCCGAAAGAGAGGCTGACATCCACGGGATCACCTTCGGTCAGCGGATCATAGATAACAAGATTGCAGGGCTGTCGCTGAAGTAGCATCTGCTTTATCGTGTGGAAACCTCGATTTCCTGTCAGATGGCCTGGATTTGTATACATCCGTATTCCAAGATGAGGCTATCCACCTACTTGAAATACGTGTGATTTCGACCTCAGCCTACAACGCTGTAGGAAAACCGAACCTATCGATTTAACTAGTAAAAAAAGACGGTCACCCGTGTCATATCTTGCTCATACGGTTTCCACTTTACCGGGGGGTGGACTATGGCAACTACGCGGGCGACGACACGCGTGTTAGTCGTAGATGATGAATCCTTGGTCCGCCGGACGCTCAAACAAATCCTCTCAAGCTACCAAGATCTGGAAGTGGTTGGCGAGGCTGCCGATGGCGAAGAAGCCATCGCCGCGGTGGCAAGACTTCAGCCAGACATCGTGGTGATGGATATTCGCATGCCCGCATTAGACGGGATCGCCGCAGCTCGAGAGATTCGCGCTAAGGCCCCCCATGTGAAAATAATCGGCTTGTCGGAGCATGCGACTGGTTTCAACACAGATGCGATGGAACGAGCCGGTGCAGTAGGGGTCTATCTAAAATCGATGGCTTTGGATGACCTCTACCTCGCAATCAAAGCCGTTTCGCTTTAGGTCATGGTTTTTATTGGTGGAGAGAAACGTTATGTCTCTTCATCACAAATACCGCGTTCTGTTGGTCGATGATTACGTGCCGGTCCGTATAACACTGCGGGGTATGCTCAGGGGTTATGTTGATTTACAAATCGTGGGAGAAGCGTGCGATGGTAGACAAGCTATAGAACAGGTTGCCGCCTGTCGGCCCGATATTATCCTCATGGATTACAGTATGCCAAACATGAACGGCATTGAGGCTGCCTGTCATATCAAGAAATGTTGGGAAGAGACAGTCATTATTGGATTGTGTACGGTTCCGGAAACCTACATTACGGATGGATTTCTGAACGCAGGCGCCCTAGCCGTGATACACAAAGACCGCATGGAGGATCTTCATTCCACGATTAAACGAGCTTTTCCGAAGAGAGCGTCATCGGATTGCCTTATGGCAACATAAAACCTGCGCAGAGCCGCTAGTACGGATCCACCGTGACTCAAGGTGTCAACGATGGTGGGTCCCCTCGCCTCCACAAAACCAAGCTCGCTCGACCCGGAGCCTTTTAGTTTGTTCCTGGCGACGGGATAAAACCATCCAGTGCTTTGGTTTGTTTCCAATAGGCTTACGAATACCGGCAGCTCATCAGGCGAAGCCGTCTTCTGCTTGCGCGAACCGGCGGCTCATTAGGTGGTGCGAATAATCAAATCGCGTTCGGAGAGCAGCCGTACAGCGGTCATCCCCACTTCAGCTTCATTATCAGGATCGCTCCGGAGAGCACGAGTGTCACGCCGTTGGCCAGCATCACGGGCAGCGAGTGGATCATGATCCCATAGACGAACCACAACAGCACACCGGTGCAAAATGAAAGGAACATCGGAAGGGAAATGTCTTTGGTGGACTTGGTCCTCCACGTCTGACGCACTTGGGGCACAAAGGATAGGGTGGTCAGAACGGCAGCCACGAGTCCGATCGCTTCAGCCACCTCATTCATGGAAAGCGTCATACCCACGCATGCTATTCAAAGAGCCATTCGGGAGGGATGAGACTATTCAACCGTACGCGCAAGTCAGGCGACAAATAGGCCAGACCCACCTGGTAGGAGGCGTTCATCCAGCCAAACCCCTCCAGGGGGATGTACTCGAATTCTGTTCCTACATTACCGTATTCGGCAAAGACTTCGTGAGAGCGTTTGACCACGTCCAGCTTCTCCGGAACGGTCCCGTTATAATCCACCGCGTTCCTGGTAATCGTATATAGCCAACGATACCTTAGCCGCTGCGCGATCCCCTCATGGCCGTAGTTCGACAATCCAGCCCAGGCCAGCATCTGGTGAGGCACCCACCCGTATGGGTAATCCCACTGCCTAGCGGGGCGCCTCTCTGAGATCGTCCCTCTGGCCTTCTCTGAGGACCCAGCAAGTCCCCCTGGCATCTCCAGCAGGGGAAGGGCATTACGGACCAGCGCCTCCGCTTGTTCCACTGTCGCCAGCCTTGCCCACAAAGGATAGAGAGTCGTCGCGCTGACGAACGCGTGCCGTTTCTTGTTCACCACATCGTAATCAAAGAACATGCCTGCTTCGTTGTCCCAAAGCAGTTGAAAGATCAGCTGTCTCCTTTTCGCCGCACGCGCGTACCATGTCGCGCTCGTTTCCTTCGATCCATCCTCCAGTGTGAGGACCCCTCCGAATATTGTCTCGATGCTTCGTGCGATGTCGGCCTCGGTTTTGTACAGGAGGGAGTTGAGATCGACGGTCACAAACTCCACGCAGCGATCGCCGTGCCAGTCCCAGCGATAGGTCGTATCGTGCCCCGATTCTCGCATACACCGGTCTTGGGCAAAGAATTGATCGAGTGCCGGAATCGTGAAATGTCCGGACTTGTACCGCTCCTCAAAGGCCCGAATGTCCAGCTTGCGCTCTTCCGCATAGGGACGGTATATCGCATCATAATGTCCCTCTTCCACCTCCGGAGCGGGGCCAATTCGTTCGCCGTAATACCGACTGAGCCCTGTGTCGGTCAGACGTGGTGGACTCATCCACACGGTGTAGTACTCTTTGATGGCTGCACCAAACACGCGTGCGAGCCACAGTCGCGTGTCCTCATTTTTTGGCAAATGATTATAGACCGCCAATCCGATGGAGGTCAGAAACGGCGGCTGCGACCTCGTGAGGTAATAGGTGCGGTTCCCGTTCAAAATTTGGCCATAGTGGGCGATTTCGTAGACCAAGTTCTCCGTCTGCGCCTTGGCCAGATCGACACGGTGATCCTCCAACAACCCAAGAGTCTCAAAATAACTGTCCCACCCGTACATTTCGTTGAATCGCCCACCGGGGACAATAAAGGGGACACCGAGGTATGCCCCGCTCGCCGCACGGTCTAGGGCCAGGCTCAGCAGTCCATGCTTTCCTTCAAGCCCGCGAACATAATGTGGAGTCACGGTCGCTGGTAGCGATTCGACGCGTAGGTTCAATTCCGGATGTTGTTTCGCAAGCGCCGAATAGTACCCCAACGCCTCTGAGTCGTCGTGCGGGACATAGAGATAGTGAACGTTATCGGTTGAGATTTTCTCATCAGTCAGCAGGCGGTCAATGCCGCCCTGATCGATCCTTCTTGTGCGGCTCTCCCAATAGAGCTCCCGAATACGGCGCGAGATTCGGTGCACGGGCTCTTCAAAGACCATTTCGAAGTCGATTGGAGCGACGTCCAATCCAGCTCGTTGCTTAAATGCCAGCTCCTGGAGCAGATTGGACAAATAGTAGGTCCCATCAACCTCATAGCGCTTTCCGTCCGTGGCGATGAGCCAAAACCGCCGATCACCGCGATTGCTACCTTGCACGGACCTATCATGAATGGTGATTTTCTTGTCGCCGTCCGTATCTTCTTCTCCGAGCAATCGCTCGAGGTTCTCCCGAACATCGACTATGATGGGGGGTCGCTCTTCAGGACCCGCATAAGCCGGGTCGGTCCGCGGTCCAACGGAAAGCGAGCCAAGAACGATCAGACAGGAAAAAACGACACTGAGGACAGGCCTTTTGCGGCTCCATAGTTGAGGTGCTGACACTTTTTCTGCAGCGGGCTCTTGGGACTCGAGGGAGCAATCATTGTGTTGCAGCATACGCTTGGCAGTGGTAGTTGTAATGCTTATACGCAGCGGGTTCGTGGCGCGGACGATGTCCATTAGGATGCCCCCCATAACGCGGTCCGGCAGTCGGTTCAGCCCTATAGTACAATACCGCGGTCCCCTTTCTTCGTTGATGCCGCCGGATAACAACCCGCCCATGTCCCAATGGTAGACGTCACTGCAATTCGAGCCGACTGGCAATCGCGAGGCTTCAGCTGCGACGTCTGGACTGACCCTCCCGGTCAAACATGGGAAGATTACAGACACACCGTCGACGAAGTGGTGATGATCCTTGAGGGCGACGTCGAGTTCGAGATCGGAGCACACATCTTTCGGCCGTCAGTCGGCGAGGAACTCTATATCCCCGCCGGTATCGTTCACAGCGTCAGAAATACAGGCAAGACCACCTCACGGTGGCTCTATGGGTATAAGACAGGCCGTGAACGAGTGTAGGCACTTACCTACGGCACCCGCGAAAAACCCGGCCCCGGCATGATGGAGCATCAGCACTATGGATTTATTGTCATAGGTTTGAGTACCCTTAGTGGGTCCCAGATGAGGAACTCCATTTGCAGGTGTGCTGAGCTCATGGCATGGAAGACCATGATTGCCGGGGTGATCCTGGCTGGTGCGGGTGTTTTTGCGACAGCGTTCGCCGTTGAACCGGTGCTGCCCAAGTCGGATTCCCTGCAGACGCCGCCACCGGCGGTTCCTGCCCCGGCTCCTTCCCCAGCCCCTCCCAAACAGCAAGTGCAAGATACCGATGTGAAGCCACCGGTCAAAGCGGCGCCTCCTGTCCCATCGGAAGGCACGAAAGAGCCAGCGCCCTCTGTGACTCCTGCCCCTGCGAAACCTCCGGCAAAAGCCACCCATCCACCGAACGGCACTGCTCCGCCCAAGGCAGCCACCATGCCACAGCCTCCTGCGGAGATCGTGGGCAAAGACGGCGCCCCCATGGTTCTCATTCCGGCCGGTGAATTCACGATGGGCAGCGACAAGGGGGATGACGATGAGCAGCCCATTCACAAGGTCTTTCTCGACAGCTTCTACATCGATAAGTTTGAAGTCACCAACGGACGGTTCTCCAAATTCGTCGAAGCCATCCAAAGTGAACCGCCTTGGGGGTTTGCCGATAAAGAGACGCCTGTCACTCGTCCAGATCAACCTGTGCGATGGGTCAATTGGATGGACGCGATCGGCTATTGCCTCTGGGCGGGCAAGCGGCTACCGACCGAAGCAGAGTGGGAAAAGGCCGCCCGCGGGCCTGATTCCCGAGTCTATCCGTGGGGAAACGATCCGCCCACTCCGGCGCACGCCGTCTTTGGATTGAAGGAAGGATCCGACACCGTCTCGCCGATCGGCAATCGCGACAAGGGCAAAAGCCCTTACGGCGTCCACGATCTCGCCGGCAATCTGTACGAATGGACGACCGATTGGTATGACGAAGGGTTCTATTCGACGAACCCTGCGATCAATCCGAAAGGGCCAGCGGAAGGGACGGCCAAAGTACAGCGTGGCGGCTCATACGTCAACGGCGCCTACCGCCTGCGCTCCTCGTTTCGAACGAAGGGCGATCCCACCGAGCACGATCCGAATGTCGGATTTCGTTGCGCACAAGACGTCCCTAAACAGCCCTAATCTTCATTCACCTCGCGGGTATCCGGTCCATGGCGACATGATTGCGATCTGTCCCGTCGTGTTGCATGATGCCCGAGCTATCCATCTCGAGCATGGTAGAACCGGCCGCTCGCCGGAAGTAGAGTGGGTCGCGCGGAAGGCCTGATGAGCGCCTTGTAGGAGTGGGATGAACCGTTATCGCGTAAAGCCTGACAGCCGGGTGCGCTTGAAAGAACATGACCCGGATGACACCGGCGACTATCCACACAACGACGAAGGCAAAGCCGCGGCGAAGAATGAGATCGAGCAGCGGGTCGCAAGGCTGGGACAATTACAGGAGCGACTGTACGCGAACGGCAATCGGTCGGTGCTGATCGTGCTGCAGGGCATGGATACAAGTGGAAAAGATGGCACGATCAAGCATGTGATGTCGGGCGTCAATCCGCAGGGATGCAAGGTGGTCTCGTTCAAAACCCCGTCTAAAGAGGAGCTCGCTCACGACTTTCTCTGGCGTGTGCATCGTGAAGTTCCACCAAAAGGATTTATCGGTATTTTCAACCGCTCCCATTACGAGGATGTGCTGATTACTCGTGTCCATGGCTGGGTTTCTGACCAGGTGGTGAAACGCCGGTTCGGTCAGATTCGAGACTTTGAGGAGATGCTCGCAGAAAACGGCACGGCAATTCTGAAAGTGTTTCTCCACATCTCAAAACAGGAGCAGAAAAAACGGTTGGAGGAACGAATCCGGGACCCCGAGAAGCGGTGGAAGTGGAATTCGGGGGACCTCGAGGAACGAAGGCTCTGGGCAAAATACATGAGGGCCTTCGAAGATGTCATGTCTGAAACCAGCACGGATAACGCCCCATGGTACATTGTCCCAGCGAACCGCAAATGGTTCCGCAATCTTGTGGTCGCCGACCGCGTACTCCATGCCCTTGAGGCCATGAATCTGAGACAACCATCCCCTCCTCCAGGAGTCGATTTTTCTAAGCTCCGCATCGTGTGATCTCCCCTTCTTGCCGTGGTACAAGTTATGCGTCGTCGCGTCACAAAAAAATTATTGGCCCCCATTGACACAATAATCTAATGAGCGTAGGAGGGAACTGCGGCCCTGATTGTAACTGAAGTAACGAGAGATCGGACAGACCGCGCGGCTGTCATCCAGGTCTCCCGATGACTTCATCAAGAGAGGAGGGTGGACATGGACGACGCGACTCCACCTGGCTCGTCAGGCCCGCCGATGCGAGGGCGGGTTTCTCGTCGGTCGCGCTAGCCGGATCTCCACTGGCTGTGCCGTTATGGCACCATAGACCAACCGGATATCGGCCTGAATTGCCGGAGAATCCGCCGCGGCGCGAGGAACACAAGCGCCCGGGATTGACGACGTCTCCCACGACTGGAAACTCGCATGGCCTAGCCTCGCGCGGGTCTTTCGGGCCGCACAACATCATTGCAGTTCCGGCGTCCTAAGCGCCGACCACGGGCGACCTCCCACCATAGTGCAAGGTCGCCCGTGCCATTTCTGAGTTCGTGAAAACGCCTTCATAGTCTCACCCACCCAACCCCGGCGCGCCGAGACGCGCCTTTCACCGATGTTCGTTCTCACATCGCTCTCATTGCGGCCTTGCCTGTGGAACGCGGCGTCCCGGGCTTTCGATTGCGCAGCAATCGGAGGGTCGGGTGGGTAAGGACGTCCGGCGGGGGTCGGGCGGGTGAGAACAAGCCGTTTTGACGAACTCAGCGGCTTTCGTGACGGTTTGAGGATTGACTATCCGCTCAACGTCGCCAGATCGTTATGTGGACCCGTGGCGAGCAGTTCGGGCGTTCTTTCGTTTCCAATAGAAATAAAAAGGTAGTCCTGCCGCCACTGTCGCGACGCCGTAGATCCCCTCCAACGGTCGGTGCCACATGCTTGACCCCACGACCAACGCGGCTCCCCCCACGAGCAGGGCCGGTAAGAAGGGGTACCAGGGGCTGCGGTAGACAGAGTCCGGTGGCCGACTTTTGGAGCGAAGCGGAAAGATCGCGGACAGCGTGAGTCCCATGAAGAACGCCAGCACCATGCCGCTGTAAATGATGAGTTGCTCGAAGGTGCCCGTGACGATCAGCGCCGAGGCCCATAGAGTTTGAAAAAGGATGGCTCGCGTCGGAACCTCGGTTTCACGATCGCGATACGCCAACCAGGGGGTAATCGCGCCATCCTGGGCCATGGCCCAATACACGCGCGGGCCGGCCCAGGTCATGGCACTGACCGCACCGGCAATCGAGAGGCAGAGCAAGGCAGCGACCAACTGGCCGCTGCTCGGTCCCCACAACGCCGCTGCAGATTTTTCTGCGACGGGCACAATCGGCTCCTTGGCCAAGGAGGTGACTGACAAGGCGGACAGGTAGACGAGATTCAAGAGGACATAGATTGTCGCGACGAAGGCGGTGCCGCCGATCATGACCCTCGGCAGCATCCGACGAGGGTCGGCGATCTCCGTGGCGATGAAACCTGCGACATTCCACCCGAGATAACAATAGACGACGATCACGAGCGCGATGGCGACGGAGCCGGGGTTTGGCCCTTCGACGTTCGGCCGGGCCGAGACCCAGTCCCAATTCGCGGTGCTTGCAGACAAGCCCCCGACGATCAAGACGCCGATGGCCAGCACCTTCGTGCTCGTGACGACACGCTGCAGGCGGCCGCCACCAGCCAGCCCTCTGCTATGAATCACGGTCACGAGCCACAGGAGGGTCAAGGACAGTCCTTTCGCCCACCAGCCGGTGTTGTCCACCATCGGAAAGATTCTGAAGGCATAGGCCGAAAAACTGATGGAGGATGCGGCGACAGCTGCGCCGAATCCGATCGTGAACGATGTCCAACCGCTGAGAAAGGCGACGAGCGGTCCATACGCTTCACGCAGGTACACGTAGTCGCCACCCGCATGAGGGAGCCGTGAGCCCAGCTCGCCATAGACCATTGCACCGCCAATCGCAAAGAGCCCACCAAGGCTCCAGAGCCCCAAGATAAGCATGGGATCGCCGAGGTCCCTCGCCATGAGGCCTGTGGTCGTGAAAATGCCGCCTCCGATGATGTTACTGATGAGGAGACAACTTGCGGTGAACCAACCGATTGTGTGGACGGGTCCGCTCGAGCGACGCACGTCGAAGCCCTTTCTTTTATCGGCCGACTCTCCTACCATATCCGCCGATGGCTGAGAAGCCGAAGAAGAAGGGCTCCTCGACGGGAAGTCGACGTAGGCGAAAGCCTGCCGGGCAATCGACCGGCTTAAGCGCGACGGAACTCCAGGCCGCGGCTCCCGTCGGCGAAGTCGCCGAGCTCCATCGGGCGATCGAACACGATGGGGGCAAGGTCCTGACCCTGTATCGCGAGCCGTACGGGGGACACTGGCTGATGCTGGCGGCACTGCCCATCGACTTGGTCGAGCCGACGCCCTATCAGCGGAACCTGTCCGACACTCATGTCAGAAAACTCGAAGCCGTCATCGGCAAACTCGGCCGATTTCTCGATCCCATCATTGCCGTGCGACTGCTCAAACCTGATCATGCCGCGAGGTACTGGACGCCGAACGGCAACCACCGCCTCTCCGCCATGCGAACACTGGGTGCGAAGAGCATCGTGGCGATTGTTGTGCCGGAAGCGGCAGCCGCCTATCAGATTCTTGCGCTCAACACCGAGAAGGCGCACAACCTGCGCGAGAAGGCGTTGGAAGTCATCAGAATGTATAAAGAACTGGCGCAGCTCGATGAGGCGAGCGAAGAGACCTATGCTCTTGAATTTGAAGAGCCCTCATTGGTTACGCTCGGACTCTGTTATGAGGAACGGCCGCGCTTCAGCGGAGGGGCCTACCATCCCGTCCTGAAACGGGTGGAGGAATTCCTGAAGGAGCCTTTGGCCAAGGCCATCGGGTCGAGGCGTACACGGGCACGCAAGCTTCTCGAGCTTGACGATACGGTGGTCAAGCAGGTCGAAGCGCTCAAGGCCAAGGGCCTGACCAGTCCGTATCTCAAGAGCTTCGTCGTCGCACGCGTCAATCCACTTCGTTTCCGGCCCAAGGAGGCTCCAGCCCTTTCATTTGACGACGCCATGGAGCGGATGATCCAGGCGGCCCAAAAATTCAATCCCGACAAGATCAAAGTGGATGATCTGGCGAAATCCGGCGGCGCCCCTGACGAGGGCGAGTAGCCGCTTCCTGCCTTGTTTCTGTTTGAGTGGCCCCCGTACAATAATGCTTTCTCCTGGCCTAGGAGGCTGCCATGGGTCTGGCTGACAATAAATGCGTACCGTGCCGCGGCGGAGTACCGGCTCTTCCGAATGATCGGGTACAGGCCTTGCTGAAGGAGGTCGGCCGTGGGTGGACGTTGAACCCGCAAGGCCACCTGGAACGGCTCTATACATTCAAAGACTTTGCGCAGGCCCTGGCCTTCGTCAACAAGGTCGGTGCGGTCGCCGAGGCCGAAGGCCATCATCCCGATCTCTACCTGGCGTGGGGAAAATGTAAGGTCGAAATATGGACGCACAAGATCAATGGCTTGACCGAGAGCGATTTTTATCTGGCGGCGAAGGCTGACAGAGAGTTTGAACCATTCCGGGCAGGCGCTTAGCCAGGATCATCCATGGCGCATCTACTACGACAGCCGATCCTCTCGCCCGGCGCGGGCGTTCTCACTCGTCCTCCTCAGCGGATTGCTGCGAATACGCCTGCGTCGGCCTCGCTCCGAGCGCCCGCGGCGGGCATCGGTCTCAGCTGTCTCGCCACGATGCTCATGAATGATCCGGCTCAGCGCCCGCCCACGACACATTGGACCGAGGGTAGAAATGACTGACGAAGCCCAAATCGCGCTCGTCAACATGCCGTTCAGCTTCTCGAAGTATCCCTCGATCCAGCTCGGGACACTTTCGGCGTTGCTGAAATCGCAGGGCATTCCGGTCGACTGCCATCACCTGAACGTACGGTTCGCGCACAAAATCGGCGTACCCCTCTACGAACTCATCTGCGAGAAGCGCGCCCTCTTCGGCGAATGGCTGTTTTCCTACCTCCTGTTCCGCGACAATCCGAAACGGGTCGAATATCCTCGAATCTTCAAGCCCGTCTTTGAACAAATCGCCCACCAAAGCGGGCAGCCGATCGGTTATTTCGAAGAGATGGCGACGAAGATTGCCCCTCAATTTCTCACCCGGGCGTTGACCGACATTGATTGGAGTCGCTACAAGCTGATCGGGTTCACGTCCACCTTTGACCAGAACGTGGCGAGTCTCACGATGGCGAAATTGATCAAAGATCTCTACCCGAACGTGACGATCGTCTTCGGGGGAGCCAACTACGATGGAGAGATGGGCCTGGAATATTTCCGGGCGTTTCCGTTCATCGACCATGTGGTCGTGGGAGAGGGCGAGACCGCGTTTCCGTCCCTGGTTCAGCGCGTGCTCACCGCAGGCACGGGCGAGTTCCCGGCCGGAGTGGCCTATCGCCAAAACGGACAGATTCGATTGACTCCCAATCCCTCGCTGTTTACCGAATTTGCCAAGACCGGTCCGCCCGATTATGACGACTATTACCAGTTACTGGCTGAACTGGGCGATGCGGCCCGGGGACTCGATCGTATTCTTCTGTACGAAGGCTCGCGGGGCTGTTGGTGGGGAGAAAAGCACCATTGCACGTTTTGCGGGCTCAATGCGCAGAGCATGAAGTTTCGGGCCAAATCGCCCGAGCAGGTGGCGCGGGAGATGGCATACCTCTCTCATCGCTACGATACGGCACGTTTCAGGTTGGTGGATAACATTATCGACATGAAATACATCGATCAGCTGTTTGGTAAATTCGCCGCCGATCACTGCGACCTCGATGTTTTCATTGAGACCAAGAGCAATCTTCAGAAATCACAGATCAAAACGCTGGCGCTGGGCGGGGTGAAGTGCATGCAGCCAGGTCTCGAAAGCTTGAGCACGACGCAGCTCAAGGCGATGGACAAGGGCGTCACGCCGATGCAGAACATCGTGTGTCTGAAATGGAGCTACTACTACCGTGTCACGGTATCCTGGAACATCCTCTTGGGATTTCCGGGAGAAACCAATGATGATTACCTGCGCCAGATCGATGTGATCCCTTCACTGGTTCATTTGCAACCGCCGGAGGCGACGGGGAAGTTTTGGCTAGAGCGATTCAGCCCTTATTACGCGCGACCCCATGAATACGGTGTGCGCATGACAGGGCCGGGTCTGGCCTATCAGTATGTCTATGACGCCCGGCAGATCGACTTGAACAAGATCGCATATGATTTCGAGTATGAATTGGACAAATGGCTGGTTGACCCGCATGTCTATCAGGAACTGGTCTCTGCGGTCGAGGCATGGCAACGGCTTCATGCCGGCGATGACCGTCCATTTCTGTATTATTCAAAAGCGTTGGGCTACGTCACCGTCTACGACGGGCGGAATCCGAAGGCGCCTACGCGTCGGCGGTATGACGGCTTGGCGGCCGTTCTCATCGAGTTGTGTAACGAGGCGCCGAAGAGCATTGACCAGATTCGTGGAGCGTTGTCAGGTCAGTCCGTCGAGACGAACCAGGTGGAACCGGTGTTGGCTGAACTGACGTCAAGGCGCGTGCTGTATGAAGAGCGAGGGAAGTACTTCACCTTGGCCATCCCGGAACATCCGTATCTCTAAAGAGGATGCTGAAAACCGCAACCCTTCTCACCCGCCCGCCCCGGCGCAATTCTTTTCACCCACCGACCCACCGATTGCTTTGCAATCGTTTACCCGGGGACGCGCCTTGCACCGAGTTGCGTTCTCAGTCGGCTGTTCGCTTCAACGTACCACGGACCGTACGCCTCAGCGCCCAGCCTCCTTGCGGCCTTGCCAGCGACGTTTTTGAGCATCCTCTCTATCCGACGAAGTCGGTGCCCGTCCCTGTTTGCTGAGAACAGGCACAGTCACCAAGCGGAAGGGTGACCCCTGCTGGCTTGATTGAACGGCAGTCCCCTACATCGACAACTTTTCGGATACGTTTCGCATCTGGACACCGTGAACGAGCGACGCGCCGCCGCGAATCGCACAGGCAACGTGCACGGCTTCGGTCATTTCCTCGACGTTCGATCCCTTCTCGAGCGACGCTTGCGTATACGCATCGATGCAATACGGGCACTGCACGGTGTGAGCCACTGCGAGGGCAATCAGCGCTTTTTCTCGCTCGGTCAATGCTCCCTCCGCAAACACCGCGCTGTAATAACTCATGAATTTATCCCACAGGGCCGCATTGCCTTTGCCCATGTCCGAGAATTTACCCAGGTCATGCGGATGATAGTACGTGTCCATACGAGACACTCCTTTGTATAAAAGGTGAGATGGACGGCCTGGCGGGCGAATTATGCGTTGTTTGGAGGCTCTGGATCGGCTTGAGACAAGACCTGGGAAAAGCGCTTGCCGACGATCGCGGAGACCTTGGCCATCAGCTCGGTGACTTCCTGCCATTCGTGCGGCAACAGATCCAGTTTGAGCTGAGGATGAATGGCCCATTGCGCCTCAACCTGGGTGCCTTGCCGGCTGACCAGTACCCGAAGCAGCTCGACGTCCCACGACGTCGCCTCGGCTCCGGCCGATTGAGGGTTGCCGTTGGATGAGCCTGACGGGGGTGTTGATGTCGCCATGAATGTGCTCCCCTAACGAGTTACCGGTTCATCATAGCGCACGCGCAATCGTCCTGTACATGACCAAAAACGGCCCCGACGAAGAGTGGGGGAAGCGCTAAGCGCCGAAGCCTTCGCGGATCACGTCGAGCATTTCGTCATGGATGAGGCCGTTGCTCGCGACGAGTTCCGGCTGATAGATCGAATGCGCGTGACCGTGGAAGTCGGTGACGCGTCCCCTGGCCTCGCGGAGAATCAGGACTCCGCCCGCCATGTCCCAAGGGCTGAGTTTCACCTCCCAAAAGCCGTCGAATCGGCCTGCCGACACATAACACAGGTCCAGCGCCGCGCTTCCCGTTCGACGCACTCCCTGAGCCTTCAGGGCAAAGCGAGCGAAGTGGTCGAGGTTGTTGTTGGGCGTGTCGCGAATGTCATATGCAAAACCGGTCACCAGGAGTGCGGCTTCCAGCTGAGCCGTTTCGGAGACCGTAATCGCTTGACCGTTCATGAATGCGCCTCGACCTGCTTCTGCGGAAAACAATTCGTCGCGCACGGGATCATATACCACTCCGAGCATCACATTGCCGTCACATTCGACTCCAATCGAGACGGCATACACCGGGAATCCATGCGCAAAATTGGTGGTCCCGTCCAGCGGATCGATGATCCATCGGTATCGCGAGGGAACATCTGCGTCGGCGCCTCGTTCTTCTGCAAGCGTGCGATGCGTCGGAAAATGCGCGCGAATGTGATCCAGAATGCATTGCTCCGCCGCATGATCGGCGTCTGTGACTAAATTGATCGGGTTTTTCCGCTCAATGTGAAAGCCTGTCTTTGAAAAATTCAGCAAGAGGCTCCCGGCGGCTTTGACGGCCTCGAATGCGACTGCACGCAAACGCTCGGTCGGCACCACATCATCTTCGGGCTGTCGCATGACGCAGGATCATAACATGGTGCTGAATCGGTCTGGCGCGTTGTGGTCACACGCAAGCCATATTCTTCCATCAGAGTATTGACTTGTCGTACAAGCAAGCATATAAAGCAAGCATGCTTCCTCGGGAGAGTGTCTTTGGAAGAACTCACCGATATCTTGGTCGGCCTTGAACAGCGAATCAACGCCTACAAGAATCGCCTGCACGACCTCGAAAAAAAGCGTCGTCGGCTCGACGACGAAATTGCCACCATCAAGAAATATTTGGAACTCGCCGAAACGCTGCACTGCGTGGAAGCGGATAAGGCCAAGCTGGCGACGTTGTCGACACAGCTTGCCGCCGACGAGAAGGGCACACGTCCTCTGCACATCGATGTCACGGACCAATCACGGGAAATCCTTTTAGGACGGAGCAAATATGCCGGAAAGAGCGTACCGGAAGCGGCCTATCAGGTGTTACGTGAGGCGAACCGGGCCATGCATGCCAAGGAACTCATTCAGCGGCTGGTCGAGGGCGGTCTGCACATCAAGGGCAAAACGCCGCTTACGTCTGTGGCGACTTCGCTGAAGCGCGACAAGCGGTTCCGTAAAGTCGGCCCGAACACCTTCGAGGCCAATGAGGACGCCTTGGTCCATGCGATGTAAGAGCAGAAAGCTTGAGGGTTCCGAAGGGAGGTGAGAGTCTTGGCGACGAAGAAAGCTGCAAAGAAGAAAAAGAAGTAAGCCCGCCTCGATTCTAACGCCGGGGGCGAGGCCACTCGCTCCCGACGTTCACGAGTCTACCCCCACACAGACCGATTCCCTTTCTTTCGAAACAATTCACGTGCGATGGAGAAGTCGATTAGGACGCTTGCAGTGCGACGGCTGCGGAGGACCTGGGAGACGAGGAAAGGGAAGGGCTGACTTCGCCCTTTAAAACCGTCTGATCAGCGTTCAAGAGCACCCAGCACTCGGGATGGTCAAGGATCTGCCTCACCAAACGCGTATGCAAGGCATGTCCAGACCGATCGGCGATCAAGTGCCCGATAAACGGGAGGCCAAGGAGCGAGAAATCGCCGATGAGATCTAAGACTTTGTGACGGACGAATTCATCTGAGAAACGAAGGCCGGATTCATTCAGAATTCCGTCCTGTGAGAGCACAACCGTGTTCTCGAGGTTCCCGCCACGCCCCAAGCCCCGGGCCCATAGTGCTTCCACTTCCTGTAAGAAGCCAAATGTCCGAGCCCCGGCAATTTCGGTCTCAAACGCATATGCGGAGTGTTCGTACGAAAAGGTCTGCGTGTTGATTAATGGATGGTGGTATTGAATCGTGTAGGTAATGCGCGGCGTGGAAGACGGCTCGATGCGGATTCGACGAGATCCGTCGACAATCTCAAGCGGTCGGGTGATCTTCAGAAATGATTGACGGCGGTTCTGGCACACGACGCCGGCCGTTTGAATCAGTTGAACGAACGGGGCCGAACTGCCATCCATCACCGGCGCTTCAGCTGCGTCGATGTCCACGAACACGTTATCGACGTTCAAGCCTGCGAGGGCCGCCATCACGTGCTCAATAGTCTTAACTTGGAATCCATTTCCGCTGATTGCGGTGCAGAGTTCCGTCGCAACGAGATGGTCAACAGAGGCCGCCAACGTCGCTCCGGCATGGCCGTTGCGGTTGACAAAGACGACTCCCGTATCGACGGGAGCCGGGCGAAGCGTGAGCGTCACCGGATTTCCTGTATGCAATCCGACCCCTGTACAACCAATCGGATTTGAGAGGGTCTGTTGCTGTCTCACCGAGGAACCTCCAGCTATTACAGAGGATCACACAGCAACTCTAGTGCCAAAGCGATTTGTAGGACTTTGTCTATCTAACTATCGGAAAAACCAACTGAATAATGAATGCTATCTCTATTACCCATCTGTGGCGTAAATGTAACATCTGTGACTTTCAGGGGAATAAATAAAGAAAGGGTAAAAGAATCGTCCTCAGACCGGCTTGCGAACCGATACTGCTCTCGCTGGCATGGTGAGCACGAGCAATGCCAATCCCAAGCTTACCGCAATCATCGCCATGGTGGCAACCCGCAACGACGCGTCGGCTTCTTTCTTCACCTCGCCGGCGATAGTGGCTACGACTTCCAGCAGACGATCCAGCTCGATAGTGACGTTGATGAACTTGGCTCCCGTGTCTTTTGCGACATATTGTCTCGCCAACTCTTGTAGCCGTCGCGCTTCGGTGCCCGAGCCAAGATTCCAGCGCCGCTCCATCAGCGACAGCGCGTGCTGAGAGGATGTCATGTAGGCTTCAATGCTCTTTCGAACCGCTTTGAGCTCGGTGAGTTCCCTCGCATCCGCCCTCTTTCCCCGTGAAGCATCATTTGTGGCCTCGACAAAGCGGTCGATCGCCTTCTCCAGGCGCGTAAGCTTCTGAGGGAGGGAGGCAACAATGCGTTGAAAGTCCTCCTTCCTGTCGGCCTCGATTGCTCTGATCACCGACGTTCGATAGCGGATCAGTTCCCCGTTCACATGCCCGAGGTCTGTGGCGGCCAACGTATACTCCGCGTAGATAATGCGCAGATCCTGATCGACACGCGTCAATGTTTGCGCGCCGTACACGCCGCTGGTGAGGATCAAGATGCTGATCAGTACGGAGGTCCAGTGAATGGGCATGGATCGGTTATGGAGATCGACGGCTTGGGCGAGTGTGGGGAGAGAGAACTCTCCCCACACAAGGTCCACACGGCGGACGCGTCTTAGAGCCAGTTGACCCGTTCTGCGGGTCTCACATAGATCGGCTCTTCGACCTGGATGCGCGCCACTTCCTTGCCCGACTTGTTGAAGCCCAGCACGGTATCGTTGTACATCTCGAACCGCTTCCCGTGGATC
>DATEEH010000025.1:0-24786 GCA_035281245.1 Nitrospira sp.
AGCGCAGGGCTCTCCCGCCCGTCGAGTGAGATCTGCGAGGGAGTCCAATGGTCGGAGTGGCCCGGCAATGGGATCGCTGTCGCCACTTGCGTGTGAACACTGAGCCGCAGGCGAAGTTCTCCCGGCGTTGCGCTGAGATGCATCGTCGGAATACTGGCACAGGCGGGCAGGCAGGTTGGGGGCTCCAAGAGGCGGGATTCCAAATCCTTGAGCAATGTCTCCGGCGGATAGGTGCTGGCATGGACGAGCGGTGGCGTGGCCAGACTCAAGAGCAGCGCCAGCGAGGCCATCGCCCCGCCTCGCCAGCTGTCCCGCCACTGCATCCAACTCTGTCGGCCCCGCGGGGTCAGTCCGCTCAGTTGGATGAGGAGGACAAAGACGAGACTGATTTCTAACACGTTCATCCAGAGTTTCATGCCGGGTGAAATGAGCCACAAGCTGAGCCTCTCATCGGCTTGCACGGGTCCGTTCCATGAAAAATACACATCGGCGAACTGCCAGACCGGGAGGCCTGGTCCGGTTTGCAAACGCGCCCGGACGTCTTGTCGGGTTCGGTAGGAGTACGAAGTCGCTTCAAACGTACTGATCGACTCTTGGTATTCTTCTTTCGCGGCGAGCTGGTCTCGCTTCCCTTTGCTCTCGACCGGAGCCGCCGCCGGCTTGGCGGCCGGGGTTGCAGCTGGCAGCTGGACGGTCTCCCACGGGTAGAGCAACGTCGGGTAGAGTCCCGTCCGGATTTGCTGCACGCCAAAAGGCACGAGCACTAACAGTAAAAAGGCGAAACTGACGGCGCGATAGGCCATCGCGAGGTGATAGAACGTTCCCCGGGGCAGGACCTGCGTGAGGGCGGTGGCCGCCAACAAATGGATCCAGAGAAAGTGGGGCGCGTTCGGTTCGTGATAGGTGAGCACGAGTGCTCCGAGCGCAATGGCGCCGGCGTAAGAGGAAATGACTTTCGCGATCGTGACGACGATGATCAGGACGATGAAACAATCCAGCAGCGACCATTGTGTGATCCAGGTATTCGACGTGGAATCAGGACCCTGGGCATGAAAGACGCTCCAGCCGGGAGGCAGGTGCAGCGTGCTGGAAAGCTTATGAATGGGATGGTCCCACCCGACGGCGGGAAGGCCGGACGCGAGGTCCGTGAGCCGACTATCGGCCGTGAGCTGAATCTGACCGCGTCGAACTTCAATGCCGTCCGAGCCCTCCGGCGTGAGACGGGTAATGAACTGCGGTTCCTGGCCGATGGTGACTTGCCCGAGTTGGCTGCCGGGGAGCATTTCCAGCCGCCATGTCTTATTGACCGTGCCGCTGATCGTGTCTTGGATGGTGTAGCCGTCGCCGGAAAAGTCGAGCCAGTAGCTGCGGGAAAGCTGCAATTGATCAGGATTCGGGTCGGCATCGCCGCGTCGTTTTTCCGTAAAGCTCAAGGCTTGGTTCGGCACGACGTGAAACGCGGGGAGCGCGCGCCATTCCTGGGGCAAATTCGTCGCGAGTGGGTCCACGGTCTCCAGGCCGCTCAGTTCGACGAGTCGCAAGTGGGGTTTCGTTTCCACCGACCAGAGTTCGCTGGCGCTCCATGGCGTCCCAGGGTTGGCGAGGGTGAGCGCCTGCACCGGACCTGTGGCACGGGCAAGCAGATCTACCGTCCAGCGTCCGGGTCGGACTTGGATCCGGAGCCGGCCATCGGGTTCCAGACGGGTGGGGAGGGGACTCGTCAGGGAGACGGGAATGAACGACGGGAGCAGGGCTTGTCCCAGCAGCAGTTCCCGGGCTTCCCCGCCGACGTCGAGTTGGATACGAGTGAGGACCTGAAAGGGAATGTCATCGCTGATGCGCCGAAAGACTTGCAGGTCGAGGGTGTTGTTGACGCCGAGAGCGGCGGTGGTCGGTTGTTGCATCCACAGTTGTCCGTTGCGATCCAGTTTCGGGAACGGAACGATTTGATGATTGAGGGTGAGATGCACGAGGCCGGTCGCCGAAGGAATGTGGATCTGTTCAGGCAGCCGGGGCCAGGTGAAACGTCCGGTCAAGGTATGGGTGCCTGCGGGAAGCGTAATATACGGCAGATGGTCCTTCTCGACGACGACAAGAGAGCGGGCGCCTTCGACGACATCCTGCGGCCATGCATCGCGGTTGCCGGGAAGCGGGACCAGCGACTCAGTGAACAAGGTCCATTGCTGGCGGAACGATCCCTGGGTGGCCGTCAAATCGAGCGTCAGCGCATTGGGCCAGGCGCAATGCCGTTCGGCAGAGCTATTAAAGAGGAACGGACATCGCTGGTCGGGATGTTGATGAAGCACCCATGGAATCCAAGGTTTGAGGGGCTCGGGAGCGGCTTCTGGATTGAGAGGCCTCCCCACCGAGAGCGAGACGGTCGAGACGAGGAAGATGAGCGCAATCAGCGCGCTGCGGGTCCAGAATGATGTCGTGTGAAACATAGGATTCCCTCGTGGGTGCGGTCTGTCGATCGTTCCATGGACATGACGCGAAAGCGGTGTATTGCTGAGTGTGTACTATAGGGGTGAGGGTTCCGGAGGGACAGATTTTCTTGAAATTTTGCTGATGACGGAGGTCATGAAGCGAAGACGGTCAGGGGGATTGAGACGGCAACGCGAAGACCGGGTCAGGCGGTAAGCCGCCTGACCCGATACTCCTTTCCATGGCGATTCAATGGTCCTTCCAAGCTTGCTTGTTCTCTCTTCAGGAGCAGCCTGGTTCAGTCCAAGACCAGGCTGCTTCCCCTCATCTAGTCGCGTTTCTCTTTTTCGCGCTCGTAACCCGGTGAGTCCTTGTCAGGCGGCAGGGCACGTTCTCCGCTGAGTCCCCCACCCCCGGCCTTCTCTTCACCCATCGGGCCTCCGATCGCCGGTTCCTTCACGATGAGATCACGCGCACGGGCCTCAGATTTGCGAGGCTCTCGCTCCCTTAAGACCTGCATTTCCTTGACGATCTGCTTGATCGACGGAGACAGGTCCTGGCTATCGGTCATCATGAGGCTCGGCATCAGTTGATACTTCGAGGTATCGATCGTCGCAGTCGGAGGGCCGCTTCCATTGCGCTTGACCTGAATGGCCGACCAGGGCACCGGGTGCAGGTGCGTCCCGTTCTCGATCGCCACAATGGCATATTCGATGCGGCCGCTGTGCGTGTCCATGATCAGCTTCTCGAGCGTCCCGATGGTGTGGCCTTGCAGGTCCTTCACGGGCTTGCTGAGCAGCACGTTGTTATCGGTCGTCGTCAGTTCTCCGACCGGCACCGGGATCACCGTATATTCCTTCGGCATCGAACCACCGGCTCCCGTCATGTCCAACTGGCCAGGTTTCTCTTGTTGACCGGGCATGGCCAACGCGCCTGTGCCCGCACTTTCACCGATTTCATGAGGCGGCATCGCCGGCGCCTTGGCTAAGTATTTCATGGTCGTGACGCGGCCCATGTCGTCGACCTCCGCCTTCACGAGATCGCCAACATGGAAATCGCATTGCCCGATTCGAAAACCAGCCCCTCGGGCCGTTTCGTCTTTGCGTTGTCCTTGTGCACGTTGTCGCTCGCTGGCCGCCGGGGCCTGTTCCTGGACCGGGATACGTTCGCTCGTGAAGGTCTCCGTCCGTTTTTCAGTTGACTCGGATGGAACCGCCGAGCAATCCAGATTGGTATCCTGATTGACGACCAACTGAACCCGTTCGCCGTCCTCTGTCTTTTTGATCTCGAATCGCTGCCCATCAATGTTGAAGACCTGCCCCTCCACAAAATACTGCGCTCCCCCGAGCGTCACTTGCCGATTCGATTCCGGGGAGTGCATTTGAGCGGGATCCGGCTGCTTTCGAGTGTCTTCAAAATCCTGGGTGTTGCCAGGCATGGGCTTGCCAAGCTCGTTCATTGGCTGCTGTGACGAAACACTCGCGGGATTCGTCATCCCGAACGTGCTCAACAAGCCGGTTGCCGCGATGGCTTGCACTAACACACGAGCAGTTTTCATGGCACACCTCCTTGTTATGTATGGGATGCTCGAATGCGGTAGGCCATGAACAATGGCACACAGGTAAAAGGAGCAAGAGAAATACCGTTCAAGATTAGATTAATGAGAGGGTAACCGCCTGAATGTTGGGCGATTGTGCGAGAGGAAATTAGTGAATCCTACGGAGGATTAAAGACATTCTGTCTTGGCATGACGGCCTGTCTCTGTGGGGTATTTCTCCTCACGCCGAGAGCGAATCAGCGGGCGCCGTACGCCAATCACTTCTCACGAGTGGAGGTTAAACTGCTGCGAATGCGATGGGCCGCCTGCTCTGCTGCGGCAATGACATCCTGCTCCGATACCTCCCGCAATCGACCCTTTTCTTTCAGCATCCTGCCGCCTACGAAGACATATTCCACATTGGCCGGCTGACCGTTGAACACAATCTGGCTGGGCCAATCCCATCGAGGCGCGAAGTTCACGGCGCTTGGATCCAACATAATGACATCGGCCTTCTTCCCGGGCGTGAGACTGCCGATCTGCTGTTCAAGACCCAACACCTCTGCCCCGCCAAGCGTCGCCATTCTCAGCACGTCCGGCACGGTGGGAAATGTCGCGGCATGAAGCGTCTTCGCCCGTTGCAAGCCCACCGCTGCCCGCATGTTCGCAAACACATCGCTCGTATCATTCGTCCCTCCGTCCAGACCGAGTCCGACCTTGATGCCCGCCTTGTGGAGTTCCGGCAGCCGGATAATCCCCGAAGCCAGTCGCATGTTGCTCAATGGGGAGTGGGCGATATGAACGCCGCTTTTGGCAAGAAGCGCAATTTCGTCGTCGGTCAAGTGGACGGCGTGGTTCACCAGCAAACGAGGCCCAAGCGCGAGCGCGCCGGCACGGGCAAGTACGCTCACCGGATCGTCCTGGCGCTGATTGATGTGTTCGAGCAAATGCACGTTGACCGTGACGTTGAGTTCGCGGGCGAGAAGGACCATGTCCGCGAGGTGTTCAGCGCTCTTCTTGGTCGTACTTCCGGAAAGCTGGAAACTGGCCAGTGGATTCGGATCGATGAAATCGGCCTTAAACGCCTTGAGCGTATCCCGTGCTTCTTTTCGCTGGCTATACGCAAAGACGAATCGAAGCCCGGATTCGTTCAACGCGCGAAGATTGGCCTTCGCCAGGTTGGGTGGGAACAGGTGTGCCCAATCCACAACCGTGGTGACTCCCGTGGTGATGAGATCGAGCGTTGAGAGACGAACCGCGGCGTAAATTTCCGCCTCTGTCAGTCCCAGGCGAACAGGGAGATTGCATTTGTCCAACCAGCCAAGCACGTCGTCATCGGTACACCCCCCGCGGAATACCGATTGATAGAGGTGGTTATGAACGTCGACAAAACCGGGAAGGACGATCTTCCCCTTGGCGTCCACCACTGTCGCGTCAGGAGCGGCTAATCCTTTGCCGATGGCGACAATGGTATCCCCTTCCATCAAGAGATCGGCGTCTGAAAGAGCACCCAGCGGCCCTGTTTCGAGAGTCGGATCCATCGTAATGATCAGAGCGGCATGCTGGATGAGAGTCTTCGGTTGGCCATCCGAAGGGTGCTGAGATGAACTCCCACTCGCGGCTGACACGGAAGCCGAACATAAGAGTCCTCCTAAGACAGCGACCCCGATCCGGTAGATGGAGAGAATGCGCATGGCCGCTCCTTTCTGCTTCGACGCTTCCCGTTGATACGGGATCTCTGGCACCAGTCCCGTATTGAATGGCGTGTCTCGCACTAAAGCAAGGGTTTTGGTGAGTATTCTTAGGTACCACCTGCCCGTACGATACTGCCAGTGCAGTGGTGTACATGCCGGAGGGGACTATGACCACATGGACCACACCCGCCTATACCGAAATCAACATGAGCGCCGAAATCGGAGGCTATCAGGACGACTTCGAACAGCGAGACCCGACACCTGACGAAGCCGTCCGGACGGGCGATGCTTCTCAATCCGTACCGAAAGAGGCATGAACCAGCGTGCGAATTCATGTCTTGGGCTCGGCGGCCGGCGGTGCCTTTCCGCAATGGAACTGCGGCTGCCCGAACTGCGCCGGACTTCGAGCGGGGACCATTGCCGCCACACCGCGAAAACAAGCGTCCATCGCGTTGTCCGATAGCGAGGGCAACTGCTTTCTGATTCATGCCGCGCCGGACATCGGCGCACAGTTCGCGGCGTTCCCTGCGTTGCATCCCCGAGCCCTGCGCGACTCTCCTCTGGCCGGCATCATTTTGACCAATGGCGATTTGGACCAGTGCCTCGGCCTTCTGTCTCTTCGAGAATCCCAGCCCTTGCACGTCTATGCCACGGAATCCGTACGGCAAGCCGTCACGCAAAATAACCGTTTTTATCGTGCGCTCGACCGGAGTCCGGGACAGGTGACCTGGCATGAATTAAAACTCTATGGAAGCCAGACGCTGCTGACCGCCGACCACCGACCGACCCAACTGGTCGTCACCGCGATTCCAGTCCCCGGAAAGGTGCCGCTCTATCTGGAAGGCCAGGTTGCGCCCCAGATGGAAGACAACGTTGCGCTGCTCGTGAGCGAAATGACCGGCGGGCCATGTCTCGGACACGCCCCCTGCGTCGGCGGGATCAATCCTGACGTCGAACGGGTCGTTGAACTCGCCGATTGCCTCTTTTTCGACGGCACCTTTTGGTCGGAAGACGAATTGGTCGCTCTTGGCATTGGCACAAAGACGGCGCATGACATGGCCCATTGGCCGTTAGCCGGCTCCCACGGCAGCCTGTCGATGCTCGCCAAGTCCCCCTCGCGCCGCATTCTGATCCACATCAACAATACGAACCCGATCTTGCGCGACGATTCACCAGAACGGCGCCAACTGGAACGGGCCGGCATCGAGGTCGCCTACGATGGAATGGAGGTCATCTTATGACCGCCTTTGAAGAACGCGTCTGGCGCCTGGGGTTCCAACGCTATCACCATGAGCATCCGTTCCATGTGCTGATGCACGACGGGAAATTGACCGCGCATCAACTGCAGCAATGGGTCTTGAACCGCTATTACTATCAAACCCGGATTCCGATCAAAGATGCCTTGATCCTCTCGAAGTCCGAGGACCTCGAGTTCCGCCGGATGTGGTCGCGAAGACTCCATGATCAAGATGGCGATGAACAGACCCCCGGCGGGTTGGCCCTCTGGCGGCGGCTGGCGTACGCGGTGGGGATACCAGAGAACACCTTGGAGGCCGCGCCGTCTCTGGTGTTGCCCGGCGTGCAGTTTGCCTGCGATGCCTATGTGTCGCTCGTGAGAGAGGCGACCTTGGTCGAAGCGGTGGCCGCGTCGCTCACGGAATTGTTCGCGCCGACGCTGATGTCGGCTCGCATCGCCGCATGGGAGCGACATTATCCCTGGGTCGATCCTGACGGGCTGGCCTATTTTCGTTCTCGTCTGTCGCAGGCCACTCGTGACAGCCAGGAAGCCCTGGCCTTTGTCCTGAGTCGGGCGGTCACGACCGACCAGCAAGACCGCTGTGTGGCGGCGTTGTTACGCAAAACGGAGATTCTCTGGCATATCCTGGACTGCCTCTATGCCGCCTATGTGTGCCGACATTGTGAGAGCCGGATTCCCAATGAACGATGCGAGCCGTCCCACGTTGCGGCCTAAGACCCGTCTCCGATACGACCGGCACCGAGACGCCTTTGTGCTTCTCTGGCCGGAACGGGGCCTCTTGCTGAATCGATCCGCGGGCGAGATCCTCGAGCGCTGCCGGGGGCAGGAAACGCTTTCGAGCATCGTGAAGGCCCTCTCAGATGAATACCCGCAGACCCATCGTCACATTATCGAAGACCACGTGCACCGCTTGATCCATGATCTCTGCCGCCGCGGCCTCCTGACCTTGGAATGACCTCATATGCGTGAACGGCCCTACACGCTCACTGCGGAGTTGACCTATCGCTGCCCGCTTCAGTGCGCCTATTGCTCAAACCCGCTCTCGTATGACGACCGGCCGGCGTTAGACACCGAACAATGGCGCCGTCTGTTCGCTGAAGCGGAAGCGATGGGGGTGATGCAGGTGAATCTGACCGGCGGGGAGCCCCTGTTGAGAAGCGATCTCGAACGGCTCATCGAAGATGCGCACCATGCTGGCTTGTATACGAATCTCATCACCAGCGGCGTTCCGCTCAGCCGCCGGCGGCTTGCACGCTGTCGCGACAGGGGATTGGACGCGATTCAACTCTCGCTTCAGTCGACGAATCGGCATCTCGCGGATGACATTGCCGGTCTGGCGGTCCACGACGCGAAGCTGGCCGTCGCGCGATGGGCGCATGAGCTTCGCATGCCCTTGACGCTGAACATCGTCCTGCACCGCCGCAATCTCGACGAGATCCGCGACATCATTGCATTGGCCGAAGCCCTGCACGCCGAGAGGCTTGAGCTCGCCAATGCCCAGTATCTCGGCTGGGCCCTCGTGAACCGGCAGGGCCTGCTGCCGACGGAAGCACAACTCGAAGAGGCGAGGCGTATCGCCCAGGCGGCCCGGGAACGGCTCGCAGGCCGGATGGAGATTCTGTTCGTGACGCCCGATTACCATGCAGGCGTTCCACGAGCCTGCATGGATGGGTGGGGCCGGCGTCACCTCGTCGTGAGTCCGGATGGTGTGGTGCTTCCCTGCCATCTGGCCCACACCTTGCCGGGTCTCACGTTCGAGCGTGCCGGGACGAGACCGCTGCGGGATATTTGGGAACAATCGGAAGGCTTCAATCGCTTTCGGGGAGAGGAGTGGATGGCCGACACGTGCCGCACCTGCGCCTACCGGACGGTCGACTTTGGCGGATGCCGGTGTCAGGCGTTCCACCTGACCGGTCATGTCGAGGCTGTGGATCCCGTCTGCCGCTGGTCCCCGGATCACCATCTGATTCACACGGCGCGCGACGCGGCGGAGAAGAGTTCCGGGCGAGCGCCGCTACGGAAGAGAGAGCTTCACATGGTGCCGTGAAGACAACCATGGATCTTGCACTGATTCTGCTCATCATTGCCGTGATCGGTGTCGCCGGTGCCGTTGCCCTGAGCGATCCCGCCTTGCTGTGGGTCGCGCTCGGTCATTCGGGCAAACTGCTTGGGAGTGTGTGGCTCGAGCTGCTGCTCGGGTTCGTCCTTGCCGGACTCATTCAAGTGATGATCCCTGAGGCCGTCGTGCTGCGGTGGTTGGGCAAACAAAACCTTTGGTACGGCGTGCTGGCTGGGTGGGGGCTGGGCCTGCTCATTCCGGGCGGACCATACGTCACGTTTCCCATCGCCGCAAATCTATTACGTCAGGGTGCGGCTCCAGGGCCGTTGATCGCCCTGATCAGTGCGAAAGTCCTCTTGAGTCCCATCCGCGTGCTGAGCTTCGAGGCCCCGCTGCTGGGGTGGCCGATGACCGCCGCGCGGCTGCTGCCGAGCCTCTGTTTGCCGCCTCTTTTGGGCCTCATGGGCCAATGGTTGTATCAACTCTTCGAGCAGAAGTGATCGCGCCGCGGCATCATGGAGGGAGAATCCATGACGATTCGTCTCGTTACCCTGGGAGTCATGATCGGAATGGTGTTTCTCTACGCCCAGTGCCTGCGCGCCGACTCGGTCGCTTGGCAGAGCCTCAAGGTGCCTCCCGGATTTTCCATCACGCTCTACACGAGCGATGTCAAAAACGCGAGGGGCATGGCCCTCGGAGAGAAGGGCACTCTCTTTGTCGGCAGCAGAAAAGAAGGCCGCGTGTATGCCGTCGTGGACGAGAACGGCGATCATCGGGCAGACCGGGTCTACACGATTGCGAAGGGCTTGGACATGCCGGTCGGGGTGGCCTATGGAAACGGTTCGTTGTACGTCTCATCCGTCGATCGGATTCTGCGCTATGACGAGATCGAACAACACCTGACCGATCCGCCGGCTCCCGCCGTCATCACCGATCGACTGCCGAAAGAACACTCCCACGGTTGGAAGCCGTTGGGGTTCGGCCCCGATGGAAAGCTCTATGTCGCGGTGGGAGTACCTTGCAATATTTGTGAAGTCGACTTCGATCGGCATGGCCATATTGCCCGGATGATGCCCGATGGCTCTGGTTATACAGTGGTCGCGCGCGGGATTCGCAATTCAGTGGGGTTCGACTGGGATCCTTCAAGCAAACAGCTCTGGTTTACCGACAACGGCCGGGACTGGATGGGAGACGATCAACCCCCGGATGAGCTGAACCATGCGTCAAAGGACGGATTGCATTTCGGCTACCCCTACTGCCACGGGAACGCGATTGCCGATCCGGAATTTGGCAAACAGCATGCGTGCAAGGAGTTTCAGGCCCCCGCCCTCGAATTGGGGCCGCACGTCGCGGCATTGGGCATGCGCTTTTACTCGGGCTCGATGTTTCCGCCTGAATATCAAGGACGCATCTTCATTGCCGAACATGGATCGTGGAATCGCAGCAAAAAGATCGGCTATCGCATTACACTCGCGACTCCGGCCAAAGACGGGCGTTGGAGCTATTCCACGTTTGCAGAAGGGTGGCTGCAGGGCGAGCAGGCGTGGGGACGGCCGGTCGACATTCTCCAGATGCCCGACGGTTCGCTGTTAGTCTCCGATGATGAAGCGGGCGTGATCTACCGGATTTCCTATCAAAAAGCGGAATAGGGGTGGATGTGGATGTTCTTCTCTGCACCTTCAGCAATGGATGGTCCAACGCGACACTCTGGTGTCCTCGCTCGACTCGATTCAGCAGGCGCAGTCGGCGCCGCAGGACAAGGCTGCCATCGGCACCCAATGGTCCGAGCGACGAGCGCAGTACATAAGACTGATAGAGGAATTGAGGGCGAACCGGCGAAAAATCGAACAGAAGCGCACCGATGTGGAGTCCCAAGTGCTGGAACGGTATTTTCAGTAGCGGCATAACTGAGTGGTGCCGATCCTTCGGCACGCTGCCGATATGACGACGACGTCCCTTCGTCACTCTGGTTTCACCCCGCCATAAACGTCAGCTGGTTTTCACCAACAACGCCTTTGACTTCTCATAACTTAGGTTGCCGGTCGAGGATCGTCTGTCGCTTGGTACGATCCCTGCGATAAGGCACAGACAAGTGGACGAGAGAAGGGAATCTGAGGAGGGCGAGATGAGAAACACGATTTTAACTCTCTTGATGATGTTTGCCGTGGGAGTGTTCGCAAGCGCCCAAGGTCGGGATACGCAGAGCATCAAGGTCCTCGTCGTTGACGCCGTCGAGTCCGCGCAGCCGCATGTGGTGCTCGCCAAGAGTGGAATGCGCCAGCAGAAGGAGGCCCGCCGGCAGAATGAGGGTTGTCCGGTCGTCCCGAACGAAAGCTACAGCCAACAGAGGAACAACGAGCAAGACAGTTCGATCATGAAAGGATTGGTCTTTTAAACGGCCTCTCGATGAAAGGAAAGGAGCGATCATGAGCACCGTTAATCTTCAGCAACGACTTCAGGACCTCCACACCCATATTCGACAAGGGAAGATCATCGAGGCGCTGAACGAGTTCTACGACACGGACGCGGTGATGCAGGATAACGCCAATCCACCCACGAAAGGCCTGGCGGCCAACATCGAGCGGGAAAAACAATTCATGAGCGCCGTCAAAGAGTGGAAGGGATTTGACGTCACGGCCTCGGGCGTCGGCGACAACGTGACCTTCTACGAAGCCATCGTGGATTTCGTGACGACGACTGGTGAACATATCCATCTCGAGCAGGTGTCGGTGGCGAAGTGGCGGAACGGCAAGATTGTCCAGGAACGCTTTTATTACGACACAGCGAAAAAGTAACCCGCCCCGCGTCGTCCCCCGCATTTGCAATTTGCGATCTGAGATCTGCGATCTGAGATTTGTGATTTGCGATCTGAGATGGCGCTTCGCCATGAGGCTTTCTTGCCTCACTCCTCCGCAGGATTGAACGCCGGACAATCAAAATGTCAACATGGCCATCGGAGGGAAGGCTCTCGATGCCCCGCAACGACCAGATCATGCGGCAGTGGCACCTGCTTCGACTCCTGGAGTCGTCGCGCGGCGTCACCCTCGACGAAATCGCCGATCGGCTGCCCGCCGACTATCCCAGGCATGGACGCACGATCCGGCGGGATTTGGAAGCGCTCGCGACGATCTTCCCCATCATCAACGAACGGATTGACGGACGGGTCCGCTGGCGGCTCATGGACGGGGCTCGCCAGGTACCGGCACTGAGCTTCTCGCCCACGGAGTTGATGGCGCTGATGATCAGCCGCTCACTGCTGAAGCCGCTTGCCGGCACGGAGATTCAGAACGCTCTGGATTCGGCGATGGCGAAGGCGTCGAAACTGTTGCCCGCGGCCTCGATCGACTATGTGCAACAGATCCAGAGCGTCTTCTCGGTGGGACTCGGCCCGCATAAGAACTACCGCCTGCATCGAGAAACCATTGACCGCCTGACCGAAGCCATCGCCAAGAAACAAACGGTGCAGATGCGGTACTACTCGGCGTCGCGGTTGCGCATGACTCGCCGCGAAATCGATCCCTATCGGCTCTGGTATGCATCGGGCGGGCTCTACCTGGTGGGATACTGCCACTTGCGAAAGGAACCCCGCATGTTCGCGGTGGAGCGCATGAAGGCCGTCGCGCTGACGGACCATCCTTATCAAATGCCGCTTGGATTCGATCTGGAGGCGTTCGTCCAAAACTCCTTGACGGTGATGCTGGGGCGGCCGATCGAGGTGACGCTCCGCTTCGACAAGCCCACCGCGGCTTGGGCAAAAGACCGCATCTGGCATCCCACACAGACCGTCACCCCCATGAAGAACGGCGACATGCTCATGACGCTCAGAGTGGCCGACAGCCGTGAGTTGGTCGGGTGGGTGCTGAGCTTCGGCAGCGGCGTCCGCGTCGTCCGGCCGCACTCTCTCTCCGATGCGGTCTCCTCCGAGGCGAAAAAGATCCTGCATTCCTAGCTCGCCAAACTCTATGGCGTGCGCACGAAGGTGTTGAATCAAGCAGTGAAGCGGAATGCCGAACGCTTTCCGAAAGATTTCATGTTCCGACTGACGCAGAAAGAGAAGCTTGAGGTGGTCACAAATTGTGACCACCTCGCTAATCTAAAATTTTCACCAGCACTGCCGCTCGCGTTTACCGAGCACGGAGCAATTATGGTCGCGAACGTACTCAACTCGAAACGAGCGGTCGAGGTGAGTATCTATGTGGTGAGAGCTTTCGTGAAAGTGCGTGAAATGTTGGGAAGTCACAAGATGCTAGCTCAGAAAATTGCCGAACTTGAGCGTGCCGTCGCGAGCCATGATGGCCATATCAAAACGCTCTTCGAAGCGATCCGCCGACTCATGGAACCACCTGCCTCAAAGTCCCATCGCATCGGCTTCAGCACATAATTCGCTCAGTAACAGTACACCGCGTCCTTGGTTGCGGTGCACATCCCTCTGTACTGTCCCTTATCAAAGACCGAGAAATCATGGGGCTTCACCACAGGGTCCGAAGGCGCTGGTGGCGGTGCATATCGTGGCTGTGGCGGCTGCGCGTAGGGATTGGAATTTCCGCCATAGCCATACGAGGGACTTGAGGTCGGAGGCGGTATAACCGGCCTCCCGTATAAATCACGACTCAGCGGATTTGACAACGTGTCGGAGTTGTATGGATCGAAATACTGAGCATTGGCAACGGTGGCACTAGTCGCGAAGACAGCGGCACACAAAACCACCGATCGAATGTGTGTCATGGTTTACCTCCAAGGTAAAAGGCTGACCAAATGGCTGGCGATCATACGACATGGATGTGACATGTGAGGTCACACACCTCGCTCAGAATGTTCTTGAAGGTGTGACCTTCCCTGACACAGTCGTCGGATAACATCGCGCCGTCTCAAAACTCTAACTGGGAGGCGCTTGTTATGAATCGTCCTGAAAGCGAACCACAACCGCTCTACGTGACGCTGATTCTCGATGAGACCGGCTCGATGCAGGAGTGCAAAGGCGCCGCGATCACCGGCTTCAATCAATATGTGGCCACGCTGCGCGAGGAACCGGCCGAGACCGTTCTCACCCTGACGCTGTTCAATTCACGGAAAACAGAGGTGCGCTATCAGGCCACCCCGGTAGCCCGCGTGCATGATCTGGACGTCGAAACCTATCGGCCGCGCGATACGACGCCGCTGTACGATGCGATCGGGCGCACCCTCACGGCTGCAAGACTGCAGGTGCCGGCGGAGTCTCGAAAGCTCTGCGTCATTTTGACGGATGGCGAGGAAAACGCGTCACGGCGATACACGCGCGCACAGATTTTCGACATGATCAAAGCGTACGAAGACGAAGGGTGGACCTTCATCTACCTCGGTGCCGATCACGACGTCTGGGCCGCCGGCGAAGAACTCGGCGTCGCGGAACACAACCGGATCACGTTTCTCAAAGAAAACGTCTCTCACACGTTCGAGTGCTTGTCCGAAGCCACGGCCACGTTCCGACGGTCTCGCAAGCCATCAAACAGCAAGTCTAAAGCGGATACCCCGGATGCCTGAGGAGACATAAACGAAGCCTATATGTCTTCTGACACAAGCGCTTGTGCGTCATCTCATATGTGAGATTTGCGATTTGAGATTTGAGATGCCGCTTCGCCGGTCCCTGCCTGTATGTCGGATTTGACATAAACGGGTGGTTGGCTTCTCCTCTTAGCGCCGCATAAATACAACCTTTTCCGCTTCTCGCAGTTTGATTTTGTGCAGTGAAACCGGTATCCATAAGACTCGGCGTTAGGACTTGAACCACGTTCGCAAATATGAGAACATTCGCGAGGACACTTGCCAAGGACTCGAGTAGTCTTCTATAGAGACGCAGATGGGAATGTCCCGGTATTGGAATGGCTTGACAGCCTTCCTGCAAACGTCCAGGACAAGTGTGTAGTCAAGATCGGGCGTTTACGAGAGCTGGGCCATGAATTGCGGCGGCCTGAAGCTGATTTGTTGAGAAACGGTATATACGAACTCCGTATAGCCCGGGAAGGGATCAACTATCGGATCCTGTATTTCTTTCGAGGCAAAATTGCCGCTATTCTGGCTCACGGTCTTGTCAAAGAACGCGAGGTTCCAGACAGGGACATTCGGGTCGCATTGGAGCGGAAGCGTCTTTTCGAGCAAGACCCGGACGCACACACATACCTGGAGAAATAAACATGGCAAAACGAAAGCGCAGTGGCACAACGGACGCAGTACAAATTTTGTATCGGCGCTATTACAAGGGACGGCCTGCGCGGCTCAAGGCGCTTCAAGAGGCCCGCACGGGCGATACTGTGGCACGGAAGCTCATCGCTCTACGCCTGAATGCCGGGCTTACACAACGGGAATTGGCCAAATTGGTGGGCACGACTGCTTCTGCCATCTGCCGGCTCGAAGACGGAGAGTATGCAGGACATTCACTTGCCATGCTGACTCGAATCGCTTCCGCGTTGAAGCGTCGCGTGGAAGTTCATTTTGTTCCCATCGCAGGAGGCAAGGCGCTCAAATCGGCGTGAGTTTGCCGAATAATAACACTTAGTGAAAGAGCGACGGCATGAATGTGAGCCGATTCACCGATACGACGCTGCGTATTGAAGCGGCGCCGAGAGCGCTGGACAGATTATCGACGGAGGAAGATTTTTAAGAAGGAGTCCTATGGCCCTCACACGTGAATTTAAAGACACAGTTGCAGCAAGGGTTCAGCGCGATCCGCGATTTAGAGAAGCACTCTTTACTGAGGTCATGAATGCATATTTGGGAGGGGACGCAAAGACCGGTAAGATGTTGCGCGACCTTGTCAACGCAACCGTTTTCTCTAGATTCGCTCAATAATCAGTACGGCGCCGGAGGGAGCATGAAAAAGAAACGATCCGGATCATCAGCCCTCGGCAAGCGAGTCGCAAGGAACGTCAGGCATATGCCCGATTCACAGATTGATTTCTCGGACATTCCTGAGTCAACCGATGGGGAACTTCGGGGCGCGCGCCGGGTCGGGAGGCCGTCAAGCGGCATGGCCAAACAACTGATCGCAATTCGGCTGTCGCCGAGATTGTTGGCCCAGCTACGAAAGATGGCGGACAAGCAGGGCAAACCCTATCAGACGCTCATTCATGAGCTCTTAGAAAGAGCCGCTTCGCATGCGGCCTGAGCCTCAAGCTCACGTGTGGGCGTTAATCTATCCCCGGATCTCAGCATGAAAAGAATATCAGAATCATCAGTGCGCGGCTGGCGAACCGACAAGAGAAAAAGCGCTACCAAACGGAAGAGGATTGACTATTCAGACATTCCGCCTCTCTCTCAGGAACAACTCGCCTCCATGCGCCGGATTGGACGTCCTCCGTTAGGAGACGAGCCTCGACAGTTGATCGCTATCCGCCTTGACCCAAAGGTGCTTCGATGGTTGAAGACGGTCGCAGCGAAGCGTCGCGTCCCCTATCAATCGCTTATTAACGACCTCTTAGCGAGTGAGATGAAGAAAGTGAGTTCCTAACCAGGCGCGGAGCGCGCCATCTCAGATTTTTTCAAATCTCATATCTTAATTGGCCGTCAGCCCGGCAACCGCGACAATTCGCAGAATCACATCTGATCATCTCACTGCCGGCGCTCTTCCTTACCGCTTAAGGGTTAGTAAGACAGTGACCTTACCTGTCACAGTCCTCCTTTAAGATGTGCACCTCGTAATAGCACAACCACGGAGGAATACATGAACGAGCAACAGAATGGTCAAGATATCAATAAACCCCAAGCACTTTATGTCACATTGATTCTGGATGAAAGCGGATCAATGCAAGAGTGCACAAATACCGCGCGATATCGCCGCCGCAGGCAATCCGAGCAGGGGCCCGTCTGGGATGATAGGCCTTCGGATCCATCTGGAGTACCGAAGTCATGAGATCGACGGCTCTTACATTCACCAGCGGCGTGATTCTACTCGGCATCGCCTCATTGAGCGTTGCCGAAGATCTCGGCAACCTGAGCGCCAATCCGTTCGACTACGAATCAAGCGGCAATCCGTTCGGGAAGGGGAGTCCGTTTGCGCCAAACGGCATCAATAATCCGTTCAGCCCATATGGCAGTCCATTCAGCAACAAATCGGCGACGAATCCTTTCGCCACCGACGCACCGAAATTGTATGACCAGCAGGGTAACTATCGTGGCAACCTGAGCGCGAATCCCTACGATCCAGACTCGACCAGCAATCCATTCGGCCGCTACGGATCACCGTTTTCACCTGATTCAATCAACAATCAGTTCGGTGCCGGAAACCCCTTTCGGTCCGATTCACCGAACAATCCGTATGGGAAGGGGTGGAATATCCAGAGACGATAGCGGCATCCCCGGAAATTTCTCAAGTCCAAGGAGATTACGATGGACCTTGCTACGAATGTGCTGACCCTGTTCCTGCTTGTATTTCAGGCATTCGGGTCATGTGATGGGCGTATCGCATATACGAAGAATCCTTCAGATGTGGTGCCGATGAACAAATCACTTGGCTCATTAGGTGTCTCTGACTACGACAGAACTTTACATGGACGATACTCTGATGAGAGGTCCACGCATTTCTCTGGGCATGTCTCGAGGTCGAGATGGCACTCTGCGAATGGGGGTCGGCCGGCTGAGGAGGAATGGTCACCGTGGTCAGAGAAGTATTGAATGGCAAATCTGCCTTCAACGACCCCTAATTTAACTTCATCGTCGAAGCCGCATAAATACAACCATTTCCGCTTATCGCCGTTGGATTTTGTGCCATAAAAACGGTATCTGTAGCGGCCGTATGTTGACGCCGCACGAACGAATCGAGAAGACCATTCTTACTGTCCGCGGACAGAGAGTCATGATGGATGCCGATTTGGCCATACTTTATGAAGTGACTACGAAGGTTCTCAATCAAGCAGTGAAAAGAAACTTGGCTCGCTTTCCAAAAGACTTCATGTTTCAACTCACAGAGGAAGAGACAGCGTCTTTAAGGTCACAAAATGTGACCTTAAAAGGGGGGCGGGGGAAACACCGCAAATACAGGCCATATATGTTTACTGAACAAGGTGTAGCTATGCTTTCTAGCGTGCTACACAGTGAGCGCGCCATCCAGGTAAACATTACAATCATGCGAGTCTTTGTGCGGCTACGCGAGATGATTACCTCTAACAAAGTGCTGGCCCGCCGACTTAAAGAACTTGAGAAGAAATACGATGCCCAGTTCCGCGTTGTCTTCGAAGCCATCCGGGAGTTGATGATGCAGCCCTCCTCAAAGCCCCGCCGCATCGGCTTCAGCACATAATGTCAAGGGGCTCACGTATCCCTCATGAGAAAAAGTAAACGCGAGCGATTGGAACGGGGAGGTCCGTGATTTCTACATCAAACGCATCGCCGTCTATAAAACGGAAGCAAAGGCACTGACACGAGCCAGCTTGGAAGGAGCAATCTCAGTTGACCCGTGGTTCCACCCCGTCGTAATGTCCTTGCCTATCCTGTCGCGGGTCACGCCATGGCTCGAGCGCTCCTTCCGATCGGTATGGTCGCCGCCGCTGTGCTCTCCGGTCTGCTCGTCCACTTCCTTTGGCCGCATCAGATCTCGATCCACGTACCTCTGCATTCGACGGTGGAAGCCCTGGGCGGCTTGGCGGCAGTCCTGATGGGCCTCGTGTTACTCGCACGGAAAGTGGAGTGGGAGGATGAGAGGCTCCAGGGGCTGGCGAGCGGGTTACTGGGAATGGGGATACTCGAAGGGTTTCACGCCGTCTCCTCTCCGGAGCAGGGCTTCGTACTCTTGCGCAGCGCGGCGAGTCTGCTCGGCGGCGTGGCCTTCTCGTTCGTGTGGCATCCGTCGGGGATGATCGGGAAGCGGACCAGAGACCTCATTCCTTACCTGGTCACATGCGGGACGGTCGGCTTCGGGTTGTTCGTCGTCGCCGCTCCCCACCAACTGCCACGATTTACAATGCACGAGGAATTTGCGCCGGTTGCGCTCGCCGTCAATGGGATCGCCGCCGCGTTGTTCCTCGCCGGTGCGGCGGGGTTTTGGCTCGAAGCCGGCCGGACCGGCAGGGCGGAACATCAGCTGCTCGCGACGCTGGGACTGCTGTTTGGATTGGCCGAAGTGATGTTCCTGTTTTCCGCACCCTGGGACAGTACCTGGTGGGTGTGGCATCTCGTTCGACTCACCGCCTACGTGCTCGCGTTGACCTATGTGAGCCGTGGGTACGTACGGATGGTGGGCGACACCAGGGCGGCGCTGGCGGACACCAAGCGGTCGAGCCGGCGTCTGGCCTCGGAATATGCGGTGACCAGGGCCCTGGCCGAGTCGGCGACCTTGAAAGATGCGGCTCAGGCGGTCTTGCGTGCCCTCGGGGAGAGCCTCGACTGGGAGCTGGGCATGTTCTGGAGCAGGGATGAGCACAGAGAAGTCCTCCACTTTGTCGACCTGTGGCATGCGCCGCACGTGGAAGCCGCCGCGTTCGTCGACGACAGCAGGGGCCGGACATTTCAACGCGGGGAGGGACTTATCGGTCGTGTCTGGGCCACCGGCAAGCCGATCTGGATTCCAGACGTCTGTGCCGATCCGACGTTCCGCCGCGGGAATATGGCGGCGAGCGCCGGCCTCCGCGGAGGCTTTGCCTTACCGGTGTGCAAAGGCGAGCAGCTGTATGGCGTCATGGAATTTTTCAGCCGGCAGAGCCGCGAGCCGGATCAGGAAGTGCTCGACATGGTCGCCGACATCGGGATCAAAGTCGGGCTGTTCGTGGATCGCAAGCGGACGGAAGAGGATCTTCGCCGGACCGAGGCCCGGCTGGTGGAAGAGCAGCGGCTCGGCGAAGTGGCACGGGTGTTGGGGGACATCGGGCACGACCTCAAGAATTTGCTCATGCCCATCACGGGCGGCGCCGAGTTGCTCGAAGAGGAACTGAGCGAATGTTTTGCCACATTGCCGGAGCCTGCGTCGACGTCCGCCAAACCCGCGCGAGAGAGGACTCATGAATTGACCGAGATGATCAGGCAAAACGCGCGGCGCATCCACGACCGGGTCAAAGAGATCGCCGATTCGGTCAAAGGCCTGACTCGGCCACCCCAGTTTGCGCCCTGCCGCCTGGCCGACGTCGTGTCGAACGTGCACCAGACCCTTCGCATCCTGGCCAATGAACGTCACGTGGACCTCCGGGCGGAGGGGCTCCACACGCTGCCGGTCATCCGGGCTGATGAAAGCCGGCTCTTCAATGCCATCTATAATCTGGTCAACAATGCGATTCCGGAAGTTCCGGCGGGCGGATCGGTCACGGTTCGAGGACGCCTGGACGAATCCGGTCAGCACGTGGTGCTTTCGGTGATCGACACGGGCAAGGGCATGTCACCGGAGGTTCGCGACAGTCTCTTCTCCTACCAGGCGATCAGCCGCAAGGTCGGGGGTACGGGACTCGGCACGAAGATTGTGAAGGACGTCGTGGATGCGCATGGCGGGACGATCACGGTGGAAAGCAAGGAAGGCGAGGGGACAGCGTTCCATATCACGCTCGCCATCGACGGTCCGGCGTCTAAAGGAAATTAAACGTGCGGGTCCTGTCGTCGACCAGCCCCGCCGGCTTCGCACCCCGCCCGGTGTGGGGCCCCGCTGCAGGCGGCCAGGCCCCCAGGTCGACGCCACCCGCTCATAATTTGTTCTGGAGGCGCAAGCGGCAAGGCGCGATCGATCCCGATCACAGCATGCGCGATATACCACGCCTTAAAGAAGATACGAGCAAGCTTGGAGGGATCATTAAAACGCGCGCACGTTTGGACTGATCCAGGCTGCTCCTGAGAGGCCAACAAGGGTAGCTTGGACGGACCTTCTTTAGCTGAGAGCAATCAGGCCTCGCCTAAAAGATAATCAGCAAGCTTGGAAGGACCATTTCCTCCTAACTCCTTGGAAATTAGCCACAAGGGCTGCTGTCGATTTCCGCCTCCTGCAACGACTATAAGACTATAAGATGAAAGCCGCGAGTGCTCGATCAAACGGGAGGACTGAAAGATGAAATTCATCTGTCTTGGGTATGCGGACGAAAAGAGGTTGGTGGCGATGTCCGAGAAGGAACGGAACGCGTTCATCGATGAGTGCTTCACCTACGACGATGTGCTGCGACGAAACGGACACTTTGCCGGCGGCGACGCGCTTGGGAGCGCACGGAATGCCAGGACCTTGCGGTGGGAGAAAGGCAAAGTGCTCGTGACGGACGGGCCCTATGCAGAGACGAAAGAGCAAATAGGCGGAATCCTTGTGCTCGAAGCGAGGGATCTCGACCATGCCGTCCAGTTGATGTCGAAGCATCCGGGAGTCAAGGCAGGCTCTTTTGAAATTCGCGCGACAGAAGACCTATCCGCCATGGTGGCAGAGAGCGAACGGCGGCGAGCGAAGAATGACGAACGATGACCACGGAAGTGGAAGGACGGCGTTCCATATCACGCTCGCCATCGACGGTCCGGCTCTTAAGGCTCAAAATTAAATGTGGCTTATGTACCGTCTGCAATCTGAGATCGCCTCCCGGCTGGGGCTTTCCGGCCGGAAGAGGCCGACGGAGTAGGGCACATCGATTGTTTCCAGAGGGTCTTCGGCCCATAATAGGAATCTGAAAGTGGCTCTAGTACGTGACTGGAGGTTCGTCATGACGCAAAAGTCTCAAGTCGTATTGGAAGAGGCACTCAAATTGCCACCTAGTGAGCGAGCGGAAGTAGCAGAGCAGTTGATCGCCAGTCTGGACGAGGCTCCCGAGGCCGACGTGGAGCAGGCATGGCAGGAAGAAGTGCAGCGACGGCTACAGCAAGTGGAGCGTGGCGAGGTGAAGACGATTCCATGGGAAGAGGTGCAAAAGCGGCTGCGACATGGCCGGTAAGCTGGCCCTTGAATTTCACCCCGAGGCCGTCGCTGAGTTAGAGCGAGCCATATCCTGGTACAACCAGCAACGGCTTGGCCTCGGGGAGTCTTTCCTCCAGGAAATCACCACCGCTCTCACCCGCATACAACACGCTCCGAATACTTGGCCGGAATATAAGCGAGGAACGCGACGCTTTCTCGTGCAAGAACCGTCCTCAGGTCGACTGGAGGAAGGTTCTGAAGAAGGAGCCCTATGGCCCTCACACGTGAATTCAAAGACACCGTTGCAGCAAGGGTTCAGCGCAATCCAGGGCCGGATTCAGTATTCGTCATTGCAGCGTATCAATTGAGCGGCAGGGCATTGTTCGCATACAGACGACGTCGAAAGAAAAAATCATGAAGCAGAGCAAATTCCCGCCAGGATGGGATGAAACGCGAGTTCGTCGCGTCTTGGCTCACTATGAAGAGCAAATTCCTACGGATCTTGTCCCGGCCGTAAGAGAACTCATCGCAAAAAGGCGAGCGAGTTGACTGCTACCCTTCACCGGTTCACCTCACGCCCGCCTCTCGCCCATCACTCATCACGCTGGTGCATGTCGGATCTGACATAAGCGAGTGATCGTCTGTGCCTCGTCTCTCCTATCAGGTTCACAAAAGCACAAGGAATCCCCCGAAGGTGGGGGCCTGGAATGACCTCCGATGTCACACTCTTGTGTGAAACTATTTCTAAGGGAAGAGCATTCGAAACCCGAAACTCGCAACTTGGAACACACAACTTGAAACTTTGAACTTTCAACTTTCAACTCATAGGGGGATGCCGCTATGAAACAATTTGCACTGGGAATTGTATTGGGAAGCTTGGTGACGGGCACGGTCGTAGGGGCAGGAAACTTTTACGACTCAAAAGGGAATCTGAAGGCGCCGAGTGGGAGCCAACAGCAATTCGATTATTTTCGCCAGCGGCAGCAGCAAATCGATATCAGCAACATGCGCAAGCAGATGGAGCAGCAGGAGTTAGATCGTCAACGTGGTAAGAATCCGGGATGAAAAAAGGGGACAGGCTACTTTACTAACCCATCGATAAGTCGATAAGTCGATAAGGTTCTGGACAAGAATAAACGGGGACATTCTACTTTTCCACAGGATTTCGAAGTAATAAAAAGGTAGAAGAAAAGGCGACTGGCTATTTTACGAGTATCAAAGCAATGCGGTGGGCCGAACCGCTGACGTTGGCATGTCAGGCGTCGGACTTAGCGGGAGGCGGCAGAACCTCCTGCAATGCCAACCCTAATTTATCCAGCGAAAATGCCTTTTGGAGAAAGGCCGTGGCGCCGCTGTTCAGCACCGCTTCCTCAACTTCTTCTGTGCGGCACCCACTAAATACTACGACTGGTAGGGAGGGGTACAGTGTACGCAACTGATGCAGTACGCTGCGACCGTCTACTTCAGGCATGCAGAGGTCCAACACGACAGCATCAGGCTGTTGGCGGTGACAGAACATCAACCCTCTTCGACCATTCTCTGCCAACATGACTTCATACCCTCTTTCCTCCAAGACGGTAACCAGTAGGTCCCGATCTCTGGCATCGTCATCTATGACGAGAATCTTGGCCATTTGTCCTTGCAGAGAATAGCAGCCTTTGCGTGTTTCATCTAGAAAGTTGAACAAAGAAGAAAGGGGGCATGAGGACAATTCATACAGTGATACAGACCGATGATCTGAAGTTTTACACGGTGCTTACGCATCTTCATGTGCCCTTTTCGAGAATTCGGGTTTCGCTGCCTCCTACAGACCCCACCCCTTAATTTCTGAAATGGCACACCGATTGCTTCGTTTCGCGTCGTCAACACGCGCGACGAACCGGCAACGCAGCAACAGTTAGATCGACGACTGCATCACCCAACCACAAACGAGTGAGACGCCTGATGAAACTTTGATCAGGCCATGGGTGTGCCTACTTCCGTTGACGTTTCTTATCCGATGCATGCGCTCACCGTCCTTGCTGAAAGCAACACATCATAGGGGTATCCATATGAACTGGCTCAAGGCCGGCGCCGTCATTGTTGGGTTGTGGTCTACCGCTGTATGGGGAGCCTCGCTGACATGGGATGCGAATACCGTGTCGTCCGATCTCGCGGGGTACCGTGTCTACCAGTGCAGTCAGCTCCCCTGTGGGAAATCCTATGGGACGGCGACCCTGCTGGCTACGCTGGGGAAAGTGACGAATTTCAACATCGGCACACCCTCGGTCGTTCAACACTATGTCGTGACCGCCTACGACTTCGCATCCAACGAATCGGCGCCAAGCAACGTCTTGACCTATTACCCCCCGAATGCTTCCCCGGCACCCGCCGCGTCTGTCAGTCTGGGCGTCGCTGGCGCGCCGAATCTTCCCTTCCATGGGACCACCACTCGCGTGACGGTCGGGATGACCGGCACGAGGCCGGCGAAGGTGGAGCTATCGCGGGATGGCCACGCTCCCTTTGCCGCGTGGCCCACGGGTACATTTTTCACCTTGTCGCCGGACGGCCAGTCCTTGACAGGGAATTGGTGCATCACGAGTTCGTGCTGGGGCAATGACGAAGGCGAACATGTGCTGACCGTCGTGGCCACGTATGCCACCGGCGCGACGGCGACCGCCACCGCCAGGCTCAACGTGGCTGATCTGTCGCTCTCCGTCCCGAACGCCCCGAGCCTCCCATTCCAAGGGACGACGACGGCAGTGACGGTGGGCATGACCGGCACGAGGCCGACGAAGGTGGAGCTGTCACGGGATGGCCACGCTCCCTTTGCCGCGTGGCCCTCGGGCACTTTTTTCACGTTGTCGCCGGACGGCCAGTCCTTGACGGGGAACTGGTGCATCAGCAGTTCGTGTTGGGGGAACGTCGCAGGCCTCCACGTGCTGAACGTCGTGGCGACCTATGCCACAGGCGCGGCGGCGACCGCTGCCGTGAACCTCAATGTGGCTGACTTGTCTCTGG
>DATEEH010000026.1:0-4561 GCA_035281245.1 Nitrospira sp.
CCGGTCAGGATCGTCGAACAGCGGGAATTGCTGGGAACGGGCCATGCGGTCTTGCAAACCAGGCCGGTGTTCTTGGAGTCGGGACGGTCGATGCCGGATCAGTTCATGATTCTCAACGGCGATACGCCGTTATTGCGGGAATCGACGCTGCGCGAACTCCTCGAAGTGCATCAACGGCAGGAGGCTGCCGTGACGGTGCTGACCGCGGTGCTGGAGGATGCGGCGGGGTACGGGCGTGTCCTGCGATCCTCCTCGGACGAGTGCGTGTCGCGCGTCGTCGAAGATCGCGATGCCGATGCCGCCGTGAAGGCGATTCATGAAATCAACGTAGGCACGTACGTCGTGGACGGGGATTTTTTGTTCTCGGCCCTGGAACAGGTGCAACCTTCCAACGCACAAGGGGAGTTTTACCTGACGGACATCGTTCAGATGGCGATGAAGCAAGGACGCCGCGTCGCGGCGGTACAGCTCGAGGATCCCAACGAGGGGCTTGGCGTGAATACGCGGCGCCAGCTCGCGGAAGTCGAGCAGGTCATTCGCCGACAGATTCGGCACCGTTGGCTCGATGCCGGGGTCAGAATGATCGATCCGTCTTCCACCTGGATCGATGCCGGAGTCAGGATAGGGAAAGACTCCGTCCTTTATCCGAACGTGATGCTCGAAGGAAGGACGGTCATCGGGGAAGACACCATCGTGCGGTCGGGCACTCGCATCACCGATTGCATCGTCGGCAACCGGGTCGAGATTCTCGACCATTGCGTCTTTCGCGATTCGCACATTGAAGACGATGCGACTCTTGGGCCGTTTACGCATCTACGCCCGCACGTGCTGGTGCGAAAAGGCGCGAAGATCGGCAATTTTGTCGAAGCCAAGAAAACCGAGCTCGGCGAAGGATCGAAAGCCAATCATCTCAGTTATCTCGGCGACGCCAAAATCGGCAAAGGCGTCAACATCGGCGCCGGTACGATCACCTGTAACTACGACGGCGTGCGAAAAGCGGAAACGGTGATCGAAGACGGGGTCTTCATCGGCAGTGACACGCAACTGGTGGCGCCGGTGAAGGTCGGCGCCGGTTCGGTGATTGCGGCCGGCACAACGGTGACTCAAAATGTCCCCCTCGATTCACTCGTCATTTCCCGGGTGATGCAGGTGACCAGACCGGGGTGGGCGGCCAAGCGGCGTGCCCTTCTTGCAGAGGGCGGCAGCCTGACACCAAAGCCCACGTCTCCGGGTCGGAAGACCGGCAAGGCGCGGCGTCGAAGCACGAAGCCGTCCAAGAGACGATCACGATAACGGATTGACGGTCGGGAGCTCATCCCATGTGCGGTATCGTCGGGTATGTCGGTCGTGAGGAAGCGGTTCCCATCCTGATTGCCGGGCTCGCCAAGCTCGAGTATCGCGGGTATGACTCTGCGGGCGTTGCCGTCATGCAGGGCGAGAAAATCGAGGTTCGGCGCAGCGTCGGCAAACTCGCGAATCTCCAAAAGTCGCTGGCCGAAAAGGCCATCAATGGCTTCACGGGCATCGGCCATACCCGCTGGGCGACCCACGGAAAGCCGTCGGAGCAGAACGCGCATCCCCATCGATCGAACGGATGCGTCCTCGTGCACAATGGGATCATCGAAAATTACCAGCCCCTGAAGCAACAGCTTCAAAAAGAGGGGTATACGTTTCAGTCTGAAACAGACACCGAGGTGGTGGCTCATCTCATCGACAAGTATCTGCAGCGCGGACTGAAACTGGCCGACGCCGTCCGTGGCGCCGTGAAGGACGTACGGGGCAGCTACGCCCTGGCGGTGATCTGTGAGAAGGAGCCCGAGCGGCTGGTCGCAGCGCGATCCGGCTGTCCGCTGGTCGTCGGCCGGACCAAGCACGCGTCCTACGTCGCCTCCGATGTCATGGCCATGCTCGCGCATACCCGGGACGTGATCTATCTCGAAGAGGGCGATGTCGCGGTCGTGACGCAGGACGACGTCCGGGTGACCGATGTGGAAGGCCGAGACGTGTCGCGAAAGACTACGCGAGTAACGTGGGATGCGTCGGCGGCCGAGAAAAGCGGCTATCCGCATTTCATGCTGAAGGAGATCAACGAGCAGCCGCAGACGATTCTCGACACCATGCGCGGCCGCTATTCGTACGAGACAGGCGAAGCGGATCTCGCCGACATCGGTCTCACGCCGACCGAGCTTCTTGCCGTCGACCGTATTTGGATCGTCGCCTGCGGGACGTCGTGGCATGCCGGTCAGGTCGGCAAGTATCTGCTGGAGGAAATGGTCCGGACACCGGTACAGGTGGATATCGGCAGTGAATTTCGCTACCGCGATCCCTTGGTGGGAAAGAACGATCTCTTCATTACGATTTCCCAGTCCGGTGAAACGGCCGACACCTTGGCCGCCGCACGCGAAGCGAAGGAGAAGGGCGCCCGCGTGCTGTCCATCGTGAACGTGGTCGGCAGCACGCTGGCGCGCGAATCCGACGGCGTCCTCTACACGCATTGCGGCCCTGAAATCGGCGTGGCCTCGACCAAAGCCTTTACGGCTCAGTTGATCGCCTTGTACCTGCTGGCGCTCCATCTGGCCAGGGTCCGCAACGTCATGAACGCGGCTGATGGAAAAGCCTGGCTGGACCGTCTCGTGAGACTGCCGCAGCTGGTGAAGGGTGTCCTGGGGCGTGAAGCCGAAATCGTGGCCATTGCGAAACGCTACTACAAGAAACGCAACTTCCTCTTTCTGGGCCGCGGCATCAATTATCCCATCGCCCTTGAAGGTTCGCTGAAGCTCAAGGAAGTGTCGTACATCCATGCGGAGGGGTATGCGGCCGGTGAAATGAAACATGGACCGATCGCGCTCATCGACCGGGACATGCCCGTGGTCGTGCTGGCTCCCCGAGACCGCCTGTACGAGAAGACCGTGAGCAACCTGATGGAGGTCAAGGCGCGTCGGGCCCCCGTGATTGCACTGGTGGCTGAGGGGGAGCGAGAATTAGGAAGAACGGCGGACGCCGTGTTCACGATTCCGGATACGCATCCTTTGATGTCGCCGATCCTCTTTACGATCCCGCTGCAGCTGCTTGCCTATCACATTGCGGTGCTTCGCGGAGCGGACGTGGATCAGCCGAGGAACCTAGCCAAGAGCGTCACGGTAGAGTAGTCGGATGTTGAAAATCGCTCCCCGCTTCGTTCTCAGTCGTCCGTCTTCCTGCGACGTACCCCGGAGGGTACGCCTCGGTTGCCGGATTCCCTGCGGCCTTGCTGGAAGACGATTTTGAACATCCTCCAAGAGGCAAGACAACGATGAAGATTACTCTCGAGGAAGTTGAGAAGGTTGCAAAACTGGCTCGGTTGGATGTCTCGCCGGCCGAGCGGGAAGCGTTTGCCAGACAACTGAGTCAAATCTTGACGCATGTGGAAACGCTGAAGCGGTTCGATACGAAGGGCATCGAGCCGACCGCGACCGTCCTCGGGCAGGGCAACGTGTTCCGGGAGGACGTCGTCAGGCCGTCATTGCCCGTGGAGAAGGCGCTTGCGAACGCGCCCGAACGGGAAGCGGACGGGTTTTCCGTACCGCGAATTCTCGAGGAGCGTGAACGGTGACAGGGATGCGTGAGCAGTAATGTCTGAACGTTGAAGAGTTTGTAAGAATATGTTTCGACAAATGTTGCGATCCAAAATTCATCGGGCCACGGTGACCGCCACCCACCTCGAGTATGAGGGGAGTTTGACGATCGATGAGGATTTGATGGAAGCGGCGGCGATCCTGCCCTATGAGGCGATCATCTGCTCAAATCTGAACAACGGCGAGCGGTTCATGACCTACGCCATCGGAGGACGTCGCGGAAGCGGTGAAATCGTGCTGAACGGTCCCACGGCCCGCAAGGCGGCCGTCGGCGATCAGATCATCATCTTCTGCTACGAATATTACGGCGACGAAGAAATCAAGAAACATACACCGAAGATCGTCCGCGTCAACGACAAGAATCGGATCGTCGAGGCGAAATAAACGGTCATGTCGCTGCATAAGCTGTCGTTGTGCGAATTGCAAAAGAAATTCACGGCCGGGGAAGTGACGGCCGTGGAGATCGTGCGCGCCTATGTGCTCCGGATCGGCCAGGTCGAAGCCAAGGTCAAGGCCTATGTGACGCAGGTGACGGATGCAGCCCTCCGGCAGGCCGCCGATCTTGACGCGAAGTTAAAGGGATGGCGAAAAACCAGCCCTCTCACCGGCATGCCCCTCGCCATCAAGGACAATCTCTGTACGGAAGGTGTAAAGACGACCTGCTCGTCGCGCATGCTGCAAGATTTCATCCCTCCCTACGACGCGACCGTCATCGCCAAGCTGCGAGCGCAGGACTACATTCTCCTTGGCAAGACGAATCTGGATGAGTTTGCGATGGGATCGTCGACGGAGCACTCCGCCTTCGGTCCAAGCCGCAATCCTTGGAACCTCCATTGCGTGCCGGGCGGTTCCAGCGGAGGCTCTGCCGCCGCAGTGGCCGCAGACGAATGTGTCGCGGCGCTCGGCTCTGATACCGGCGGGTCGATTCGCCAGCCCGCGGGCTTTTG
>DATEEH010000027.1:0-21892 GCA_035281245.1 Nitrospira sp.
GAGGTAGATGGTGACCTCGCTGCGACTTGCGGCGGATGCAATGACTCTGTCGTTGTAGTCGCCGCAGGCGATGGCGAGACGCAGTGTTCGAAGGTCCGTTCGGACTCAGTCCAGGACGGACCAAGTTTGCGGAGCCAAGCAACGACAGGGTCATGCGGTTTATCCGCCGCTGGAGCAGCAGGTTACCATCCGCCTCCTATACCCCTTTCTGGTGTGCGCGTTCGGCGAGCAAAGGAGATCAACCAGCCCATATGCCCTTCCGTTTCTGGTGTGCCGCCTTCCGCGAGCACAGGAACCGACCAGGCCATAGCCCCTCTTTATTCCAAGCAACGACAGGGTCATGCGGTTTATCCGCCGCTGGAGCAGCAGGCGACCTTCCGCTTCCTCACGCCTCCCTTGCATTTCATCTTTTCGCTTTGTTAGACTCCCCAATCCCGATCTAACTCATTGAAAGACGCTCGTTTCTTGGTTCTAACCCTGTCGAGGAACAAGAGGCACCACCTATGATGAAAGCATGGCTTTTGGACGAGATCTTTCCATTCCGTCGTGCGCCGCTGTCCGTTGAAGGACATCAGGGCGAATGGGGCGCCGGCGACTCGATCGCGGAGGAAGAAGAACTCCCTCCTCCGCCTGCGAATGTGGCAGCCAAATGCGGAAACGGCCGGATCACGATCACGTGGGATCCCGTTCCCGACGCCATGTACTACAACCTCTATTTTCAGACGACCAAGGGAGTGCTGATCAAGTTCTCCGAGCTGACACGGCCGATCGCAGGCCCGGAAGATTTCAAAAGCGTCATCGGCGTCAAGAAAGAGAAGGCCACCTGTCTGGAGGGCGCGCAGTCGCCCTTCGTCCATGACGATCTCGCCAACGGCACCTGTTACCACTATGTCGTCACGGTCGTGACGCCGAAAGGCGAGAGCCCGGAATCACAGGAAGTGATGGCCATTCCCTCGCCCTATCTCTTGGCGGCGTGTATCGGTCAGGAGGGCGTCGATGAGGGAGAATTCAGCTCCCCCACCGGCATTACGCTCGACAAAGAAGGCAATCTGTACGTCGCGGACACCGACAATCACTCGATTCAGAAATTCGACAAGAGCGGAAAATTCGTCTCCCGTTGGGGCGGGGAGCCGTCCTCCCAGGAAGGGAATTTTTATTATCCACGCGGGCTGGCAGTGGGCGCAAACGACAGCGTCTACGTGGCCGACAGCGGGAACAACCGGGTGCAGAAATTCGATCTCGACGGCAACGTCATGCAGGCCTGGGGAAAATTCGGCTTTGCCTGGCGCGGCGCCGATATGGGCAAATTCGATGTGCCATGGGGTGTGGCGACGGACCAAGAAGGCAATCTGTATGTGTCCGATACGAGCAATGCTCGCATTCAAAAATTCAAAGCGGACGGAACACCCCTGCTGAAATGGGGACGCGACGGGAGTTTCGACGGCGCCTTTTTCTTTCCGCGAGGCGTGGCGGTCGACTTCGTGGGCAATATTTACGTGGCCGACGAAGGCAATAACCGCGTTCAAAAATTCGACGCCCGCGGAAGTTTTCTCACCAAGTGGGGGCGCGAGGGCTCGGGGCCGGGACAATTCAAGGCGCCGTGGGGGATCGCCTGCGATGCTTTGGGCAATGTCTATGTCGTGGACACGGGCAACCACCGCATCCAGAAATTCGACGGCAACGGCACGTTCCTCTGCGTCTGGGGCAATCGCGGGAAGTCGGAAGGCCAACTGAACTTCCCGTATGGAATCGCCGTCGATAAAGAAGGTTGTGTCTACGTCGTCGACAGCGGCAACAATCGTGTCTTGAAGTACGTGCCGACCGAAGAGGAACTCAACCGCGGTAAGGAAGAAAAGCTCAAAAGTCAGGCGCCGAACGACACGCCGCCGCCGAGCAATGTGGCGGTGAAGGCCGGCGACACGGAGACGTTCCTGAGCTGGCTCGAAGTCCCAGGCGCCGTCTCCTACAACCTGTATTTCAACACATCAGAGCCGCTGACGAAACAAACCGGGACTAAAGTCGAGGGGGTGACCAATCCCTTTACGCACACCGGCCTCACGAACGACACCGTCTATTTCTACGCTGTGACGGCGGTCTTCGACGGCGACGTCGAGAGCGAGCTCTCGAACGTGGTGAACGCGACCCCGGTGCTGATCGATATCACGGCGCCGCAGAATCCATATGCGGTCATGAATCATGGTGCGTTCATGACCAACTCGCCCGAAGTTGTCGTGACCATTTCAGCGAACGACATCGACACCGGGGTGGGCGCCTACTATGTGTCGGAAGCCCCCATGACGCCGATGGCCGGCACGCCCGGATGGGTCGAAGTGACACCGGCCTTGAAGTTCGGCGCCACGATTCCTTTCATTCTCTCTCCCGGGGATGGTCAGAAGACCATTTACGTCTGGTTCAAAGATGTCGGCGGAAACGTTTCAACACCGGCCAGCGCGACGATTCTGGTCAACACGTCCGGCTATCTCTGCGTATCGCGATGGGGCCGGTCGGGCCGCGGCGCTTCACTCTTGCACGGCGGCGAGTTCATGGCGCCGATGTACGGCTTGTGCGTCGATCAACAAGGCTCCCTGTTCGTGGTGGACAACGGCAACAATCGTGTTCAGAAATTCGACAGTACCGGCAACTTCATCATCCTATGGGGCAACTTCGGCGCGGCCAATGCCAATTTTCACAATCCGACAGGCATCGCGTGCGACGGCAAAGGAGACGTGTGGGTCGTCGATACCAACAACCACCGCGTCCAGAAGTTTGACGGGAAACTGGGCGGCTATCTCATGAAGTTCGGCTCGCGGGGCAACGGCGAAGGCCAGTTCAATTCGCCCTGGGGCATTGCCGTCGACCGCGTCCGCGGCTATGTGTACGTCGTCGACAGCGCCAACTTCCGGGTGCAGAAATTCGACATGACGGGCGAGTTCATCATGTCGTGGGGCAGCTTCGGCAACAGCGACGGGCAATTTTATTTTCCGCGCGGAATCGCCGTCGATCAAAGCGACGGGGCGGTCTATGTCGTGGACATGGGCAACCACCGAGTGCAAAAGTTCGATACCAGCACCAACGTGCTGCCTCAACTGTTGACGAAATGGGGGGGCAGTGCGGAGGCCGGCCACGCGAGCAGTCCGTTGTCGCAGGAGGCCGGGCAGTTACGGTCGCCGTGGGGCATTGCCGTTGATGCGGCCGGCGACGTATTCGTCACGGACACGGGCAATCATCGGGTCGAAAAATTCGACAAGGAAGGCAACTTCATCACGCAATGGGGCGGCTACGGCAACGGCGACGGGCAATTCAATTTCCCCTATGGAGTTGCCGTCGACGCCAAGGGCAGTGTGTTCGTCGTGGACAGCGGCAATACCCGCGTGCAGCAGTTCATGCCGGCCGACGAAGGAAGCGAGCGCCTGCAGGAGCAGGCGGAAGCGGCCGCGGAAATCGAGAAAGCACAACAACCTCAAAAGGCCTGAGCGCCCATCTCACGGAGGACTATGTTGGAGAAAGAACCACGCCTCGGACTCACCTATGACGACGTGGTTCTGGTCCCTTCCAAATCCGCCGTGCTGCCCAGCGAAGTCGACGTCCGTACCCAGCTGACTCGGAACATCCAAATCAATATTCCCATCATCAGCTCCGCCATGGACACCGTCACCGAATCGCGCCTCGCGATCGCGATGGCGCGGGAAGGCGGCGTCGGCATCATTCATCGGGTGCTCGCGCCTGCCGACCAGGCCGCGGAAGTGGACCGGGTCAAGAAGTCCGAAAGCGGCATGATCCTGGACCCGGTGACCATTTCGCCCGATCAAACCATCCGGGACGCCCACCAGCTCATGGCGAAGTATCGGATCTCCGGCATTCCGGTGACCAAGCAGAAGAAGCTGGTCGGCATTTTGACCAATCGGGATCTCCGGTTCGAGTCGCGCCTGGACCTCAAAGTCTCCCAGGTCATGAAGCGTGACAAGCTGGTGACCGCGCCCGAAGGGACCAGCCTGGAAAAAGCGCGGGAGATTCTTCACGAGCATCGAATCGAGAAGCTGCCCGTCGTCAACAAACAGGGTGAACTCAAGGGACTGATTACCATTAAAGATATCGAGAAACGAATCAAATATCCGAATGCCTGCAAGGATGCCCACGGACGGTTACGGGTCGGCGCTGCCGTCGGCGTCGGCCCGGATACGGAGGAACGCCTCTCGCTTCTGAAAAAAGCGGGCGTCGATCTCGTCGTGGTCGACACGGCACACGGCCATTCGCAGGCGGTGCTTGATACGGTCAGGATGATCAAGCGGCAACATCCCACGGTGGAGTTGATCGCGGGCAACATCGCCACGGCCGAGGCCGCGAAGGATTTGGTGAAGGCCGGCGTCGATGCGGTGAAGGTCGGCGTCGGGCCGGGGTCGATTTGTACGACACGCATCGTGTCCGGCTCCGGCATGCCGCAACTGACGGCGATCGCCGATTGTGCCGAGGTGTTGGAAGGCAGCGGTGTCCCGATCGTGGCGGACGGGGGCATCAAGTTTTCCGGTGATATCAGTAAAGCGCTGGCGGCGGGGGCCTCGACGGTGATGCTCGGTGGATTGCTGGCCGGGACGGAGGAATCCCCCGGCGAAACCGTTCTTTACCAGGCGAGAACCTATAAGGTGTATCGAGGCATGGGATCGATTGGCGCCATGGAAAAAGGGGGCGGCGATCGGTACGGGCAAAGCGGGCGCCCGCCGCAGAAGCTCGTTCCGGAAGGTATTGAAGGGAGAGTGCCGTACAAGGGACCGCTGTCCGCGGTCATCTATCAACTTGTGGGCGGGGTGAAGTCGGGCATGGGCTACTGCGGGTGCAAGACGATTCCCGACCTTCAGAAAAATGCGACGTTTATCCGGCAGACCGTCGCGGGGCTCCGTGAAAGTCATGTGCACGACGTCATCATCACCAAGGAAGCGCCGAACTATCGCATGGATTGGGAATAACCGCCGCCGTAAGGCGTCAGGCTTAGGCGATTAGCAGACCGATTCGTGATTCGACCAGTTCACTACCCCTTACCTCTTTCCCCTTACGCCTAACGGATTCGGATGGAACTCTGGCACGACAGAATCCTCGTTCTCGATTTCGGATCTCAGTATTCCCAGCTCATTGCACGGCGCATCCGTGAGGCGCAGGTGTACTCCCAAATTCTTCCTTGTACCGTGCCTTTGGCCACGGTGCTGGCGTATCGCCCGCAGGGCATCGTGCTCTCCGGCGGGCCCTCGAGCGTCTATGAGAAAAAAGCCCCCACCGTCTCGAAGGAGCTCTTCGAACAGGGCATTCCGATACTGGGAATCTGTTATGGCATGCAGCTGGTGACCCATTTGTCAGGCGGCGATGTGGCCAAGTCCAAGCATCGGGAATATGGCCGCGCGGAGCTGACGATCGACGACGCGAGCGATCTCTTTGCCGGAATCGGGAAGGGAGGCTCGACGGTCGTGTGGATGTCGCACGGCGACCGCATTGAGCGGATGCCGCCTGGGTTCCGCTCCATCGCCCACACGAGTAATTCTCCTATCGCCGCCATGAAACGAGACGACGGGAAGCGCCGCATCTATTGCCTGCAGTTCCATCCCGAAGTCGCACATACGCCGGACGGCGCAAAGCTGCTCAGAAACTTCGTGTATGACATCTGCCGCTGCAAGCCGACGTGGACCATGCAGTCCTATGTGGACACCGCCGTCAAGCAGATTCGTGAGCAGGTCGGCAGGGCGCGCGTCATCTGTGCCTTGAGCGGCGGCGTCGATTCATCGGTGGCCGCGGCCCTGACGCATCGTGCGATCGGTGACCAGCTCACCTGCATCTTTGTCGACAACGGCGTCTTGCGGGCGGGCGAGCGCGACCAGGTGCAAAAGACGTTTGCGTCCCAGCTCCATTTGAATCTGCGCATCTTGGATCGGACCGAGCAGTTTCTCGCCGGATTGAAGGGCGTGACTGACCCGGAGCGAAAGCGGAAGAACATCGGACGTCTCTTCATCAAGAATTTTGAGGCCGAAGCGAAGAAGTTGAAGGACATCAAGTATCTGGTCCAGGGGACGTTGTACCCGGATGTGATCGAGAGCGTCAGCTTCAAGGGGCCGTCGGCGACCATCAAGACGCACCACAACGTCGGCGGCCTGCCGGCCCGCATGAGGCTGAAGCTGATCGAGCCCCTGCGGGAATTGTTCAAGGACGAAGTGCGGGTGCTCGGAAGGGAATTGGGATTGCCGGACGAGATCATCTGGCGGCAACCGTTTCCCGGGCCGGGACTCGCGATTCGGGTGCTGGGAGCGGTGACCAAAGAACGCTTGGCCATCTTGCGTGCCGCGGAGACCATCGTGGACCAGGAGATACGGAGCGCCGGCCTGTATCGGGATATCTGGCAGGCCTTCGCCGTGCTGCTGCCCATCCGCACGGTCGGCGTGATGGGAGATCAGCGGACATATGAACATGTGGTGGCGATCCGCGCCGTCACGAGTCTCGATGGCATGACGGCGGACTGGGCGAAGATCCCCGCCGAGGTGCTGGGCCGGATGTCCAATCGCATCATCAATGAGGTCAAGGGCGTCAATCGTGTAGTGTACGACATCAGCTCCAAGCCGCCAAGCACCATTGAGTGGGAATAGATCGTCATCAAGATGGAAGTTCGTCTTCAAAAATTGATCGCCGGAACCGGTCTCGCGTCGCGGCGGAAAGCCGAAGGCTTGATTGCCGCCGGACGCGTCATGGTCAACGGAGCGGTTGTCACTGAGCTAGGGACAAAGGTGGATCCTAGCCGCGATCACGTCAAGGTCGACGGCAAACACTTGAGCGCCGCGCAGCCGTTCGTCTATCTGATGTTGAACAAGCCCAAGAACGTCGTCTCGACACTCGACGATCCGGGGGGACGGACGACGGTGAAGGATTATCTGCGTGGCGTTTCCGTGCGGGTCTTTCCGGTCGGCCGGTTGGATTTCGACAGTGAGGGGTTGATGTTGCTGACCAACAATGGCGACCTCGCTCAAGCCATGCTGCACCCGCGGTATCACGTGCCCAAGACGTACCTCATCAAGGTGAAGGGTGTCCTCACAGACGAGGAAATCAGAAGCCTGGAGCAGGGCGTGAGGCTCGAAGATGGCATGACCAGCCCGGCACAGGTGAAGAAAGTGCGCAAGGTCGAGGCGAATTCTTGGCTGGAGATCACCATCCGTGAAGGACGCAAACATCAAGTGAAGCGGATGCTGGAAGCGGTCGGCCATCCGGTCATCAAACTGCTGCGCATTCGGATGGGATCCCTTTCACTCGGCGACCTGCAGCCGGGAGAGTTCCGCTTTCTGACGGATCGTGAGGCGAATGCGCTGCGCCGGCTGGTCGACGAGCGAGTGGCAGCGGCTGAGGAGACCCCAGCGGCAAACGCTCCAGGACGGTCGGAGCGCCGGCAAGGCTGGGCGCGATCGAGGAAGGGCACAGGTCAGCGCCGACGGGGCGGATGGTCGACGAGAGGAAAGAGGGTCTAACGTGAAAGCAAGAACGCATCGATGCGGAGAATTGAACAGGGCGCATGTCGGTCAGACCGTGGTGTTGCAGGGTTGGGTGCATGGACGCCGCGATCATGGCATGGTGATGTTCATCGATCTTCGCGACCGGACGGGAATCACGCAAGTCGTGTTCAATGCCGAACGGAATCGGGACGTCCACAAGGCCGCGCACACGTTGCGGAGCGAATGTGTCGTTTCGGTCACGGGCCAAGTCATGGCGCGTCCCGAGGACTCGAAGAACCCGAATCTGTCGACAGGAGACATCGAAGTGTTCGTGGATGCCGTCGAGATTCTCAATGAGGCCAAGACGCCGCCATTCGTCATCGAGGACGACGCCGAGGTGACGGAAGCCATCCGGTTGAAGTACCGCTATCTCGATCTTCGCCGACCGAGGATGCAGCGGCTGTTGAGTCTTCGGCACAATATCGTGCAGGCGGTACACGGTTTTCTCAACCGCGAGGCATTCCTGGAAGTGGAGACGCCGATTCTCACGAAGAGCACGCCGGAAGGCGCACGGGACTATCTCGTGCCGAGCCGCGTAAACCCAGGACAGTTTTTTGCCCTCCCGCAGTCGCCGCAGCTCTTCAAACAGGTGCTCATGGTGAGCGGCGTGGATCGCTATTACCAGATCGCGCGCTGTTTCCGCGACGAAGACCTGCGCAACGATCGTCAGCCGGAGTTTACGCAGATCGATCTGGAAATGTCGTTTGTCGATCGCGAGCAGGTCATGAGTGTGATGGAGCGGATGATCGTGACGGTCTTTCGCGAGGCGGGAGGGGTCACGCTCCCCACGCCCTTTCCCCGGCTGACCTACGCAGAGGCGATGGGGCGCTACGGGTCGGATAAACCCGATCTCCGGTTCGACATGCCGCTCTATGACGTGACCGCCTTCGCCGCCGCCAGCGAGTTCAAGGTTTTTCGAGAGGCGGCCGGGAAGGGCAAGATCGTCAAGGCTCTCATCGTGAAAGGCGGCCAAAGCATCGCCAGAAGCCGAATCGATGCGCTGGGCGAAACGGCCAGGACTTTTGGCGCCAAGGGACTCGCCTGGCTCAAAATTACGGCGGATGGCCAGTTGGATTCGGTCATCGCGAAGTTTCTCGATGCCAAAGCGTTTGCCGCGGCCTTGCCCGAGGCCAAACCCGGCGATCTCGTGCTGTTTGGCGCTGATACCCCGGCAGTGGTCCACGACGTGCTTGGCCGAATCCGGCTGCTTCTCGGTGAGGAGCTCAATCTGATCGACAAGACGGCCTGGAAACCGGCGTGGGTGACCGACTTTCCGCTGCTGGACTACTCACCGGAAGAAAAGCGGTATATTTTCATGCACAATCCGTTTGCCGCGCCGCTTGACGAGGACCTTCAGTTGCTGGATTCCGAGCCGTTGCGCGTACGAGCGAAGGCCTACGACATGGTTCTCAACGGCAGCGAGATCGGCGGCGGCAGCATCCGCAACCATCGAAGCGACGTCCAGCTGCGTGTTCTCGATCTGCTGGGGATCAGCAAAGAGCAGGCGCAGGCCAAATTCGGGTTTTTGCTCGAAGCCTTGGAATATGGTGCGCCTCCGCATGGAGGCATTGCCTTCGGCCTGGACCGCCTCATCATGTTGCTCGGCGGCGCTGAGTCGATTCGCGATGTGATCGCCTTCCCCAAGACGCAGCGCGCCCAATGTCCGCTGACGGACGCGCCGTCAGCCGTGGCGGCTGATCAACTGCAGGAGCTTCATATCAAGCTCGATCTTCTGGAGTAGATCTGAGATGGCGGGCAATACGTTTGGTCATATTTTTGCCATTACATCATTCGGCGAAAGCCACGGTCCGGCGATCGGTTGTGTCGTCGATGGTTGCCCTCCAGGCCTGGTGCTGTCTGCCGACGATATTCAACACGATCTCGACCGCCGCAAGCCAGGTACTTCCCGACATGTGACCCAACGACAGGAATCGGACCGAGTCGAGATCCTCTCCGGCGTCTTCGAAGGCAAGACCACGGGAACGCCGATCACGTTGCTGATTCGCAATGAGGACGCGCGGAGCAAGGACTACGGCAATCTCATCGACACGTTCCGACCAGGCCATGCCGACTATACCTACTGGCAAAAGTACGGCATCCGCGACCACCGAGGCGGCGGTCGCGCGTCGGCACGGGAAACCGCCGTTCGGGTTGCCGCAGCGGCGATCGCCAGGAAATGGCTCAAAGACACCTACGGAGTCGTGATTCACGGATACTTGAGTCAGCTGGGACCACATGAAGTTCCGTTTGAATCGTGGGATGCCGTGAGTGAAAATCCATTTTTCGCGGCGAACGGGGAAATGGTCGCCAAGCTGGAATCTTTCATGGACGAACTGCGGAAGGCCGGCGATTCCGTAGGGGCGAGAATTACGACCGTCGCGGAGCATGTGCCTGTGGGATGGGGCGCTCCCGTCTATGCCAAGCTCGATGCAGACCTGGCGGCGGCGATGATGAGCATCAATGCCGTGAAAGCGGTCGAAATTGGCTCAGGATTCGCAGCAGTCACTCAGCGCGGGTCCGAGCACGGTGACGAGCTGACGCCGGAGGGCTTCGTCACCAACCATGCGGGTGGGATCCTCGGTGGCATCTCCAGCGGCCAGGACATCGTCGTGACGATCGGCATCAAGCCCACCTCGAGCATCCGAGTGCCGCGCCGTTCCATCGACAAGCAGGGGCTTCCCGTCACGGTGGAAACGAATGGCCGCCACGATCCCTGCGTCGGCATCAGGGCCACTCCGATCGCGGAAGCGATGATGGCACTGGTGCTCATGGATCATGCCCTGCTCCATCGCGCCCAGAACGCCGATGTACGGACGCCGACCCCGCGCATTGCCGCGTCCGTAAAATCGTCGGCCTCGAAGGACAAGCGAACACCGGTCGCCAAGGTGAATCCGGAGCCCAACGAAGCCTGATCCGACTCGTAGGCGGGTTGGTGTCGTGATGCGGCGACTCTGCTTCCGATAAGAGTGGTGGGGTGTTTCGGCATCAGTTTCTGATGCCGCTACTTTTTGGTGCGATTAGCGCCTGCCACGCCCATATCAAGGGCAAGATTCTTTGCGGCCATGGCGGTGAACAACTGCATGAGTTCCGCCACTCCTCCACCGGCCGGTTGTCGGCCGTTTTCTCCCATGACAACGGTTGGCACCAGTGACCCTTGATAGCCCTTCACCGCTTCCGCATAGAGTTCATTGACTCTGATAAACGCATCCAACTTCTTTTCCAAAGCGCCATCGGCCTCCATGATCAACCGCTTTCTGGCTCCTTCGCCTTCGCCCAGGAGAATCAACTCCCGCTTCTTTTGCTCCGCTGCCCTGGCATCCAATGAGGCCACTTCAAGACGCTGCTGGGCCAGGGTGACTTCCTTGATCTTGTCCACTTCCTTTTCGTATTTAGCCTTCATCACCGCCGCTTGACCGTCTTTTTCCGCCGTGATGGCGGCCTGTTCGGCCCGCTTGGCATTGGCGATCGCCGTTTGTACCTCCATGGCGATCTGCTGTTGCTGCTGAATCTGCTTCTCGACGTTCTGTTCGTAACTCAATTCGTCGATCGCAAAATTGAAGACCTTGATGCCGAATTCGGCCAACACGGCTTCTTCCTGGCGTTCGGGGATGCCGTCCTTCAGGGCGACCTCAACGATCGTGACGGTCTTATCGGCTCCGGTCATGGGATCCTTCGTTTTCATTTCCCGCTGAATCGTCTTGTAGACTCCGCGCGAAATCTGATCTTCGACATAGCTGATCAAATAATTTCTTTTCTCGGCATAGGATTCCTTTGACGACATCAGCGGGCCGGTCATATACACGCTTTTATTGGTAATGGTCTCGATCAATTGTTTTTGAATCGCCATAGAATTGCCGAACCGCACGTGAAGGGCTGTAAGATTCGTTTCATCGACCGGCATCTCATATTGAATCGAGCCTTTCAGCGTTCCGTGTCCCCCGTCGTTGAAACGGATAGGGATGCTGAACGGATACTGCGACCGTTTGGGGTAGAGGGTCACTTTGCCGAAGCCTTGCCATTTGATCCCTGGGGTGCTGTACCACGTCAGGCTGCCGTTGACGGGATGTTGGACAACCATGATCATGTCGGCGTCGACTGTCTCGAACAACTGACCTGAAAGCATGAGAAGCACGAAGAAAAGGACGATGCTCACTCCCAACGTGAACGTTCGCCCGACGCCAATGTCTGTGAGTGCTCTTCTCATCGTGTCATCCGCCATGATTCCTCCGCGTCCGCTTGCTATTTGTCATGCTTTAGTTTGTCGATCTGCTCTCGGCGTTTTTGAAGTTCCTGCTCGAGTCCGATTTCGAGTTCCTCTTGGCGTGCGTGGCTGAGCTGGGACTCGAGCTCGTGCTCCTTACGAAATAATGGGAACAAGAGGGTTCCCCGAAGGATGGGAACGACAATTTGTGTCACCGCAAGAAGGACAATCAGCGCACCAACCGCGATTTCAAAGATTCTGAGAAGGGTCATGGTCGTCTCATGCTCGAGATTTCATAGGGAATAACACCACATAAGGTATGCTCACGGTATTGGCTTGTCAAAATGATTTGCGTTTTGCCAATTACGTCTCACATCAACTTGACACGTGATTATGCGATCTCTAGCTTCTAGGAGGCCGTTGAGGGAATGCGTTGATCCTCGAGATTAACAACGCACAAGTCTACCGCGGCGAGACCTGTGTCTTCGCCGATCTGTCCTTCGTGCTGGAAGAGGATCGGCACACGGCGATTCTTGGCCCGAACGGGGCAGGGAAGTCGACCATACTCAAGTTGTTGGCCGGCGAGGTCCATGCCGTCCCGAGGGACGACACTTCTATCCGGCTCTTCGGCGAATCCCAGTGGAATGTCTGGGAGGTGCGCAAGCGCCTGGGGATGGTCTCCCACGACCTGCAGCATCACTACATGGAGCAGGTGAGCGGGCTGAAAGTCGTGCTGTCCGGTTATTACGCCAGCATCGGCACCTACGGCCATCAGGACTTCACGTATGCGCAGATCGCGCGCGCTCGGTCGGTCATGGAGGATCTTGGCATTAGTCCGCTCACCGACCGGAAATATGCGGCCATGTCGACCGGCGAACAACGACGCTGTCTTCTGGCCCGCGCACTCGTCCACGATCCCTCGGTGCTTGTGCTCGATGAACCGACCAGCGGCCTCGATCTGACGGCCACGTTTCATTATTTGGATTTAGTGCGAGGGTACATGCGCAAAGGGAAGACGATTCTGCTCGTGACACATCACATTCACGAGATTCCACCGGAGATCACAAGAGTCGTGCTGTTGAAGAAGGGGAAAATCCTCGCGGATGGGGAGAAGAAGACGGTGCTTTCCGAGAAAAACCTCAGTCACCTGTTTGATTGCCCAGTGACGCTCGTCTGTGCCAACGGCTGGTATCAGGCCTTACCAGGATCCTGAAACAGCCCGTAGGCTTCGTTCTCGCATCGTTTACAGGCTCGCCGTACACAGAAACAGTACGACTCGCCTGTTCTCTCGCTGCGGCCTTGCCGACAGGCTGTTTGAGGATCCTGGATTATAAGGGATTGGCTCCGGCGCAGCTTGTCCCTTTCCCTTTCTGAATAATCCTTCCGCATGGAGGTAGATGGTGACCTCACGCGACTTTGCGATGGGTGCAGGCCTGTGTCGCTGCGGTCGCCGCAGGCGATGGCGAGACGCATTGTTCGAAGGTCTGTTCGGACGACAGTCCAGGACGGACCAAGTTTGCGGAGCCAAGCAGCGACAGGGGGACTGCGGTTTACCCATCGCGGGAGCAGAGGCGACCATCTACCTCCACCACCCCCTAACCGCCGCCTAAGGTGACCGTAAAGGTCAGGTCGGCTTCCGCCCGGCGGACTTTCACGCTCACGCGCTGGCCGGGGACCGTTCGCTCGATCAGGTAGTTCTTCAGGTGCGCGGCGTCCAGAATATCCATGTCTTCGATCGCGAGCAAAATGTCGTGCTTCTGAATGCCGGCGGCCTTGGCCGGCTCGGAGACGTCTTGGACGGCCATGCGCCACTTCGTTCCCTCCTTCACCGCCGTCATGTGAATGCCCAGTTTCGAGAAGGCCAGCGGCTTCCCATCAATTGCGGCGGCAACAATGCGCGCCGCCAAGGTCCCCGGAATCGCAAAGGCCATTTGACTGCAGAAGACGTGAGTTTCGTCTTTGTCCGTCTGGATCACCGCGTGCATGATGCCCACGACCTCGCCGGCTTGATTATAGAGCGGGCCTCCCGAGTTGCCGCTGCAGGCCGAGAGATCGGCTTGTACCAGGCGCGTCTCCACGGTTTGCAAGAAGGTATTGGCGTTGCCGATGCGGCCGAAGGCCATGGTCGGACCCCAGCCCATCGGATATCCGACCGTAAACACCTCGCTCCCGACGGTCGGTGCGTCGGTCGCAAAGGTCGTGGCGACATCGAGGACCGGCCGGTCCTTTTGATTCAGACGGTACACCACGATGTCCAGGTAGGCGCTCTCCCCCACGATCTGGGCGACGAGTTCATGAAGGTCGGTGGTCAAAATATGAATGACCTTGGGGACAATGTGACCGGTGGGGCTGTTTTTTTCGACGGCATGCCGCGCCGTGACGATATAGCCGTCCCGGAAGTGGAAGCCTGTTCCGCGGATCTTGATCTTGCCGGGCTTGTCGGGCGTCCGGGGATCCTGTGTGTCTTCAAGCACACCGACGGTGGCCTTCTTCGCACGCTCGATCGTGTCGGCTTGCGCGCCCGTCTCTGCCGAGGCCGGCTGCGGCACACACGAGAGGCTGACCAGCATCCAAGCCAGAACGACACGGACGACGCGGGATCGCTCACGCACGTGGGACATGAAAAAACCTTTCACTGTATGAAGCCGGTGTCGCACAGTATAATAAGCTTTGATGGTCAATGACAGGGGGACACCATGAGAAAGGTAGTGGCAATTGTATGCGTCTCCGCGCTGATCGTCTGTTTCACGAGCCATGGGACCGTCTTTGGATCGGAGTCGCAAGCCGGAAGCGATGCGTCGCTGACGGAGAAAGTCGGTGAAACGGCAAAGAAGATCGGCAAGAAAATCGAAGAGGGGTTCAAGAAGACCGCCAAGAAGATCGAAGACAAGCACGTGCCCGAAAAAGTCGAGCAGAAACTCAAGAAAGCCGTGGACAAGACGGCCGAAGGTTTCGGAAAAGCCGAGCGGAAAATCAAAGAGAAACTCGCCGATTAACTCCACGAACGCCGTATGGCATCGTCATTTCTTGCGGAAGCCAAAAAACGATCCGGCTCCTGCCGCTCCCGCAGACGGTAGAAATCCCGTCAGGACGTTCCTCAAGCCTTCCGCTTCGCCATGAAGCCATTGCACTGTCCGGCTGACCTGCGCTTCCAGCTCGCTCCAGTCCACGTCGATCCAGCCGCTGGCCTTCATGAGACCGATACAGGCCAATAGGACGGCAACCAGCATCGCGGCGACTCGCAGGAAGCGCCGAAAGGCCCAACCGATCAAAAACCCTCCGAGGTAACTTCCGCCGATTTGAGCGACGGCCGGGGAGGTGTAGTTTCCAATCCAGGACGCCAAGCCCCCAATTGTGGCGACTGCCACGGTAAGGAATGATTTCGCCGCCCAGGGCGGATCGGCCAATACGGCCTCCCAGGCAGATGGTGCAGGAGGGGCGGTGGAACACGCATCTTCATCGACCATGAGTACTCCAGATTTGCTTAAAGTTCACGTGAAGCGAACGTATCGCAGACGTCGGGATTTCCGGTCTCCAGTCCTTTGCGCAGCCAGGCCTTCCGCTGCTGAGAAGAGCCGTGTGTCCAGCTTTCCGGCTGCATGTATCCGCGGGACATCTTCTGCAGACGGTCATCCCCGATCGCCGCCGCTGCGGCGAGTCCTTCTTCGAAATCCCCGGGTTCGATCATATTCCGTTCGCGCTTGGCATGGTACCCCCAGACGCCGGCAAGACAATCGGCTTGCAATTCCATGCGGACCGACAGGGCGTTGCCTTCTGCTTCGCCAGCCTGACGCTGGAGTCGCTGGACTTTCTCCGCAACCCCGAGAAGATTTTGAACGTGGTGCCCCACCTCATGTGCGATGACATAGGCCTGGGCAAAATCGCCTGGAGCGCCAAGCCGCCGGGACATTTCGTTGAAAAACGAAAGGTCGAGGTACAGCTTTCGATCCTGAGGGCAATAAAACGGTCCCACCGCCGAGGACGTGCCGCCGCAGGCGGAATGCACGGCGCCTGTAAACAAGACCAGCCGCGGATTCTCGTACGGACGTCCCGCCTTGGGAAGCAACTGCTGCCAGGTTTCCTCGGTGTCGGCCAATACCACCGACGCGAATCGGCCGATCTCGTCTTTGACCGGCCCGGTCGGCACGGATTCGATCGGCGGCTCGGTCGTATTCTGGAACCCGCTCATCAACTCGAGGAGAGTGAGCGGATTTACTCCGGTAAAATAGCTGACAGCCAGGACGAGAGCGATGCCGCCGATGCCAAGTCCACCGCCGATCCTCGCCGGCCCTAACCCCCGGCGGTCCTCGATGTTCTCGCTTTCTCGCCTGCCTTCCCAACGCATGGCACACACCATACTGTGTTGAGATCCGTGAAATCCAGCCGGATTTCCACAGGAGGCGAGTCGGGCGGCCTTCGTCGCGAAGGCCGCCCTCGTAGGTCAGTGTATCGAAGTGGGGATCGCGGTTTGCGCCGGTGATCCGGCGATGTTGGACAGATCTTTTGGGTACAAGACAATTTCAATCCGCCGATTGGACGCGCGCCCTTCCTCTGCGTCGTTCGATGCGATGGGATGTGTATCGGCGTATCCGACCGCTGAAAGCGCTTGAGGTTGGACGCCGCCTTGATCGATCAGAAACCGGACGACCGTGGTGGCCCTCGCGGTAGAGAGTTCCCAGTTGGTCTTGTACTTATCTTGTAACTTGGTGCTGATGGGGACGTTGTCCGTATGGCCTTCGATGCGGATTTGCTTATCGGTGACTGTGTTCAACACGTCGCTGACTTGCTTGAGCACTTTTTTCCCGGCCGGTTTGATTTCAGCCCGACCGGAGTCGAACAGGACGCGATCCACCATGTTAATCGTCAGTCGATCCCGGACTTGCTGAATGGTGATGTTGCCCTTTGCGATCTCGTCCTGCAGAGAACGCGATAACTCTTCCTGCGTTTTCGTGAGTCGTCTGATTTCTTCCTCTTTGGCCGCACGCTCCTGTTCCAGTCGTGCTCTCTCGGCGGCTTCGTTCTTGAGGCGCTGCCGCTCCTCGTCCAGGGTGGTCGAGAGCTGGGATTGCTGCTGCTGGAGCCGTGCTTTTTCCTCCGCCTCCGCTTTGAGGCGTTCGCGCTCCTGGTGCAGATCGGCAGACAGAGCGGATTGTTGCTGCTGGAGTTGCTCGCGTTCCTTCGCGAGTCTGGCCTTCTCTTCGGCTTCAGCCTTGAGCCGTTGCCGCTCCTGCTCCAACGTGGCTGCAAGCTTGGATTGCTCCTGCCGAAGCTGCTCACGTTCTTGGGCAATCCTGGCTGCGTTGCTTTCCAGTTCGGTGGCATGGCTCTGAAGCTTCATCATCTGCTCTTGGGCAGCGGCATTCCCGCTCGCCATCTTCTCTTCGAGGTCCTTGATTTGTCCTTGCACCGAACTCAATTCACTGTTCAGCCGTCCCTTCTCCTGTTCAAGGCCATCAAGCTTGGATTGTAATTCACCGGAGCGAGCCTCCAGCGCCGTGCGTTCCCTTGCCAATGACGCAGCCTGCTCTTCTGCAGCCTTCCGCTGAGTGGATTCCTGTGCGAGTTGCTGTTGAAGTTGGTCAGACTCGGCTTTCGACTTCTGTTTGAGTGCTTCAAGTTCGGCGGCTTGTGCGGCGGACAGCTTTTTGGCCTTCTCCAGTTCATCCAGCGCCTTCTGATGCGTATCGGTTGAGACGCAGCCGGTTCCAATGATAGCGAGACAAGCCAAAAGACATGTCGGCATCATCAATCGGAGACGCCAATCTGTGGGGTGATTCATAGTAAACCCTCCTGGATTGATGGTGGGCATAAATGTGGCCGCATATTGCAACATTCCAAAAGCAAAGTCGATACCGTGCGCGAGGGCCTGTCGAATCTGATGGCATCGATAGAAAAAAGAGACAGACGTCGAATTCTCAAGGAGTTGGATGGCGTGCGTAGGGATCAGAAAACAGGACGGGCTGTAGGCGATTGTATACAAACCTCCTTGTGATGAAAAAGAACGGCTGTCATCATTGTTCGGTTCAGTGCTGACCGAGGCTGGCGGGGTGCGGAACGATCCCGATGCTCAAGCCAAAGACCATTGTCTTCTATAAACCCTATGATGTGCTGCCCTGTTTTACCGACCCGGAAGGGCGTCGAACGCTCGCCGATTACATCGAGATTCCAGGGATCTATGCAGCCGGGCGTCTGGACCGCGACAGTGAAGGCCTCATGATTCTGACCTCCGATGGCGCGCTGGCGCACCGCGTGACGGATCCCGCACACACACTCTCCAAGGTGTACTGGGTGCAGGTGGAACGAATCCCCGATGAGACGGCATTGGACCGCCTGCGTCGTGGCGTCGTGTTGAAAGGGGTGCGTACGAGACCTGCCGAGGTGCGCCTCCTTTTATCGGAACCCCGGTTGCCCGAACGACCGGTGCCAATCAGGTTTCGACGGACGGTGCCGACAGCGTGGCTCGAGATCGTTCTGCATGAGGGGATGAATCGGCAGGTGAGGCGCATGACAGCCGCCGTCGGCCATCCGACGTTGCGACTCGTTCGCGTAGGTATCGGACCTCTGAGACTCGCCGATCTCCCCGTCGGTGCTTGGCGAGCGTTGACCGCTGACGAAGAGTCCAAGCTGCATCAGAGCCGCTGAGGGTAGTCACTGTCGGATTTTCCGGAATTCGTTGCCAACCAGGATATTCGGTTCATACTTACGCTGAACAACGTAAGTACCCACCACAGCTTCTCACCTTTCTGCATGGACGGAGGGGACCATGAGAGCTTACACGCAGCAAGCCGTCACTTCACGGTCAGTGGATCGCACCATGCTCTGGGCGCTGAAGCGCCGCGGCGCTCAAACCATGGAAGGGCTGTCTTCCTTGACGGGCATCGGATGGGCGCAGGTCTTTCTGTCGGTGGACCGCCTCAGTCGGATCGGAAAAGTCTCGCTGACTCCGGTCAGGCCCTGTGAATACCGTATCTCGATTGCCGGGTTACTTCGCCGCTGACAAGTGGGACCACAGGCTGCTCACGAAGGCCGTCCGGCAAGGCCGCAGCGAGCGAAGAGGCGAGGCGTACGCTTTTCGGTACGTTGAGGCTCTGAGCGATGCGAGAACGACGCTGGCGGACTTTGTCAGCAGCCTGTTACCGGCTACGCATCATTCGGCCAATGATGCCGATCCCAATGCCGAGCAGCACGTAGCCGGCCAGCACGTTGATGACAATCACGCCTTGGCTCAGCACATGGGTGGGTTGGTAATCTACCAGCCCGAGAGCTGCCGTGACATTGACGGAATAGTAGAGCGCCGACCAGAACGGGATCCATGGGGAGCCGGCGGCTGAATCCATCGGTCGAAGCCACTGTAACCGGAAGAAGAGCTCGTAGAGCAGGCTGAACACGCTGATCGTCCCTATCACCCAGAGTCCCCAGCGGGTGAAACTCGTGCCATAGTTGCTGGTCACTTTCCACGCCAGCTGACCCCAGGGATGCTTCCCCTGGATCTTTGCCCACGTGACACGAGCATTGCGCTCGTTCAGATATTCTGTTTCCGACCAGTCGAGTTCCCCCACCTCGGCAAAACAATGGTTGGCACGCGAGTACGAGCGGACGGCCAGGTGCTGAAGATCGTGCTTGGATGCGCTCGCCGTCGCCATGCGCGCCGCGCGCTCGGCCTGGCGTCCGGCACTCGAATAGGCGCGAGCGGCCTGAGTGAACTGGTCGATCCGCTGCAACTGTTGCCCGGCCTGGTGATAAGCCCGTGCGGATTCTGCGGCGTCGCGGCTCTCCAAAAAATGCGCGGCGGCCAAAAAATAAAACGCCGACTGCATGACCTCTGACCGACCTTCCCTCCGGCCGAACGCTTCCGCCTGTCGCAACACGCCCTCGGCGGATTGTGTCCGCTCAAGTTCGGTTTCCCCTTGCCGGTAATATTCCTGCTCGAGAGGATCGGTGAATGTGGACTCGGCCATGCGTGGGTGCTGAAAGTTAACTACGTTGGGCGCATAGTACTCCATGCGTGCCACGGTAGGAAAGTCCCTACTTAGTGAGGGGCACAGGAGGGGGCTGTCGAGGTGGACGAACGACCGAGAACGACGCTGGCGACCTGTTTCAGATCTCTGGCCTAGTGCCGCTTGAAGTACTGCACTTCCCGCTCATGCTGCTCGGCCGCGGCCCTGGTTTTGAAAGTTCCGAGATTTCGACGCTTCCCCGTCTTCGGGTCTTTCTTGCGGGAGTATAGCCGATACTGACCCGATGACAGTTTTCTAATCATTGAACCCTAGAGTTGCGAAAGTTCATTAGTCCAAAAGTATGAAAGTCAGAAAGCACCATACTTTATAACTTGCTAACTTTCACACGACCTCACTACAAGCTAGATTTCCGCAATTTCGGCAATGATCGTGTGATATCCCGAGGCGCCGGCCGGTTGTGGCCGAACCAACTCGGCAATCTGCAATTGACCCTTAATATCCGTGGCCCGCACGACGGTTTGATATTTCCCCGGTTTCGGAGGCTTCCATGTGTAGCTCCAGATGACCCAGGAGTATGGAGACATGGGTGGTTCGATCCGGCATTCATTCCATGTGCGGCCCGCATCGAAGCTCAACTCCACTTTGCCAATGCTGTGGGGCCCTCCGAAGGCGATGCCGCGAAATGTCTGCTCGGTTCCCCGCAAGGTTTGGTAATGGCCGGGGGAGTCGATGCGTGAGAAAATCTTGATCGTGCCGTCGTCCGTCCAGCCTTTCCGCTGCCAGTATCCCAGGTAGTCCCCCGGATACACCTCGATCTCGTGGATCCATTTCACGTTCTTGATGCCGTAGAGGCCCGGCACGATCAGGCGGAGAGGAAACCCGTGCTCCTTGGGCAACTTTTCGCCGTTCATCAAGAAGGCGAGCATGACGTCGTCTTGCATCGCGCGGGTGAAGGGGATGCTGTCGTCGTATCCGTCGATCCCGCGAAAAATCACATCGCGCGCCGTGTCTTCATCTGCCCCGGCGTCCTGGAGGAGCGTCTTCAATGAGATGCCCCGCCACGTCGCATTGCCCAGGCTATCGCCGCCGGGCAAAGTATCGATGCACATGAGCGTCGACACCTGGTCGTAGGAATCCCGATTGAGGATGTCCCGCCATCCGAGAGACATTGGTTTCTTGACCTCGCCTTTTACGCTCAACTTCCATTGCTCGATGTTGACATCGCGGGACACCGATACGACGCTGTCGGCGTAGTTGACGACGTAAAACTTCGAATTGTTCGTAAAATAGGTGGTTTCCCTGGGGGGAACGGCAAACATCCGGCCAAACACGCCGCCAACGGCGTCACAGCCCCCGGTCATGCCCAAAAGGGCTCCCAGGCCGGTCGCTTTGAGGACTGTTCGACGCGAGATGCGCATAGGTAACCATTATCATACATGCTTTATCCCAGCTGCAACGTGCAGGACGAGAAGAGCTGTGGTATGTTGCGCCCCTGACAATCACACGGTGACGCATGACAAGGCCACTCTATCCAACGAGACTTTTGCTTATCGCGATGTTCGCCACGCTGTTGACCTTGGCGAGTCCCTGCGTTCCTCGTAGCGCGTATTCTGCCGAATCGACAAAAGTGCCGCCAAGTGAGAGCTCGAGCCAAGTAGAGCCAAGTCCCGAAGAGGCGGCAGGCGGGAAACACAACTTACAACTCATGCGGAAAGCATGCGACGAAGACGTCAAGAAGCTCTGTCCGGACATCAGGCCCGGTGGCGGACGCATCCTCCAGTGTTTGCGCGGCCAGGAATCGAATCTTACCCCCGCCTGTCGTCAGGTCTTGGGACCTCGTTCCTCGAATCCTTAAACGGAAGTTTCAAGATTCATCACGGATTTCACCGCGTAAAAGACACGAATGCCTTCGCTCACAACTCCCATAGGAAGCCTTCACCTGTCATTTTTGACAGTTTCTGCGATCGACTCTCGCGGCTACACTAGTCGGCCATCGTCCCACGCGAGCAACGGAGAGGATGTTCCAAACGGCATTGCACAATGCTGCTCAGGAAGGTGTGCATGATCCCATCTCCTGACGCGATGAAGTGGCTCCGATGCTCCATCGGCGCTTTCGTCGTTGCCCTGTTTGTCGGATGCGCCGGAGGGTCGCCTCAACAGGACGCATCTTACAAGTTGGTGCCGATCACCGACGTCGGTATGCTGGTCGGCGAATGGGA
>DATEEH010000028.1:0-5124 GCA_035281245.1 Nitrospira sp.
GACGCAGATCACGATCCTCCAGGGCGCGATCCGCGAGCTATAGCACTCCCTACTAAACGGTCCTTCAAAGCTTGCTTGTAGCCAGCTTCCCCCGGGCTGACTGGATTGGTCCCATCGTGCGCGCGTGAAGGAGCACCGCCCTTAATCTGAGAATGTGATGGATCTTGTGTGCCGCGTTCCGCGAGCACAGGGACCAACCAGGCCGCCCCTCTCACGTATCCCAGGTCCCTCCTTCTTTGTAGAGCTTGTTCATGATGTCGTTTTTCTTCTGTGGGTCCTGCTCGTACTTGATGGCTTTGGTGTAGTTCTCAATGGCCAATTGCACTTTCCCCCGGCTGGCATAACATTTTGCCACCCCTAAATAGGCCCGTGCGTTTTCTGGATCCGCTCGGAGCGCCTGGTTGAAGCATTCCATGGCCTCTTCCCGATGGCCTCGGTCGAACAGCATCCACCCGAGCGCGGAGTGCGCAGGGGCGTACTCGCGGTTGGCTTCGATGGCCTCACGGTATTCGTTCATCGCGAGATCGGGACGGTTCTTGTTTTCGTATAAACCGCCGAGCGCGAAATGCACTTCAGCGTCCCGTGGATTCAAGCGCAATGCTTCTTGATATTCCAGTAAGGCGGCCTGCAACTTGCCCTGCTCGGCCAACGCGCAGGCCAGGTTCGCATGTGCGACGGCATCGTTGGGGTTGAGTTTGATCACCTCTCGGTATTGCGGAATGGCCATTTCCAACCGTCCCTGCTCTTGATAGGCCACACCGAGGTTCGTGCGGGCCGGCGCATAGGCAGGATCGAGCCTGACGGCCTCTCGATATTCCTTGATCGCCATCTCGACATGATTCGCCCGCTCGTGGATCTGAGCCAGAAAATGATGCGGATACGCCGACGCCGGCGCCAGTTTGGCCGCCGTTCGATATGACTGCATCGAAGATTCGGATTGTCCCGATTGAGATAAGAACAATCCCATCACCAGATGGACCGCTGCCTGATCGGCGTGGCCGGCGACCAATCCTTCCAGCCAGACCTTCACTTGGGCAATATCGTCGGCCTCTTGAAGCGAAAGAGCATGGCTCGTCCAGGCCTCGGCAAACTGTCCTTGGATCAACTGCACGACGTTCAGGACGAAATGTGGTCGGGGATCGCGCCGGCCTTCGGCATCCGGATGCCTTGCCCAGGCGCGCGCGGCTTCGGCGGCCTGTTCCCATGCTCCACTCAGCAGCGCTGCTTCGCAGGTGGTCTGGTGTTCGGTCATCAAGGACGAGGGAGACTATCGGGTCAGTGTATCTTCGATGTCCGGCGAGGTGGCTTGCACGTGCATGCCAAGCGCGGGATACCGCTCGGTCAGTTTCTGCTTTATCAGCCACGCAATGGTCCGGTAAGACCAGTGACCCTTCACGCCCGAGCGTAGCTTCGCAATATACTCTGCTTCCGCAAAATCCATTTTGAACAGACAGCGCACTTTAAAACCAAATGGAATCGCATACAGGGCAGCTTCTCCGCTTATTTTCTTCAAGCGCTCGATATCGGCTCCCACCGCGTCCATGGCCTGACGGTATTCTGCATCGAGTCCGGCCTGGACCAATGGAGGAGGAACGTCATACCCGTGAATGGTGGTGAAGTTCTGCTGGATTTGCTGGCAGCGGCGATGCCGGTGCAGGTCGCGCCAGCCGCCGATATCCATGAGGACGTCAAACGTCAACGCGTATCCGGCCCGAAATTCCTTGGGGAGCTCGTCATAGGGACCTCGATGGCTCAGTGCTACCGCGAGCGTATCCTGCTTTTGCTTTTCGGACCACTCCTGCACGAGGCCGAGGAGTTTCCGATACGGTGCTTGCGACACCCGATAGAGCAGGGTGGTGACCGTTTCGTCCAAGGGATGATGAGGCTCAATCAGATCGACTGGTTCTTGCGCTCCCCAGGTCGACGGATCGTCCATTCTGGTGCCACGGAGGGCTTCCTTGGCGTACCGAGCGAGGTCCGTATACAGGGTCGCCTGATACTCGTTGGCTTTGGCATGACGCGCAAGTGTCGGCGCCATCGGTTCATTGAGGCCGCCCGTTTGCCCCGACAATTCTCCCCAAAGGTTCATCGGCGGCCGTTGACAGGCCTCTTTCAGTTCTTCGCCGATCATGCGCAGTTCAGGCAGCTGAGACGAGAGGAGCCTGGTGATCTGCTTCTCCAATGTGCGGATGCTGACCACCTCCCCCACGTTGGTCTTACAGGCCAAGGGAAGAAGATAGCGGGTCACGTCGAAGGCCCGTGCGGCGATCGTCCGCTGATAGTCGGCGGGCTTCATGGTGTCAGGGCAGGGGTCCCGCTCTGAGAGGGAGGCAACCAGCGGCTCGTGCAGCAATCGATAGGCTTCGCCGAGGCTCCGTAGTATCCCTTGGTAGATGCCTTCGGTCTCGCTGCCATGAATGGTATCCGGCACGTACCATCCCCCGGAGGCAAAATTCTGATAGCGGCTCGACTTGGCCTGGCCGTCCCAGACGGGTTCGTCTTCCAGCCGGATGGCAGCCAGCTCCGTAATGTCTTCAAAGCAGATGATGACATGGCCCAGGTCCGCAATCGACGCGTGCCCATAGTCGAAATAAAATTGCTCCCAGAACTTTTCCGATGAGTGGCCATGGACCCACTTGATGCTGTGCTCAATGGAGTCGGGCGAGCGGCTGTAGCGGGCCAGGGCGTAAGCCGATTTTTCAGGTGGCATGGGCGCCACGGCGATGACGCGGCGGACTGGTCGGTCGCTGCTCACAAGGGACTCCTGTGATACACGAAAGTCAAAGGTTGCGAACTATAACGCCGCCCCGATGGTTGGCGCAACCATCCGGACCTAGGTTGAATAGCCAGTTCGAGAGTTTGCAAGTTGCAAAGTGGGAGAGAGCCAACATTGTAACTTTCCAACTTTATAACCTTCTAACGTTTGATGTTTGATGTTAACCCGCGTTGACTTGCCTGCAAACCGCTCGTTATAGTCGCGCGCACATTCGGACCCCTTTAACGCATATGATTAAAGGTATCAAAGGCGTCAAGGACATTCTGCCCGAGGATACGCCGCGCTGGCGATTCATCGAGGAAGCGGCCAGACGATGGGCGGATCGCTATGGGTTCAGCGAGATTCGCATTCCGGTCTTCGAGGTCACGACCTTGTTTGCCCGCAGCATCGGTGCGGCCACGGACATTGTTGAGAAAGAAATGTACACCTTCCCCGACCGAGATGGCACGTCCCTGACGCTCAGACCCGAGGGGACCGCGGGAACGGTTCGGGCCTTCATCGAGCACAATCGAGCCGCCGATCCATTACCCCAAAAATATTTCTACATCGGACCCATGTTCCGTCACGAACGGCCGCAAGCGGGACGCCTAAGGCAATTTCACCAGTTCGGCGTCGAATACTTTGGCACCCAAGATCCCCGGGCTGATGTCGACGTCATCGCGCTCTTGTGGCGTTTTCTCTCCGATCTCGGTTTGCCCGATCTTACGCTGGAGATCAACAGTCTCGGCACTCCTGCCGACCGTGCGGCGTACCTTCCGGTGCTCGTGTCTTTCCTCAGGAGCCGGGTCGGGCAGCTCTGCGACAATTGTCGACGCCGCCTTGAGACGAATCCCTTGCGAGTGCTCGACTGCAAAGTCCCCGGCTGCCGTGCAGCGACAGAAGACGCTCCTCAGCTCGTCTCGCATTTGTCACCGCAGGCCAAGAGTCATTTCGACGAGGTGCTCTCGGCGCTTGAGTCCCTCGGTATTCACTCGAAACTCAATCCCCGATTGGTCAGAGGCCTGGACTACTATTGTCTGACGGCGTTTGAGATCACCTCATCCCACCTAGGCGCCCAGAACGCCGTAGGCGCCGGTGGCCGTTATGACGGACTCGTTGAATTATTGGGAGGACCTTCCACACCCGCAGTGGGGTTTGCCGCCGGTCTCGAGCGCATTGCCATGATGCTTCCGGATCGCACGGTTCCGCCGGCGGTTTCATCCGTCTATATCGCTGCCTTTGGTTCCCAAGGTGGTCCAGCAGGAGTTCGTCTTCTGGATGCTCTCCGGCTGGCCGGTCTTTCCGCCCAAAGTGACTATCGCGCGACCACACTCAAAGGCCATCTTAGGCAGGCGGATCGCAGCGGCTGTCGTTTTGCGGTCTTGCTTGGCGATGATGAAGCCGCATCCGGATCAGTCGTGGTCAGAAACATGGAAACGAAGGTACAGGAGACGGTCGTTCTTTCTAATGTTCCGCGGTATTTTCTCTCTCTGTTTAAAGGTGTTTAAGCGCCTATTTTTCCGATTGACTTCCCCTCAAAAACCCCGTAGTCTCGCCTCCACACATGTCTATAACCGTTTGATTATTCAATAAATCTCCTGTTTAATGTCTAACAAACTCCCATGCCGGCTCAAAAACTCGGTCTCCTGTTATCCACAGCCCCAACGAACAAGAATATTGACACAGTGCTGCGGCTGTCAGAAGCGGCTCTGCGTCAGGGTATTGAGGTGTACTTGTATCTGATTGACGAAGGGGTCAAAGGCTTTGCGGATGCTCGTTTCAACCGCCTGCTTGACGGCGGCGTAAAGATGTCCGTCTGTGCCTATGGATGTCTGCAGCATGGTGTCTCCACACAACATGTGGACCCTCGCGTATCGTTGTCGGGATTGGTCGTACTCTCCGGCATCATCGATGGCTGTGATCGTTTTTTGGCGTTCACGTAACACCGTGTGCGGTGTAATGAGATGTCGAAGCGTGTTGTCGTGGTCATCGGTGAAGATCCCACAACGACTCACCGTCCGGTCGAAGCCTTGCGAATTGCACTCGGTCTTTGTGCCGGCGATCACGAAACCACGGTCGTCCTCCTGGGAAAAGCTCCTCTTCTGCTGACCGACGATACAGATGACGTCGTTGATGTCGACATTCTTGAAAAGTATCGTCCATCCTTTGTCCAGCTCGGTGTGCCGTTCATTATTGGATCCGCGACAGCCCCCAATGCTCTCCTTGGCGAGTTTTCCGTGACATATAAATCGCCAAAGGAAATCCGCAGCCTTCTTCAGGCGGCTGATCGGACGTTGGTGTTTTCATGAGCAAGACCCTCTATCTATTGAGAAGGTCGCTTGAGCAGGTCGATCCAGCCCTCTTCCTCT
>DATEEH010000029.1:0-21129 GCA_035281245.1 Nitrospira sp.
GGTCCGGTCCGCGAAGACGAGAAGAGATTGTCCGTCAGGCCCTCACGGCGTTGTATCTCTTTCATCGCGACACCCACTATCTGGTTCGTGATGAAAAGGTGCAGATCATCGACGAATATACCGGGCGCATCATGGAGGACCGCTCGTGGGAGCAAGGGCTCCATCAGATGATCGAAATCAAGGAAGGCTGTCCGGTCACGCCGATGCAAACCTCGCTGGCGCGCATTACGTACCAACGGTTTTTTCGCCGATATTTGTGGCTCTCCGGCATGACCGGGACCGCGCAGGAAGTCGCTGGTGAATTGTGGAATGTCTATGGATTGGCGACCGCCACCGTTCCTACGCACCGTCCGCTGCAGCGGGTTTGTCATGGCGAGCGTCTGTATGCAACAGCGAACGAGAAGTGGGATGCGGTCGTCGAGCGCATTAGAGAGTTGCACGACCACGAGCGGCCTGTGCTTGTCGGCACGCGCTCGGTGGCAGCATCCGAGTTGCTCAGTGCGAAGTTGACTGCGTCGTCCATCGACCACGTGGTGTTGAATGCCAGGCAAGACCAAGAAGAGGCTTCTATTGTGGCAGCGGCTGGAAGGAAAGGTCGCATCACCGTGGCGACCAACATGGCCGGACGGGGGACCGACATAAAATTGCAGCATGGTGTGGCGGAAGCCGGCGGTCTCCATGTGTTGGCGACGGAGCGTCATGAAGCCGCCCGTATCGACCGGCAGTTGTGTGGACGCACCGGACGGCAGGGAGATCCCGGCAGTTACGAGACGATGACGTCGTTCGAAGATGATTTGATGTCGACCCGCGGTGGGATGTGGAGATGGATAACGCGCGTCCTCATAAAGTCAGGCTGCCCGCTCCAAGGCAAAGTGGCGAGTTTTCTCGTCCGTCGTGCCCAGGTCTCGGCCGAGCGGTTGCATGCCAGAGTGCGACGTGAACTGTTACAGAGCGAGGAGCAACTGCAAGCAATCCTCGCTTTCTCTGGACGCTTGGAATGACGATGGGCAAACGGAGAACGATCATGTGGTTGTTTAAGAGTGTCGTGATTTCTGTGGCTGTGGCCCTATCCGGATGGTCACAAATGGCCAAAGCGGCTTCGCAGGATCTCAACTGCCTCATACAGCCGTTTGTCGTGATCACAATTACGACGCCGGTCGGAGGTTTGCTGGAAACCGTGCAAGTGGACCGCGGAGATCTCGTGAAGGAGGGGCAGATTCTCGCTACGCTCGACACCAGTGTCGAGCGGGCGACTGGCTCCGTCCAACATGCGCAGGCGGAATTGACGAATCGGCGGCTTGCAGATCTGGAATTGCAACGAACCTCGGCCGAGGTGGCGCTTCGTACCATCAAGAGTCCGGTCAACGGTGTCGTGCTCGAGCGGTTTATGCATCCCGGAGAGTTTCCCAAACAAGAAAAGATCCTCAAAATCGCGCAGATCGATCCGCTCCGCGTGGAAGTATACGCTCCAGTCGCAATGTTGGGGAAAATTTCAGTGGGCTCAACAGCCTACGTCAAACCGGAAGCGCCCCTTTCTGGAGAATATCCGGCGAAGGTGACTGTCGTCGACCGCGTGGTGGATGCCGCGAGCGGAACATTCGGTGTGCGTCTTGAATTGCCGAATCATGACTTGAAGCTTCCAGCAGGATTGAAGTGCAACGTGCGGTTTGGAAGGAACAAGGAATAACAGGCACATGTGCTGGCCGCGGCAAGCATTCATTGCACTCATGATGACCGGATTCTCCTGGCTGACCTCAGCGGCATTCGCCTTTGGTGGTGAAATCGCATGCGTCATCAAACCGTATGTAGAGGTCTCGGTCGGGGCACCGGTCGAGGGCATTATTCAAACGGTCAAAGTGGATCGCGGCGATTGGGTGACAAAGGGCCAAATTCTTGTGACGCTGGAAGCGAGTGTCGAGGAAGCGACAGTGGCTTGGGCGAAAGCGAAAGCCGATGCCGAAGCGACGATCAAAAGTACGCAGGCCAAGGTGGCGTTCAGCACGAGGAAGCTAGAGCGATCGATGGATCTCTATAAGTCCAACTCGATCGCCAAACATGAAGTGGACGAAGCGCAAACCGAGCAGGTTCTGGCCGAAATGGCGTATTTAGAAGCCGTCGAGAACAAGCGAATCGCCGAGCTCGAGTGGCAACGGGCGACAGCCGCGTTGAATTTGCACCGAATCTATAGCCCTGTCACCGGCGTCGTGGTTGATCGCTTGTTGTCTCCGGGGGAATTGGCAAGGCAGACACCGATTCTCAAGCTAGCCCAAATCGATCCGTTGCGGGTTGAAGTCTTTGCGCCCTTGAGCTTGCTTGGGAAAATAAAGCCGACAATGAAAGCAGTCGTGCGTCCGGAAGGAAATGGCCAGACCGCGTATCCCGCGCGAGTCACCGTGGTGAGCCCGGTCGCCGACAGCGCCAGCGGGACGTTCGGCGTGAGTCTCGAGATGTCCAATCCTAATAACGCCTTGCCGGCAGGCCTTGGCTGTACAGTGGACTTTAAAGTGAAGGAATAAGAAAGCAATGCCACTGCTTCGCCCTATAAGTCCAACAAGGATCGATCGGCGAACGAGCGCCATCCCCCATGGAGGCATGTGTTTTCTTCTGGCTTTGTGTGTTGCCCTGGGTATCGGCACGTATGCAGGTGTGTTCGGCCTCGATGCGTCCTGGGCGCAAAATGGCGGAATCAAAACGACGCGTTCTGAGGAGCCGCTCGTTCTTCGGCTCAGCTTGGCGGATGCCATACAGGCGGCAATGGACAACAACCCGAGTGTGAAGCTGTACCGAGAGCGCATTGAGGCAGCACGCTCTGTATCCAGGACACAACTCGGCGCCTTGCTACCTAACCTGGCCTCGCAGGGAAAATTCAATAATCAGACCTTCTTTTTTGGAACGATTGGTGGAGCACCTGTGCGATCGGATCCGTTCAACATCGTGGATGGGCGCGGAACCTTATCACAATCATTGTTCAGTATGAGTCTCATTGATCGTTGGCGAGCGTCGCGCGCCGCATTTCAAGTAGCGGAGTTGGAGTCGGTGGCCACCCAGAATGACACGATGGCCACGGTAGCGCTGCACTATTTCGAGGTCCTCCGCAATCAAGAAACCGTCGCAGCACGTGTGGCCAATGTGGGTCTGTTTGAGGATTTGGTGACCTTTGTCAGAAACCGTCAATCGGGCGGCATGGCGACGGGGCTGGATACGGCGAGGCTGGAGTCCCAACTCGAAAATGAACGGCAGCGCCTGGAGCTGGCCAAAGGCGACGTGGAGCGAGCCAAGCTGGTGCTCCTGAATGCGCTTGGCATTGGATATGATGGCAGCATTATCTTAACCGATGAGCTCAAGGGATCGGTGGAGGTCGTACCCACTCTTGAAAGCGCAATGGAAGCGGCGCTGAAAAACCGCCCGGAGCTCAAAGCCCAGCTGCAACGCATTAAGACGGCGGAGTTGAGCTTCAAGTCGATCAAGGGAGAGCGGCTTCCTTCCCTCTCCGCACAGGGAGATTACGGCCTTATCGGGACTCACATTGATAACACGCTGAGTACGTACAATGTCGGAGTCATGCTGTCGGTCCCGATTTTCGACGGCGGACAGCGGGAAGGGCGAATCGGAGAAAGTCGAAGCCAGTTCAACCAGGAGTTATATAAGCTGGATCTCGTCAAGAACCAGGTCAACCTCGATCTCCGGGAAGCGCTAGTCACCTTGAAGGCAGCGCTGGAGCAGCATCGGATTGGAAAAGATGGACTCAAAGCCGCACTGACCGAGGTCTCATTGGCCAGAGAACGCTTCCATGTCTTGAGTTCCAACACCTTAGAGTTGTCCAATGCGCTGTTTTCGCTCGTTCGAGCACGAGATAACATGATCGATGCCTTGTTTCGGGTGAATGCTTCGCGGGTGAATCTCGCCAGAGCCCAAGGCCGTCTAGAAGAATTACGGTAACAGCCAGTCCTCAGTACCAATTTTTGTCATCGGCGCTCCTCCTGCCATCCTGCGGTGATCTTCCCTCTGCGGCGTTCGTTCCTCACTTCTTCTGTGGGATTTTTCTCGTACGTGCACTCCCTTAAGATTCCGGTTGTCATGAATCAGAAAATATTTCGATGTCAGATCAAGGATGGCGAAATTTATTCAGACAAGAAGCGCTGAGTTCTGACGAGAACAAGTCTTGAACAACACATGAGCCTGGCTCACAACAAGGAGATGATTCGATGAGACTCGCACAGTTGCTGAAGCTTCAATTGTCCGCACGCAAAACAAAACGTGTGTCGGCGGCTACTCATCCACCTGCCGGCAGATTTGTGCTGGAATCTCTCGAGCCCCGGCTGCTCTTATCAGCGGCACCAGTTCCGACGACAGAGATGCCGGCCGCTGAGCCTGCGCCGACAGCCGCGGTTGTGACGACCGACAAGGCAGATTATTCTCCTGGCGAGACGGCAGTCATCACCACCTCCAACACGGATCAAGAAGGTCTGAAATTCGGCGAAGGCGAAATGGTGGAGTTTCAAGTGACTCGCACGGATGGCGTTGAGGATTATCCCGCGGGTAATGAGCCGTGGTATGTCACCGATGGCGTTGGCGGATTCGAGGCTTACCAGGAATATGACGCGAACGGAAATGCGGTTGACCGCAACGGCGACGGCATGGCGGATTGGATTCGTCCCGACAACGATCTCACTGTGAACGGCAGCATCAGCACGACATGGTTTGTTGAGGATCAGTATTTGGGGGCGTCGTTGCAAGTAAGTGCCACCGGCCAGACTTCTGGCGCGGTAGCCACGGCGCAGTTCACGGACTCACCAAGGCTTGGTACCGTGACAGTCGGCACTCAGAATGGTAGCGTCGTGCAAGGTGTAGACGGGTCTGCCACCTTTACTTATTCTGTTTCCAGAGGAACAACCACTTCAGGCAGCGTCACCACTACGATTGGTATCAGCGGTACCTCAACAGCTGATGCAGCAGGTGCCACCTCACTCCCTGCTGGTATCACGGCTTCAGGACTACCGGCGAGTGCGGTCTCCATTAGTTCATCCGGGTTCTCGGGAACGTTGACACTTTCCGTCGCAAATACGGTGGCCGCAGGAAATTACACCTTCTACATCTATGCAGATGGACCGGGTGCAGACAATGCCGTCATAGGCACTGGCACCCTCGTGGTCAGCGGGCCTGCTGCAACTACTACTACCGTGTCCTCCAGCTCCAGTACATCGACGTATGGGAATGCAGTTACCTTCACCGCGAATGTCACAGGTAATCCCAGCGTAGGTAGTGTCCAGTTCTTTATCGACGGCAATGCGTTCGGCTCCGCAGTCGCCGTGACGGGCGGAGTTGCAACCAGCGACAGCATTTCGACTCTGAATGCAGGCAACCATAATGTCTATGCAGTGTATAGCGGCGGTACCGGATACACAGGGAGCACTTCGGCAACTATTACACAGATTGTGAACAAGGCGGATGCCACGATCAGCGTAACGGGCTACACGGGCACCTATGATGCGGCGGCGCACGGGGCGACGGGCAGTGCCACGGGCGTGGGCGGCGTGGATCTGAGCGCCGGGCTGAACCTGGGCGCGAGCTTCACCGATTACCCGGGTGGAACGGCGAACTGGACCTTCACGGGCGGTACCAACTACAACAATCAAAGCGGCAGTGTCGCCATCGTGATCAATAAGGCCGATCTTACGATTAACGTAAGCAACCTAACGAAAACCTTCGGTCAAACTATCGATCTGGCGGCAGTGCTCGGGACGTCGGCGAACACCGGAATAAACGGCGAGATCTTGACCGTCAACCACACCTGCGCCGGAACGTCGGCGGCCGCTCCGTGTGGACCTTACACGATTAATTGTACTGTCAGCAACGGCACCGGATTGTTGTCCAACTATAACGTGACGATCAAAACGGGTACGCTGACCGTCCTGGTACCGAGCGTCATCACCGTCGTACAGGAAGGCGGCAACGTCATTATCTGCGGAACCGACGCGGCCGACACCATTGCGGTTAACGCCACAAATCCGAGCGCCATCGCGGTAAACGGCAGCGGTTCATATGCCGTGACCGGTGACGGCCATGTGATTGTGTACGGAATGGGCTCTGCGGACAACATTTCGTTGACGGGCAATGTGAACCTGGAGGCTCATGGCTACGGTGGGAACGACACGATCACCGGCGGCGCCGGGAACGACGTGCTGTTCGGTGATGATGGCGATGACACCCTGACCGGCAGCGCCGGCAACGATGTGCTTGTTGGCGGGAGTGGTTCAGATCGGCTGGTTGGCTCCGCTGGCCATGACATACTAATTGCCGGGGAACTGACGGGTACCCATAAAGATGCAAATGGGGTAGAGACAGCCTACAACTATGATACCTTGCGGGCTATCGGTGACGAGTGGGCCTCACACTTTGCTGTGGATACAGACTTAGGGAACACAACAAGCAACCCCGATGCAGACGTAGTAGATGAGAATGCGGACCAATTGACCGGCAGCTCCGGGCATGACTGGTTCATCATCAGCTCGACCGACAAGATCACCGACATCAATTCTATGCTGAAGGACGGCGACCAGATTACCAACACATGATCATTAGCCTGAGCACGCCGAGGCGGATTCACTCGGCGTGTCTCGATATCGCGCTAATAAACGCTTGAGCCTTGGACTGGAACCAGTGTAAATTGACACCCTCACGCTCAAGCCGGCGTAGCTCAGTTGGTAGAGCAGCGGTTTCGTAAACCGCAGGTCGCTGGTTCGATTCCAGTCGCCGGCTCCAAAAGAAATCGAACGAGCGACCGGGGAGTTTGCAAACCCTCTCGTGCCCTTACAAGTCGGAGCGGCCGGCTGCCTCGGGCTGGTAAAGAGTCTCCTGAATGCGCACAGTTCGCCTTCCAGCCGGCACCTGCCAGTCCACGGTGTCGCCGGCCCGATACCCAAGAATAGCGGTCCCGATGGGCGCAAGTATCGAGATCTTGTTCTGTGTCATATCCGCCTGAGACGGAAACACGAGGGAATAATTCTTTTCTTCCCCTGTCTCCATGTCTTTGAGCCGAACACGGGAGTTCATTGTGACCACGTCACCAGGAAGTGCTGTTGGCTCTACTGTTGGCTCTACGATGTGAGCCCTCTCCAGCTCATTTCTTAAACTCTCCAAATACTCGCGGTCTCGCTCTTTGAACGTGATTCCCACTTCGAGCAGCCCCTTTAAGCGAGCAAGGTCAAATCTGGTGATATAAATATCACGCGGTTCCATGCATCTTCTCCTTGTTGACTCATCAAGGTTGGTCCAGGCGCTCCAGTTCCTTCAAAAAGGGCGTGTCTTTTAGCCGACGATTTGCAGAAACCCCTCAGGTTTTTCAAACTCGAACGCCATGGTGCGCTCGGCGACCTCATGGCGGTCGTGCAGTTTCAGCAGATACGTCGTCTTACTTGTGACGGGACTCATGGCCGATCTCCTGTTTTCCAGAAAGCTTTACGGCGAGTTCATCAATCAGGTCCTTCAAGACCACCGCCTGGTTGTGCTCCTGATCCGCCGCACCGTACACAAGGGTGATCGTCCGCTTGCACGACAGGCGCGCAAGCTTCTCCAGCTCAACCATCGACTGTTTCAGTTCCCTTCGATACCGTCTACAAAACTCATTCCATCTGGTGCGATCGTGTCCGAACCATTTTCGGAGCGCCGTGGTGGGAGCCAAGTCCTTTCGCCATTCAGCGATGCGGGCACGAGCCTTTGTGATTCCGCGTGGCCAAATGCGATCAACAAGGATCCTTGTTCCGTCGCGGGGACTGGAGTTACTGTACGCCCGTTTGATGAGTACCATCGCCATCTTTTCACTCGTACATACGGCCCTCGTCCATCGATCCCTCAGTGTGTCCGCTCTGATTCCAATTGAACTTGATATGAATTGGCATCCCACTCACGTCGACTTCATGCACAGCTTCCTGGCTCTGCGGATCAAGATAGGGAGGTGTCCGGCCGAGAGGCACATCCGAGAGCGGACTGAAAGAAATTGTAACATTGTTCACAAGAGGAGTCCGACTGGCTATTCCCCCTAGACAGCGATGGCAGGCAATGACATCTGCTTCGCGGCGCACCATCAACGATTTACGGGTCAATCGCCATTCCCAGGCCAGTCCCCATCCAAGCCCGCAGCAGATCGTGGCGACTCACGGAGCAAGCCACCCTCCCATCCCTTTCGACGGGAAGATTGAGCACACATTGCTCCTCCATCCTTTTCGCAGCGTCTTCAATAGTGGTCGATGCATGTACCGCAATAGGACCAACCCTCATCAGATCCTCCGCTATGAGAGTGTTCAAGTCCTTCCCTGCGGCGAGTGCTTTCATCACATCAAATTCATTGATGAAACCCAGATATCTTCCTTCACCATTAACTACAGGTGCACCAGCCGTATGTGTGGACAACAATTCTGCAGCGATTGCCAACGCATTCTGGCCAGTGCGAAACGTCAAAGTGTTCGTGGCTCCGATTTGCCCCACCGTGTTCAATTCTCTCCCCGGTACGCCAACGACGCTCATAGCTTCCTCCTCAGTGTTCCGTGAATCCTCACTTCGCTCGAAAATGCAAGATGGCAAAGAGCATGGGTCCAAGGCTGCCGAGCGGTACCTCTCGAACCGTCTTGGTCAGGCGGCAGTTAGCGGACGGGGCTCTTTCTCCTCATGCCACCTTCGCCCACAGTTGAAGCACACATACTGGAGGATACTGACGCCGCTTACCAAGTCGATGGCCGTTTCCGCCCGGAGGCTTCCTTGGCACTTTTGACACCGTGACATGCTTATCGGATCTTTCATCTATCGATCCTTCACTTCGATACGTTTTAAAATTCCAACGGCCTGGGCTTCCCTGTGACAAGTCTGACCACTTCATCCGTGTAGTAGGTCAGGAGTTCCAGTTCCTGTTCAGTGAACGGGTTGGACCCTCTCGCCGATTCCCCAATGAGGTGCTCGCACGCTCGCGCATAATCCTGAATTTCTTTGGAAAAACATGAATACGGCATGTCGCTCTCCGTTCCTTCCATTCTCGACCAAATGCCCCTGAATCCGATTCTTACCGTTCATCGCTCTGGCTCGACCGAGGTGGAATCGCAACGTCAGTCACCTTATTGTCTTCATCTACCAACAGCACGACTGCGTTTCCTTTCGCGAGGATCTCAAGCCTTCGTTGAGCGAGTGGGCGGACTTCGTATCGCTTCTCACCGTCATCGGTTCCGATGGTCACCTCATTGTTCCTCAAGGGCGTCACAATCACGCCCATGATTCTGTCGAAATTGCCCTTCAGAGGAGTTTTGTTGCGCCACAGTTCTGCCGCGCGATGAACCGCTTCCTTGCCGCCGAAGGTCACGTCTACGATCCTGTCCGACTCATCGATGAGAAATACGGCATCCGCGCCGACCGGAACAGAGGCCATCTTGCTTCTGGCGACGGGTCTGATGAAGTGAGACTCCTCTTTGCCCTGGACCGTCCGAAGGACCCCGCTTGAATGCCCTGTCACGAGCGGTTGAATGAGTTGGCCTTCAACAACGCGATGGTAACTCGTCTCGCCGATCAAATGGACATCAACGAGCAGATTCTGATCGTTAACCGTGATTTCAACTCGATCTCCCTTTTTCACGTCCGGCAATCCCTTGGCTTCCCTCACTCCCATGGGAACAAATCGTGGTTGCACCTCACCGGTGTCGATCCGTGCCTGACCCCCTCTAACTTCCTGCACCGTACCTATCAGGACACGATCTCCAAGAAGAAGCTGAGGATGGACGTGCTCAGTAGCGGAGCTGACTTCAGCAGCTGATGCCGATGAAGCACACCACACCGCTATCGCAGCCAATTGCCATAGAATATTGTGTCGCATGTTCTCCCTCCACGCATGAACGTCGATGAGCCGACGTCTCAGATTCACGAGTGTATTGCTGCTGCTGGTTCCTTAGTGAGTTGGGCGTTCCAGTCCGCCAGAAACTTGTTTACTCCGAGGTCCGTCAGTGGATGTTTCACCAGCTGTTGAAAAACGCCGAACGGCATCGTACAGATATGAGCGCCGGCCAGCGCGGCTTCGACGACGTGCTGCGGGTGCCGAACACTGGCCACCAACACACGAGTGTTGAAGTCGTAGGTCCTGAAGATCGTCATAATCTGACGGATCAACTGCATGCCATTCGAGCTGATGTCGTCCAATCGGCCAATGAATGGAGACACACACCAGCCTCCCGCCTTGGCTGCCAGCAAGGCCTGTGTCGGGGAGAAACACAACGTCACATTGACTTTGATGCCCTGTGACGCCATTCGTGTGGTCGCCTTGAGTCCTTCCGGAGTAAGCGGTACTTTGACGACGATGCTCTCATGGATCTTGGCGAGTGCTTCTCCCTCCGCGACCATTGCATCGGCTTCGAGACTAACGACTTCAGCGCTGATCGGCCCATTAACAATGTTGCAGATCTCGAGACGCGCCTCGTGAAAGCTCCGGCCTTCCTTGGCAACCAGTGACGGGTTGGTCGTCACTCCATCCAGCACTCCAAGATTCGCCGCTTCCCGGATTTCATTTACGTTCGCTGTATCCAGGTAAAGTTTCATAGTGGGCCTCACCAGTCATGAAAACCTGGCCGGAAACTGCTGCGCCAGTGCTGTCGTCAACGTATCGGCAATAACATCCGCATGTTTACGCATAACCTTCCACGTCTCTGCTTCGGATTTGTAATCGTGTTCTTGCAACTGGATGATTTGCGCGACGTGATGGGCTCCGTGCGCAGCGATCAGCCCCCGAACACCGTCTTTCGGCAAGTAGGGGTTGGCGCTACTGAGGAACACAGCAATGTCGTCCGCATTGGACGACAAATGCCCAAGGGCAGCCTCCTGCTGCAGTGTATTCCCGACCACGGTGGCATCGGCGTACTCCGTGATCGCGGCATAATGATCAGCCAATAAGGTAAAAAGTTTCTCCGATGCCGGTTCGCCATAAAATGGTGAAAGCGTGTTTGCAATCTGTTTTGCGTTAGCGACCACCTCCTGCTCGGCAATATTCCGGGCGGCGGGATTGCCAGTCGCATTGTCCAAGACGACGTTCCGAATCCAGAAGATGTGGCCAGCCCACAGATTGCGCATCATGGCCTTCGTGTCTGTTAAATCCGCCTGATTGGCCTCTGCCACCACGCGCGATTCATGCGCACAGCCCAGCAGGCCAGCGATCGCAAGAACCAGTACTGCCATAGTTTGATGAATGTGCCTCATAGAGCCCTCCATCGACATACGGTTGATTTGCACGGAGCAGATTGTCTTTCAGCTCTCACCCTTGATAGAGAAAGGGAAGTCGTCCCTCTGCAAAAACTGGCTGCTTGCCGATGTTCTCCAACGTGTCCGCGATCCGAGCGGGATGCCCCCAATCACTCCACAGGATGTCACGCATCTCCATGACAGCCAGTTGACCCGGTACGCACTGGAGCAGGTCCGATGAGAAGTTTCGACGCGGCATCGCTTCGTAAATTGCGTTGAGGACCCTCAGTTCTTCAGCGGTGTCGATCGCCTCTTTCAGCCGTTCGAAGAGCCGCATCATGTCGGGGAAACATTTCCACCCCAAACTCCAGAGCGCTTTAGCCTTGGCTGCAATTATCATCGTGTTCCACAGGCTGCCGCTGGCCCATCCTGCACGAGCCGTCACCTCGTCGGGTTTTTCAAAGAACGTCTCGACAGCTTGGACAGGTGCCATCCCTGTCCAGCCCAGAAACCGTCCTGGCTTGATCCATCCATACTCGAGTTCCAGATTATCGGGTTTCGCCGCGAGGAGCACTGGGCTTCCGCCCACGAGTTTGCTTCCCCACACTGCATGGCCAACGGCGGCCACAAACCGGTCCTCCGGGTGAATGAAATGGTCAGATGGATAGATCATCACCATCGCGTGTGGATCACGCGCCAAGATAAACGTGAGCGGCAGGAAAATACCGGCCGCTGTGTCCAGATTCTTCGGTTGTAGCAACACCATGCCGACCGGTCGACCGTCGAGCTGAGACCAAACTTCGTCTTGGTGGTCTCGGGCCGCCACTATGACCACCCGCCCCCAGGGAGTTAATTTGGCTGCACGGTCGAGCGTGTGCTGGAACATGGAACGCTTACCGGTAAACGCACAGTATTGTTTTGGTTTCTCGTAGCCCAGCCGGCGTTTAATAAACTCCTTCATGCGCAACCCATCGCCACCTGCCAATACTATTGTCCACGCGCTTCCTCGTCCATTAACCCCATGCATTCCTATCCTCCTATTGTGTTGTTTTGAGGCGAGTCCTTTTTTCAGCGCTTTTTGATAATCAGCTACGGAACGGAGTTCATGGCCCACATGATCACCAGCAGCATTCCTCCGATGATCAACGGAAACCAAAATACTATGACAATATCTCCCATGTTTTGTCCCCTTCGTTCCTGAAAAAAACCTCGATGGACTGTGTCGTCAGAGAAGAAAGTAACAGCCGCGCATTAAGCAGTGGCGAGTAGATCGTGAAGACTTCTTCATGAGTGTGACCTACTAATGAATGAACCAGATGTTGTCAGAGGAGGTTAGGCGATCGAGAGCGGAATCATGAATAACGAATCAAGGAATTCGGAATGGAGAGGGGAAACCCAGAGATGTCCTCACCCATCATCAATGCTTCATGGGCTGTGGACTGAGCAGCTTCATGCTATGCAGCGTGAGCGTAAAAGTGGACCCTCTGCCCACCTCGCTTTCGACACTAATCGTTCCATGATGAGCGGTCGCGATTTCTTTGACAATTGGAAGTCCGAGGCCGGTTCCCCCTGAATCTCGGGCCGTCCCGCTATCAGCTCGGTAAAATCGATCAAAAAGATGTGGGAGATGTTTTGAATCAATACCATGGCCATTGTCTTGAACCGTTACGGTGACCACATCGCCAGTAGCACGTAAGCGCACGGTGATCTCTCCGCCTGGATCGGTATGGCGAAGAGCATTGTCAAGGAGGTTAATCACCAGTTGCTTAAGCTCAAGTTCGCCCCCGAGCACGACTGGGACCGGCTCCGCTTCTAGTGACAAACGTATGTTGCGATCCGCCGCGAGAAGGACAAAATCCTCTACCAACTCATGCAGGAGCGGCTCTAGTTTAACAGGTGCAAACTCCATGTGATGTCGTCCGCTGGTAAATCGCGCCAGAGTGAGCAACGATTTCGTCAACCTGATTAGTCGTTCGACTTGATTCAGATTGGACACGAGCACCTCACGACATTCTTCAGCGCTTCGTTCTTTTTGAAGGATTACCTCTAGATTGCCTTGAAGAATAGTCAGAGGCGTCTGCATCTGATGGGCAGCATAGTCCACAAAATGGCGCTCCGTTTCGTATGCTTTCTGCAATCGATCCAACATTGAATTAAACGCATGTGCCAGTTGCTGGAACTCCCTGTATGGCACATCCACCTGGACTCGATCATCGAAAGACGCCTCCGATACTTTTTCAGCAGTCCGGCTCAACGTTTGAATCGTCCCTAACGTTTTCCGTGCCAACCAATCACTTCCAAACCAGGAGACAAGTATCATGGCCATGGAGGTCAAAATCAAAAGCCACAGCAGCCCTCTCAATGTTCGCTCAGCCACCGCCAACGAGGTTTCTACTTGTAACAGGTACCGCACGTCACCTTGCTCTCGAATAGGCATGACAATCCGTCTCAAACTCATACCGGCCGTAGTGTTGAGGGATTCATAAACAATCTTGCCGGCCTTTCCTTGCTCGAGCACTTCCATGGGAACCGGAGGGCCTGCGAAGGATCCTGCGGCTTCCCATAGGACTGTTCCACCCAGGTCTAGCACCCGAATCGAATGAGAGACCTCAGGCAACTCTTGGCTTCTCTCGTCACTCGGTGCCCTGTCGGATCTCAATAAATCGGGTTGCTGTTGGAGCACCTTGCCCAACGTTTGTCCCAATCCTAGCAATCGACTATCGATGTACCTTTGGAGCAGGGCATGAAGTCCCATGTAAATAATGAAGTCGGACATGAGTAGCAGCACGGTAACAAAAACGAGTAGTGAGGACCGGATTTGCACGCGAAATGATTTCATTCGGGCGCCTCTAACATATAGCCTACGCCGCGGACTGTCCTAATTAGTGAAGGAGAGGAATGGCGATCGATCTTCGCCCGTAACGCCCGAATGTGTACGTCCACAATGTTTGTCATCGGATCGTGCGTCAGGCCCCAGACATGGTTGATAATCGATGTTCGAGTCAGAACCCGATTGTGGTTCCTCAGCAGATACTCCAACAGTGCAAACTCTTTGTTCGTGAGCACGATCTCCGTGCCTGCACGCCATACGCGACGAGAAAGGACATCCAAATGCAAATCGGCTACTTTCAAATGCATTAGCTCTGCTTGAGGAGATCCCCGACGCAACAACGCCCGAATCCGGGCCAGGAGTTCCGCAAACGAAAAAGGTTTGGCCAGAAATTGATCCGCCCCCATGTCGAAACCGGATATCTTATCTTCAACAGTGTTGCGCGCCGTCATCAGCAATACAGGAGCCTTATTACCAGCCTGGCGAAGACGACGGCATACCGTAAGGCCATCGAGTTTCGGCAACATAATATCGATAATCAAAAGGTCATAGGGGTTCGCCAAAGCAAGATCTAAGCCCTCTTCTCCATCGGCTGCTACATCCACGGCATAACGCTCCTCCGTCAATCCTTTGGTGATGAACTGCGCAAGATCTGCGTCGTCCTCGATCAGAAGAATTCGCATACCACCACCTCAAACATTCGCTCTCTAAAGACAACCGTACCTGCGATCATCTAATCAGGTTTTTACAAAGCTATGCAAGATTCTCGATATGCTGATCGGGGACTCGCTGCCTTGTTCGCCATTTCAATGAAGTACTCTTTATCGTCTCTTCATCAAAAAACCATTTTGCAATCTTAAAGTGTGCATACAGGGCAAGCGGAGATTGAGTCGTACCACGCTAACTCTCAGGAGTGTCATCACCATGAATCTGAAAAGCCTAGTTCATCGAGAGATATGTGAAGGAATGACAGAGGAGCAAGTAGCATCGTCTGTTGGGGTCTCCCTTCGTACGATTAAGAGCATCCTCACAGGCAAGGATCCCAAAATCCGCTCCATCTGGGAAAACTTTGCGAGATATTTTCGGATGGATGTCGAGTTTCTTCGGACCGGCGAGTCGAGATATGTAAAAAGGGGAGGTGAGTTATCAACTGGTCCGTCACAATCTGCTGCCGGTCACATTCGCAACATTCCACTCCTCAATTGGCATCAGTTGGCGCCTTTGGCGAAACTAGGGGACTTTCCTGGTCCCATCCATGGTGAAGCCGTGGTCGAAGCGACCGACATTTCAGGGACGCGGACGTTCGCCTTGAAAGTACAAGACGAATCCATGGAGCCTCTGTTTAGCAAGGGGGAAATGATCTTCATAAATCCCGATTTGGCGTGGAGGCCAGGAGACTTTGTCATTACTACACGCTATGACAACAGCATTGCATCGACACTACTCCGACAAATTAAGGTAATTGGCAATCAATGCATACTTCATCCAGTCAACCGGAAGTATGAAGACCTTCCATTAACAGAACCGGACTTTGTGTGGGGAAAGGTCGTTCGATTGAGAAAGAATCTCTGAATAGCAGGATGATCTAAAGCAAGACATAACGCTCCAATGCGGAGGAACATTATGAGGATGCAAAAGGAGGATCTACGATGGAATCCATGAAATCAATGGCCTTCACGATACTAATAGGGGCCTGCACGCTGTTTCTCACCACGCTCGCCAATGCCCAAGAGATCAAAGGCCCAACACAATTCAACCTTGCGATTCTCGACCAAGATTCTGTCAGCTTCGTCGTGCCGTCCGCACTCATCGTCGACGAACGAGGGAAAGTCAGCGGAGTAACGTTCACCGTCACGAACCATACGAAGAAGGAACAGGGATTCGCAATCGACCAGGTAAGGATAAAAGAAATCGTGAAACCTGGAGAAACCAAGACAATCAAACTCTCAGTGACACAGCTCGATGCAATCGGAACCGATCAGAGTGTGTTCCCATATTATAGCCACGTCGATCCCAAGCACATCGGCGGGCTGTTGTACTTAAAGCGTTAATGTACGAAGTCAGACCTAGTGAGGGAGAGGAACGAACGGGCCCTCTCTCATAACCATCAACAGCCGTTCAGACTATAAATCGAAAGATGTGGAGGATTTCATGATCGCGTTTGCAAAAACATACGGCATTGCCTCTCTCGTACTTGGCCTGTCGCTATTCACCCCAGGATGCCAGTCCGTGCCTTATTCATCGAATGCTACAAAAACACACACGGTGAATGTCGGTCCTAAAATAGAACCGCTTCAAATCAATGCAGGCCGAGGTGATGAAGTTCGCTGGGTCAACCAGCGATCTCAGCCGATTGCCTTGATTTTCCCCAAATCCGATGAAGTCCGGATCTCCTGTCGCTCAGGATTTAAGAAGATCGACAGCGTGCTCTCGGCGGTTGTCGCTCCGAATGCTTCAGCCAGTATGTGTTTTGCGGAGCTCGGCAAATATGATTACCGACTGGATGAAAACCTACCGGGTGCGGAAACCGACAGAAATGCGAGTGTATGGATTGTCGGGCGTGGAGAGAGAAACCCCAAGCCAGGCGAGCAATTTGAGAATATCACACCATAGAAGACAAGGAGTACTCGTCAAAGGGGGAAGCGAGCAACTTCCCCCTTGCTAGTATTAATCGTGTTGAGAGGAAGTTGGGAGGGGAAATGACTTTTCAAAACAATCCGGGAGTTCCTGTTGGAGGGCTGCACACAATCGGACAGATCGACGCCACCAATCCACTATGCTTTGAGGAGAATCGAAATGGTATGACCGTAGCCTTAGATTTGCTCTCAACACATACAGCCGGTGCTCCGGTAGTGGATCGAGAGGGAAGATATCTGGGTTTTATTAATGAAATGGATGTCATGCGCGCTCTTGACGAGGGAAAGGATCTGAACCTATTGCATGCAACCGAGATCATGCGGACAGATCGCCTTATGGTGACGGAGACCACACCGATCACTAAAGCCGCCAAGATGATGGAGAAACATTGTGTGATCAGCCTGCCCGTCGAAAGGAATGGCAAAGTTGCGTACTCGGTGAGTCGCCATGATCTGCTGCGTGCGCGGATTGGCCTCGGCGTAGGGATGGGGATTGATCCATAATGTCAATGCAAAAAACTTACGGCAAAAATGACCCCCTGACATCTTTAGGAAAGAATCCGTGATAAACGCCTCCAACACTTTCATCTAGCCGTCAACATAGGAAGTGTTGTCATTCGACGCTGGACGCTTTAACAGTCGATCAACCATGTCTTGCAGGGCACATCTCGATGTTGGATTGCAGGACGATACGTGTCCTTATCAACGCACTGATATTCAGTTTGACCGTCATTGTCATGGGCTGTGTTTTCTTTCTGGCGAAAGAGACTCGCTACCTCTTATCGGCAACAGACCGCGCCACACAAGAAGAAGTCCAGCACCATCTCGGTCAACCGTTCCGAATGATGACCGATCAAACTGGAAAAACCGTTTGGACCTATCACATTCGGGAATATGTGCAAGACGGCAATAATGCCTGGACAATGGCAGGAACCTGGTGGTGCGATGATTATACGTTAAGTTTCGACGAGCATGGAATCCTAAGATATTGGACGCATGAATCTCAGAGATGCAATGCGATGTAAGCCATAATGAGAGGTTGTGTGTTATTTGCTAAAGCCAGGTAAGGACCGCATCTCATACCTGTGTGTGCCATTATGACAAATTTGAAGAGATTTAAATCGAGCCGAGTACTTATGAAGACACAGGCCCACAAAAGCATCCTCTTATGCGGTTTTGGTTGTCTGAGGCGGACTTTGTTCTCGTGGCTTTAATTGCCTAAGGTTGCACTTTCCCAAATGCATAAACCGTAGGAGTCGGCCGGCTCAGGTTGCCAAAGCACCTTGCAGGTGCGCCGATCTTTCGGCAGCGTGCCGTTACTTCGGCAATTCTCGTTCGTCACTCCCGGTTCATTCTGAGCCCCCTCCACAATCGAAACCGCTGAATATCATCGACTTTCAGAGAACCGAGAAGCTAACCTTGCCCAGTAGTCCCCGGACCGGGACTTGCCTATACGGGTTGACAGATCTTATTGGTTGCATATACAATCATTCCATGATGACCGAAGGCATGAATCAGAGAATCGCAAAAGAATGCATTGCGATGCGGGTGCGCCGTCTCAATCGCGTGGTCACGAAGATCTACGACGACTCCCTGCGTCCCCTCGGCCTTCGTACTGCACAACAGACCATTTTGGTGGCGATCTCACTGATGCAAACCCCGACGCCGACTGATATTGAGCGGCGGCTGAGCCTGGAGAAATCCACTGTCAGTCGCAATGTAGACCGGATGCATCGCCGGGGCTGGGTCGAATTTGTCCCCGGTGAGGATGGACGCAGCCATTATTTGACGCTGACCGCAAAAGGGGTCAAGCTGCTGCGTGAGTCGGCGGCTCGGTGGCAGGCGGCTCAAAAGAGAGTGGCCTCGTTACTAGGAAAACAAGGGGTGTCTGGGCTGTCGCGTATTCTTTCGACATTGGATGCTGAGTAGTCCATTTTTTTGGTGCTAGTGGTTGCATATACAACAATGAGGTGCTTCGATGCTTAGGCGCCGTGAAGTCCCATCCGTTACGGTCATCATTCTATTGCCCTTCGTCTTGGCGGCATGCCATGACGCCACCTCTTCAACTGACCCACGGACGCAGCCTCCGCTCGTGCGGATCGAGGCTGTCGAAACCTCCATCCAATCAGAGCGTTCGTTCACCGGCATTGTCGCGGCCCGCGTGCAGAGCGACTTGGGATTCCGCGTCCCCGGGAAGGTGCTGGAACGCTTGGTGGATGCCGGGCTAACCGTCAAGCGCGGCCAGCCGCTCATGCGCATCGATCCCACGGACCTGAGGCTCGCCATGCGCGCGCACGAGGAAGCCGTCGTCGCCGCCAGGGCGCGTGCGCATCAGGCCGCGGAGGACGAGGTGCGACATCGCGAGCTCCTTCCCGAGCGCGCGGTTTCGGCATCAGAATATGACAAGGCCAAGGCTGCCGCTGACTCGGCACGAGCAGACCTTAAGGCTGCCAGAGCCCAGGCCGATGTGGCCCGCAACGAGATGAGCTACGCTGTCCTGTTGGCTGATGCGGACGGTGTGGTGGTCGAGACTCTGGCGGAGCCGGGGCAGGTCGTCGTTGCCGGCCAGGTGGTCGTCCGTGTGGCGCATGCCGGACGCCGAGAAGCGGTCATCGAACTCCCCGAAACCCTGCGCCCGGCGATCGGATCCACCGGCCGCGCAACCTTGTATGGAAGTGGACTCACGGGCTCAGCGAGACTTCGCCAGTTGTCGGACGCGGCTAACCGTCAGACTCGGACGTTCGAGGCACGGTACGTGTTGGAGGGCCCTCTGGCAGAGGCGCCACTGGGCTCGACCATCTCCATCGAGATCTCGGACGGCCGGTCCGCCCCCACGCTACAGGTACCGATCGGTGCGATTTTCGATTCGGGCACGGGTCCCGGCGTGTGGCTGGTCGAAAGGGACACGCCTCGGGTCACCTGGCGCGCCGTGCACATCGCCGGCCTCAGTGACGATGCGGTTTCGGTCGTCGGCAAACTCGAGCCGGGCGATCGTGTCGTGGCGCTCGGCGCGCATCTGCTGCACGAAGGGGAGCACGTGCGACTCACGAAGAACGAGACTACATCACGCGTGGCCGTCAATGGGAGGGAACTCCAATGAGCACTTTCAATCTCTCCGCTCTCGCCGTACGCGAGCGCGCCGTCACCCTGTTCCTGCTCGTGGCGATTTCCATTGCCGGGCTGGCAGCCTTCCTTACCCTGGGCCGGGCAGAAGACCCCTCATTCACCATCAAGCAAATGACGGTCGTCACGGCCTGGCCGGGGGCCACGGCCAAGGAGATGGAAGAGCTGGTCGCTGAAAGGTTGGAGAAGCGGATGCAGGAGCTCCGATGGTATGACCGGACGGAGACTTTTACGCGACCAGGCCTGGCGTTCACCACGGTGGTTCTGCGCGACAGCACGCCGCCTGCCGATGTCCCCGAGCAGTTTTATCAGGCGCGGAAGAAACTCGGCGACGAGGCCGTGAACCTGCCACGCGGCGTTATCGGTCCGATAGTGAATGACGAATATTCCGACGTGACCTTTGCCCTCTATGCATTGAAGGCGACAGGCGAGCCTCATCGGCGCCTCGTCCGCGAGGCGGAGGTCTTGCGCCAACGCTTGTTGCACGTGGCGGGCGTCAAGAAGGTGAACATCATCGGCGAGCAAGCGGAAAGGATTTTCGTCGAGTTCTCCTATGACCGCATCGCCACGCTGGGCGTGTCCCCTCAAGACCTCTTCGCCGCGCTCAGCAGGCGCAACGTCATGACGCCCGCAGGTTCGATTGAAGCCAAGGGCCCGCAGATCCTCATCCGGCTGGACGGCGCCATCGACGATCTGCAGGCAATCCGGAATACCGCGGTCGCCGCACATGGCCGCACGCTGAAGCTCGCCGACGTCGCCGAGGTGAAGCGGGGCTACGAGGATCCGGCGACCTTCCTGATCCGCAACAATGGAGACCCGACGTTGCTGCTCGGCGTGGTCATGCGCGAGGGATGGAACGGCCTCGACCTTGGCAAAGCCCTGGACCTCGAAGCGGCGGCGATCAGCGCGGAGATGCCGCTGGGTGTGACTCTATCAAAGGTTACGGACCAGTCGGTCAACATTCGAACGGCCGTCGACGAGTTCATGGTCAAATTTCTCGTCGCCCTCGGCGTGGTGATGCTCGTGAGCTTTCTCAGCATGGGATGGCGTGTCGGCATCGTCGTCGCGGCGGCAGTTCCTCTGACCTTGGCCGCGGTATTCATCGTCATGGCGGCCACCGGCAAGGACTTCGACCGCATCACGCTCGGCTCGTTGATATTGGCACTGGGACTGCTGGTTGACGATGCGATTATCGCCATCGAGATGATGGTCGTGAAGATGGAGGAGGGGTACGACCGCATCCGGGCAGCGGCCTATGCGTGGAGCCATACCGCGGCGCCCATGCTCGCCGGGACGCTGGTGACCGCGATCGGCTTCATGCCGAACGGGTTCGCG
>DATEEH010000030.1:0-19960 GCA_035281245.1 Nitrospira sp.
GCCCTGGATGCCGACTCCGGAGAAATCCAATGGAGCGGCAAAGCCTTCTCGATGAATAAGTTTACGAACTTAAAGGAAGGCATCCATCAGTTGACCTGTCATGCCCTTGCTACCGCGTGGGGGCTGCGCCCGCCCGGCAGCACTGCCGCATCGAACATCTGTCCCGTCGGACAGAATGTGATGGTCTCAACCGAGACCGTCGCGGTCCCCGCCACTGGATCAAAAACCGCGACGAACCCGATGGGGGCGGCGAGTAACTAGGTCTGCAGGCGGGTCACAAATTCATCTTTCATTAGGCAATTCGCCCCTCCTCGGCTAAGCTTCATCCATCCTGCGTTTCACGTAGCAGGAGGTCTCCAATGCCACCTGTCGACGCCCCTCCATCCGCTCAAGGAAAGACGGTCCTGGCCGTCGACGACGATCCCGATGCCTTGAACTTGTGCCGTGCATTCCTCGAAAAAGCCGGATTCTCGGTTCTGTCGGCGACGGGCAGCTCTGAAGCGCTCAGGATCTGTAAGACTCATGCGGGGCCCATCCACCTGTTGATTACCGACCTGGTCATGCCGCCTCCGGATTTTTCCGTTGCCTCGGGCGACAATGAGTTTCCCCACGTCCACGGGCACGAGCTCGCGGTCCGCGCGTTACGCATACGCAAAGACCTTCACATCATTCTCATGTCGGCAAATATCGAGAAAGAGCTGCAAGGCTATGGGATACGACGGGGGTGCGTCCCGTTCATCACGAAACCGCTTGAGGCCCGGGCCCTCGCGACGCTGGCTCATGAGACGCTGCAGACTCCCCCTCCCACCATCGAGTCACTGCAACGAGAACATACCGGCGGGATAAAGGGTGCCGACGAGTGGTTTGATTAAAAAAGGGGTGCCATCTCACGATGGCACCCCTTGAAAAGCACCGGTCTGAGTTCGCTTACCAGCGGTCCCGTTTTCCGCCTGGGCCACGGCCTCCGCCGCCACCAAATGCTCCGCGGCCGCCGCCTCCACCACGAGGCTCTTGTGGACGCGCCTCATTCACCGTCAACGTCCGTCCGCCCATATCCGAGCCATTGAGCGCGGTAATCGCCGCCTGCGCTTCAGCATCCGAGGACATTTCCACAAAGCCAAACCCACGGGATTGGCCGGTGAACTTGTCCGTAATGATTCTGGCCGAGGCTACTGAGCCGTGGGCGCCAAACAAATCACTCAATTGTTGTTCGGTCGCCGAATAGGGCAACCCACCGACGTAAATCTTCGAACCCATGTGGGGTTCCTCCTTTAATGAATGACATTGTCTTGAGCTCGAGGAACGGGAAGGAGCGGGCCGAAGACGCAGGTGCATGGGGCGACTTGGGTCTGACTTCCTACGAAATTCCCGGACAAGGCAACATCGATAATTGCGGGCCCTTACGTCACCAGCTTCGTCGCAAGGCCCATACGACGATCCAGTCGACCCTAACACAGGGGGTAGTGGATATCAATCAGGGAAAGTTCTCACAGATGACCAAATGGCGAAGCCTCATTCTCCCACGCGCACGAGCGAACCCTGCACCTTGCAGTAGGCAAACGTCTTGTAGAACAAGACGATGACTGCGATGAGCAACAGACCATTCAGCCCCCCGGCCCATGCAAGATGCGAAAGCGGGACGCTGGTGCCGTTGAGGACGGCCCGCATGCCTTCAAAGACATGCGACGCGGGATTGATCCAGGCCACGGTTTGAAGCCAGGCAGGCAGGACCTCGAGGGGATAAAAGACGCATGAAATGGGCTGGAACAAGAACACCAGGCTCCAGGCGAGAATCTCCGCCTCCTGCCCGAACCGCATGATCAGGGAGGTCGTCAAGACTCCGATGATCCACCCGGTGACCACCAGATTGATGACGAATGGCAACAGCCACAGCCCCATGACCAGCACGTTGTATCCGTAGAAGAGCCACGCACAGATCCCCATGACAAACGACACGCAGGTCACTTTGAAGATGCTCATCGCAATCGTCGAGGCGAGAAATTCAGCTGGAGTGAGGGGACTGGCGAAGAGATTCATGAGATTTCTCGCCCACAACTCTTCCAGAAACGAGATCGTGATGCCTTGTTGCGAGCGAAACAGCATATCCCAGAGGATCAAGGCTCCCAGAAAAAAAGTCACGAACCCCGGAACCTGCGGTTGATACTTGACGAGATACAGGGTGATGAATCCCCAAATCACCAGATCCAAGAACGGCCAGTAGAAGATCTCCATGATTCTGGGCAGACTCCGGCGATAGAGGTAGAGATGCCGTGCAACCAGTGCGTTGATGCGGTGGAACTTCACGTCTGCCCCCCCGCCGCGTCCGCACCATGATCGTGGCCGCATGCCCCGCAGTCGTGATGCACTCCCAGCAACTCGTCCTTGAGATGCCGGATGCCCTCGGCCATATGGAGTCCCGCCCGGCGTCCATCCGAAGCTTTGCGCAAACCAAGGCCGATCACCATGAGCGGCATGACGAGGAGTCCGGCGACAACCCAGGCATTGGGTGAGAAGTCTTTCCCTCTCATCCACCAGAGGCCCCATGCGAGCAGAATCGGGGTGACACCGACCACCAGGCTATTGACGAGGACACGCAGATGACAGACGCCCCGTGTGAAACCGATCGTGCCGATCACCAGCCACAACCACCCCCAGCAGGCGCTCAGCACGAGCCCGCTGAAGATGACTCCCGTACCGAAATCGATGATGTGGTGCATGCTAGTTTGCATCAGGCCGTCTCACGGGATTCCCGGGCGAGTTTGAGGAAGACCTCTTCCAGATCGGCCTGGCCGAAGCGCGAGACGATTTCCTTCGCGGTCCCCTCCGCCACGATCTTCCCCCGTTGGAGAAAAATGATGCGATCCGACATCTCTTCCATTTCACGCATATTGTGAGAGGTGTAGAGAATGCTGAGGCCAGCCGAACGCCGCTCCTCTTTTAAGAGGGCCCGGATCTTGTGCGCAATGTCGGGATCGAGGCTGGCCGTGGGCTCATCGAGAAAGAGAATCTTCGGCTCGGTGAGCACGGCCTTGGCGAGCGTCAATCGTGTCAACTGACCGGACGACAGCTTCCGCGTGATCTTGTGCCGGAACTCTTCCATTTCGAGCTTCTTGACGACATCGTCAACCCGTCGTTTGATGTCCGAGAGTCCATACAATCTGGCGACCACCCACAAATTCTCTTCTACGGTCAGTGCGAGCGGCATGGAGATGTACGTCGAAGAGAAATTGACCTGCTGAAGTATCTCTTCCCGGTGGGTGGCCAGATCCATGCCGAACACCTGAATGGAGCCTTCCGTCGGCGTGATGAGTCCCAACAACATGTGAATGGTCGTCGTTTTTCCCGCTCCGTTGGGCCCCAGCAACCCCAGAATTTCGCCCGGCCGGATGGAGAAGGACACATCATTGACGGCAGTAAACTCGCCGAACTGTTTTCGCAAATGACTGACTTGGAGCACCGGTGTCGTCATGGTCGACGTCATGCGCATTCAAAAGGACAGGAACTCTTTGATCTTGTCCGGCAGATGGCAGGTTTCACATTTCCGGTCCAGGATTTTTCCCCGGTGTTCGGATTTTCCATCATGGCACCGAAAGCAATCCTCGAGCGCCCTCGCCCGCAGAGACGATCCCTCGGGGTAGTCCGGGTTCCATGGCTTCGTGTCGGCGGACACGTGCCCTCGCGGCACGACGATCGGATAGCCTTTGATGGGGCGATCATGCACGACGCCCGCATGGCACGTCGTACATCCCTCCCCTCGATTGCGCGTCCCGAACGCCTCCATGTGCTTGCGATGGCTCATGATCAATCCGACCTCCTTGACCGGTGCCGGGAGATCCCGAGGCGCCACTTCGGAAGTGCGAAGAATATGCTGGTGACAGCCGAGGCAGACGTTGGAATCGACCTTGGCCGTGAGGTTGTGTGGCTCCGTCGGGGTACCAAACAGCGCAATGGCGACATCCTTTGATCCTGCCCAGGCCTTGTCGTGAATCCAGCCAGCCACCCCGGGTCTGACATGGCAGGCCACGCACGTCACATCTCTATGCGAGGACTTCACCCAACTATCGTGCGAAGGTTTGATGGTGTGACAACTCGCGCAAAAGGTCGGATGGTTGGTGAGCGGGACGGCGACGGCGCCGAGCGCCAGGGCTCCGGCGGCGAGAACCAGGACAATGGGAGCCCTAGACGTCCAGTTCATGCTCCCCGCGAGCACGTCGCAGAGGGAAATGCTTCATGAGGAGCGCCGCCACCGCCGGGACGTCATTCAGATCGAATCGAGGAACCGGCACGTCGATCGGTTTGTCAGACACCACGGCCAGCAGGCCTTCGGAAGAAATCGGGATCTCCCCGACCTGTTCACGAATGATGACGATCTTCGGATAGCCCTCGTGCTTCCAACCCTCGGCGATGATCAGATCGTAGGAATCGTCCAGGAAGCGCTCGCGAATGTCTTCAACCTTGAGTTGGTCCGATACGTCGGCGAACATGGCCATGCTGCCTTTGGAGAGGATCACCACGCTGCTCGCACCGGCTTGCTTGTGGCGCCAGCTGTCCTTGCCTTCCGTATCGAGATCAAACCCGTGCCCCGCATGCTTCACCGTCGCGATCTTGTATCCGGCCCGCACGAGTTCGGGAATGACCCGTTCGATGAACGTCGTCTTGCCGCTGTTCGATTTTCCGACAAAGCAGACGATGGGAACGGGCATCGGCATTCCTCTCAGCAACACGACAGACGGTGAGGTCCGCCCTGACTCGGTTCGGATTGATGCGCCCAGACTTCACCGCTGAGCAATTGAACGGACACACAATCGCCGGGATTCAGACGCTCCACCTCGGTCGGGACGTCGATGAGGCAATTCGCTTTGACCAGCGACGTCACGATCCCGGAACCTTGGTCCCCCGTCGTCCGCACTTTGAACGTTCCTTCGTCCCGCGTCAGGACGCCGCGAAGGAAGTGTCGGCGGTCCGGTCGTTTGGAAAACTTTTCTTGGAACACCGCCTGCACCACCGGTCGGCCATAGCTCCGGCTGCCGCTCATCTTGAGCATCGCCGGACGGACCAGCTGTTCGAACGTCACCATCGACGAGACGGGATTGCCGGGCAATCCGAAGGCCAGCTTGCCCTGGATTTTGCCGAAAGCCAGCGGCTGCCCCGGCTTGATCGCCAGCTTCCAAAAGTTCATCTCGGCCCCCAAATCCCGAAACACCGCCTTGGTGAAATCGTAATCACCCATCGAGACACCGCCCGAAAGCACGAGGATATCGGCGGTCAGCCCGTGCGAAATCTTCTCTTTCAAGGCGGCGGGCGTATCTTTCGCGATGCCGAGCAGGAACGGAATGCCGCCCGCATCCTGCACCGCGGCGGCCAGGCCGTAGCTGTTGGAGTTGATGATTTTTTCCTCGCTGAATCTCTCATCCAAATCGGCCAATTCGTCGCCCGTCGAGAGAATCGCCACCCGCGGACGTTGATACGCGAAGACGAATGACTTGGCGAGGATCGCCAGCATGCCGGCCTCGCCAGGTCGGATGCGTGTCCCCTTGGCGATAATCCGCTCACCCTTCTTCACATCCTCGCCCTGGGGCCGGATGTTGGCGCCTTTTTCCTCCGGCTTGAAGACACGCACCGAATCGGACGCGGGCTCAGTATCTTCCACTTTGAGCACGGTGTCCGCGCCCTTTGGGATCGGGGCGCCGGTCATGATGCGGATGGCCTGGCCGGGACCCACCGTCTTTGTCGGCATCTTGCCCGCCGGTACGTCTTCGATGACCGACAATGTGACCGGCTTTTGAATCGCATGTTCCTGCTTGATGTCGTCCCACCGCACGGCAAATCCGTCCATTGCGCTGTTGTCCCACGGTGGGTTGTCGCGCTCGACGATGATGTCTTCGCCCAACACCCGTCCCAACGCATCCAGGAGCGGAATTTTTTCCAGTCCCAGGACGGGCGTGGCGTCCAGAACGACCTTTTGGGCTTCTTCGAGAGGTGTGAGACCTGACATGGCGTCCTTCGCTTTCATCGTTCGACTAGGCTGTTGATGGCGTTTTCTCGTCTAATGCCTTTGTGGGGCCACATTCACCAGTGACCCGCTCTTCTTACAAAAGGCTTCGACCTTGTTCGCAATCTCATGATAGGCCTCGGCCGTCGGCGTGTCGGAGTAGAACATGGCAAACGGTTCGCCGGCATCCGATTGTGTAACGACGTCCGGATCGAGCGGAATTCGCCCGAGGAAGGGCACGCCCATGTCCTGTGCCGACGCCTCTCCGCCGCCTTTGCGAAACACTTCGATGTGTTGATGACAATGGGGGCATTCCAGGCCGCTCATGTTCTCCACGATGCCGATGATCGGCACTTCGCTGTCCTTGCAGAACGTCACCGACTTGCGAGAATCCAATAGCGCGACCTCTTGGGGTGTCGTAACAATGACGGCGCCGCTCACGTTGCCGAGCAGATCGATGGTGGTCACCGATTCGTTCCCCGTTCCCGGCGGCAAGTCAATCAAGAGGAAGTTGAGGTCCTGCCATTCCACGCCGCCCAACAACTGGTTGATAAACTCGTACTTGTAGGCATCCCGCCAGATGATCGGATCATCGGGGTTTTGGAGGAGAAACGACATGGAGGCAATCTTGAGGTTGTACGCTTGAAAAGGAATGATTCCTCCGGACGTGCTGATTTTGAGTTTCTGGCCTTCGGCGCCGACCATTTTCGGAATGTTGGGACCGTGAATGTCCATATCGCAGATGCCGACGTGCCAGCCTTTGAGCGCCAGGCTGACGGCGAGATTGGTGGTGCATGTGCTTTTGCCGACGCCACCCTTGTTGCTCATGATCAGGACTTTGTACTCGATTCGCTCCATCCGCTTGGCCACCAGCCATCGGCTATGTCCTTCCTTGTCCTTCTGGCAGGATTCATTCTCGTCGCAGATCGCGCAGGCCCACATGTACGTGCAGGCGTCGCTGCCGCCGGACGTCGGAGTGGAAATCACATTGAGTTCCCGAGGCATGATGGTCGACCCTTTCTACCGTTGAACTGAATCTTATTCCTCGGCTACCGGCGTCTGCCCGTTCCCGTTGGAACGCCGAGATACTCGCCGTCGCCTGCACCGGACATGGCCGGCGCCATGACTTTGGAACCGACCGGCGCGACGGGACCGCCTGGTTCCGTGGCGTCCGCCGGTTTCTTGTTGAAGAACCCCGCGCTGATGATGCCGACCTCATAGAACACGTACATCGGCAAGGCCATGAGACACTGATTGAAGGGATCCGGCGTGGGCGTCAGAATGGCGGCGACAATGAAGGCCCCCAGCAAGGCCCATTTTCGATAGCGCTTCAAAAAGGGCGCGTCCACCCAGCCCAGTTTGGCCATTAACGTGATCGCCAACGGCACTTCGAAGATCAACCCGAACACCATCAGGAACCACAAGGCGAACCCGACGTATTGGGCGATGGAAAGCTGGGGAATGAACCCTGCGCTCACACCATAGGACACCAAGAAATTCAGCGCAAACGGCAAGACAAAGAAAAACGAAAACCCGACGCCCGCATAGAATGCCAACGTGCTCAAGATCACGAACGGCCCGACGAATCGACGCTCCTGGGCATGCAGTCCCGGCACCACGAATTGCCAGATCTCGAGCAGGATGTAAGGGGTCGCGAGGACGATCGCGAACAGGCCGGCCACTTTCACGTTTTGCCAGAGGGCTTCAGCCGGAGCGATGAACACGAACGGGACCGTCGGAAGATCCGTCGGAACCCACGAGAGGGAACCGGGCACGAACATATTTTGAAGGGGAATACGGAGCCACTTCACGAGCGTGTCGGCGTAGAAAAACGTACCGACGAAGACGACTGCGGTTGCGATCACCGCCCGCGTGAGCCGGACCTGGAGCTCCACCAGATGCTCCATGACCGGCATCTTCTTGTCTTCGAGTGGCTTAAAGACGGAATCTTGCAGCCACCGATTGAAATCGTTCAGCACTGCGTCCCCAGCAGAGTGGCACCGCGCGGGCAATCCCCGCGCGCTACCTGCCTCGATTACTTCGGATTCACGGCCACGAACAGGTTGTTCCCTTGCCGGCTGAGCAGCAGAACGGCCAGTTCCTCTTTTTTGATCTTGTGCGCCGCTTTTTGATATTCGTCCAAATTCTTGACCGCTTCGTGATTGACTTCCTGAATGACGTCGCCTCGCTGGATACCAGCGGCTTCCGCTGGCCCCCCGGGCTCGACTGCCGATACGACCACGCCGGCGGTCTTGGCCGGAATGTTCAACTGACTCATCGTGGCATTGTCCAACGCCTGCACCTTGAGCGATGCCAGAACGTTGTCCGGCGGCTTGATCGTTTCACCTTGCTCCTTCGGCGGTGACGGTTCTTTTCTCGCCAGGACTTCGTCTGATGGCCGCTCGGCCACCCGCACCGACAGTGTCTGCTCCTTGCCCTCCCGCAGAATTTTGATCTGTGCATCCTTGCCGACGACCGTGCGCGCAACCAGGTTGCGCAATTGACTCACGCTCTGCACTTCTTTGCCATTGAACGCCACGACGACGTCCCCCCGCTTCACTCCCGCGGCATGCGACGGACCGTTCTCATTGACATCACTGATCAGCACGCCCTTCCGCTGTTCGGGCAGCTTGAAGGACTTGGCCAAGGCCGGCGTGATTTCCTGGATCGCGACGCCCATCCACCCGCGCACGACCTTGCCGGTCTTCTGCAGACTGTCGACGATGTCCAGGGCAATGCTGCTTGGAATGGCAAATCCGATTCCCTCGGAGCCGCCTGTCCGCGAAAAGATGGCGGTGTTGATGCCGATCAAGTCACCGTTCATGTTGACCAGTGCGCCGCCGGAATTGCCCGGATTGATCGCGGCGTCCGTCTGGATGAAATCTTCATAGTCCGCAATGCCGACGTTCCCGCGGCCCAGGGCACTGATGATGCCCAACGTCACGGTCGAGCTCAGGCCGAACGGGCTGCCGATGGCCAGCACCAAATCACCGACTTGCAGTTTTTCATACTCCGCCCACCTCACGGAGGGCAGGTCCTTGGCCTCGATCTTGACGACCGCGAGATCTGTTTTGGGATCTGTTCCCACGATTTTCGCCGCGAACTCACGTCGGTCGCTCAAGGTCACCGTAATCTGCGTTGCGCCTTCCACGACGTGGTTATTGGTGACGATATAGCCGTTGGGATCGAGAATGACCCCGGACCCGGCACTCTGATCAGGACGTCCATGTGGACCCGGTGGCATCGGTGGCGGAGTCGGTAGCTCGCCTCCCGGTTCGTCCCCGGGCGGGCCGCCCGGAGGTCCGCCAGGAGGTCCACCGAATGGCCCGGGAGGCAATGGTCGCCTACCCCTGCTTCCTTCGCTTCCGCCAGTGACCGCAATATTGACGACTGCAGGCGTGACTTTCTTCACGATGTCAGAAAAGCCCTGCGCCATCGACGGCGGCACCCCGGCGGCCGTTGCCGAGGGATTGCCCGCAAGTGGGTTCAGGGTACAGGCAAGCGCAAACACACACAGACAACCGACGAAACCGAGGGCGCGACCTTTCTCACTCCACGTAGCCATGACCGTAATCCTCCGGGAGAGTTATACAAGTTCTATTCTAATAGAGGCATGAACACGTTATTCTACACTATCCGTTCCGAGGCCTTCAAAGACTAATCGTCCCCTTCGGGAACACACGAGTTACCCGAAAGGGACGACCGGGACTGCCGTCATCGTTTCGCGTCAGGAGTCGGATTTTCCCGCCATGGCCTGCAGCTGCCCGATATAGGAATTTTGCAGTTTCAACGCCAGCCGCTTCTCCGCCTGATCAAATGACACCACGCGCAGCGTGTTCGGCGCGCCTTCGTAGGTGGGAGGCCAGATCCGGCGCTCCGGATCCTGAGGCCGCAAGTAAATGACGGGATACCATTGGTTGATGCCGGGCGCCGTCGGGCGGTCCAAGGTGGCCCATCCCCGTCCCTCCGCCTCCATCAACGACACATTGTTTTTCAGATCCAATAGCGCGAATTCCAGCAGTGACCAGTTGTCACGGCGAAGCCCGGGCTGCGCATGAGTCGTCCACCCCAGGAACACCGTGACCGGATATTCCTGCTCAGTGCTCGACAGGATCACAACGACCAAGTACTCGAGGCCGCGTTGGCGCCCTAATTCGGCAAATTGACTCCAATCACCGTTTGGCTGCGGGCGAATGTGCTCGGCCGACAATACCTCGGTAATCGTCACGGGGATCCTTTGACTAATGTCCTCCTTCAGCGTCTCGCCGAGGCGTACGAACGCCTCACCGGGAAGATTCGGCGCCGCCCCAGGTTCTGCCGTGTCGGAGACGAGCACGAGACCAGCCTTGAGCGGCCGCGGTTCGACCTGCGTCAAGGCATCCCCGCCCGCCCGATGATCCGACGACACGTAATCGCCGAGCCGGCTGGGCGGAACGGCCGACGCGCACGCAGTGAAGAGCACCACACCCAACAACCCGCTTGTGACCCTGACGATTGCACGCATCGCCCACCTCCCGGTTGAGGACGCCGCCATGCTTCGCATTGCTGGTGATACGTTCGCTCCCCTATGACAGCCCTGTCAAGTCCACGTTTCCTCTTGTATTTTACCCTCCGGCTCAGCTACCGTACGCCCTAAGAGACGGACTCACAGCGCTCCTCCTATCCCGGAATCGCGGGGGTCCCATGTTGGGTCGGCATCGCCCCGAATCTCCAGAACTATCCATCATCGTTCCAGCCCATAACGAGGCTGGTCGCATTTCCCCCTACCTCGGGCGCATCATCGACTATTGTGAACAGCGACGCCGCTCGTACGAACTGCTGGTCGTCGATGACGGCAGCACTGACGACACCTCGTTGGTCGTGTCCGCGTTGGCGAAGGTTCATTCCGCGCTGCGCTTGCTGCGACTGCCCTCCTGCCAAGGCAAGGGAGCGGCCGTCCGCTACGGCATGCAGTCGGCGGTCGGTTGTCTCCAATTGTTCACGGATGCGGATGGCGCGACACCGATCCAGGAACTCGCTCGCCTCGAGAAGGCGCTGGCCGCAGGAGCGGATATGGCGATTGGATCGCGCGCGCTGGCGGCGCGTCTTCCAGGCTTCACCGTCCACGCGCGTCTGTATCGAAGCGTGTTAGGGACGATGTTCAACACGGCTGTCCGGCAGAGCGGTATCAAGGGCATCTCCGATACCCAGTGTGGCTTCAAGCTCTTTCGCCGCATCGTGGCGCAAGAACTGTTCGGCTACGCGTCGATCAATGGATTTGGATTTGACCTGGAATTGCTCTACCTGGCGCAACAGCGTGGCTACCGCATCGCCGAGGTTCCGGTCAACTGGTCGGATCAACCAGGCTCGAAAGTGCGGGTCTTCAGGGACGGCCTGGCGATGCTTCGCGAGTTGGCGGTGATCAGGCGCAATCACCATCGCGGGCGGTACCGCCATCCCTCCTTCTCCCCCGAACTCATGCAAGTGGACGCCAGCCGCCTGAGAATGCCGGCATCGTAGTTTTCAGCCGGTAGATCGCTGCCTTGTCGTCGGCATAGATACGGCTCCAAGCGCCGTCCCGAGCCAGGCCTTCCTCCAACGGTGTGTGCCGCTTGACCAACGCCCAATCGACCGAATATTTCGTCAGTATGCTCAGGTCAGGACCCGCACCCGTGAGCGCCATATAGTCGCGAAGGATGGCCCGTTGTCCTTTCCGCCAGGCCGGCATCCGGCCGTCGATGAATACTTTGGTATCGGGGAGCCACCACAGCAGAAATCCACCATAGGCGTAATCGTTGTACAACCGCTGGCCGGCTTTGTCACCGTTGGCCAGGATCCATTCCACGGCTTCGATCGGATACGACGTCTCTTTGAAGTATTCCGCCGGTCTAGTGCCGGAGAGCGCAATGCGGTGGAGATGCTCAGGTCCCAACCACACCAAGAAGGCCGCCAGGAGAACGGCCAGGGCAAGACTTCCTCTTTGGACCGCCGAGTCGGGCCATTGTACACCTCGACGGAGTCGTTCATATGCATCGGACATCACCTCGGCACCCAGGGGAAGACTGACGATCAAAAAGAACGGAATATTGCGCATGTGCCGGAACGAGAACGCGAGAAACACGCCTGCCACCACCCACCGAACGGGTTCGATTCGGCGATACCAGAGGGCCATCGCCAGGCCCAGTCCTCCGAGATAGATTGCATAACTGCGCCCGGCGCGGGCGCCAAGCGACAGCGGCTGCCATTCCTGCAGCGTCTCGAGCATGAAGCTGTATGACAGCGAATCGACGATTTCTCCGTACAAGCGCCATCCGTAGGGATTGATCAGCGTGACAGCTGCGGAGACTACCGTGATGACGGCAAGCCTCCTCACGTCCTGCCACGAGAGGAGCGGCTCGTCATACGGTCCCCCAGATACGATTCGCCGTTCCGACAGCCATCGCAGGAGGGTCGTCGTCGAGATCACGAGAGTCAGCAGCAGCAAGCCGGCGAGAAATCCGCCGTGAAGATTGGCCCAGAGGAGAAACAGCGGCGGCACCCACCATTGGATGGACAGGCCTCCCTCCTGCCAGCGTTTCAAGAGCACGGACAGGAAAGCCAACCCCAATAAGGTCACCAGCTGAGTTCGTGCGCCGAGGTACGGAAGGGCAACCCAGAGAGAAACGGCGCACGCCAGCCAGCGAAAGGTCACGCTCACGGGAGCCACAGCCGCACCGAGCAACCAGGCGCCGACCGTCACCCCGGCGAACAACAGGATGATACCCAAGGCGCCGAACATCGAATAGATCCAAGCGATGACCACATCGGTCAGCCACGCATGTTCCACCCAAGGCCAATCCGGCATCGTATGGGAATAGGGATCCGCGGAAGACAGAGGCAGTCCGTGGCGCAGCACATCCAAGCCCGTTCGCAGGTGCCAGCCGAAGTCAGGTTCGGTCAACGGCTGCACGCTAAAGTTGACGATCACCAGAAGAAGAAGGAAAGCAAACGCGGAAGTGCCCGCCCGCGGAGGATGGACGACCCGAGGCAGGATCATCAGAGCGCGTGTGCTTTGACGAGCGGTGCTGCAGCCGGACGGCGCTTCACCAGGAGATTCTCCATGACGAGCCACTCGACCTCCGTCTTGAGAAAGCAGGTCACCGCCTCGTCAGGCGTACAGACAATCGGTTCGTGGACGTTGAACGACGTGTTCAACAACACCGGAACGCCGGTACGACGCGCGAATGCTTCCAGCAGCCGACGGTAACGGGGGTTCGAATCCATATCGACTGTCTGCACTCTTGCGCTGCCGTCCACATGGATGACGGCGGGAATGACGCCTTTCATGGAAGCTCGCACCCGAGCTGTCCGGAGCATGAACGGAGAAGGCCCGGTGAGGTCAAAGTACTCGCCTGCCCGTTCCTCCAGGACGGAGGGAGCAAACGGTCGGAACGGCTCGCGCAACTTGACTTTCAGATTGATCAGCGCCCGCATGTCTCCACGACGCGGATCGGCCAACAGACTGCGGTGACCCAAGGCGCGGGGTCCCCATTCCATCCGACCTTGGAACCAAAAGACCAAACGTCCGGCGGCAAGTTCTCCAGCGACTTTTTCACAGAGCGTCGCCTCATCCAGCCGCTCCGCGTCCAAACGGGCGGCCTCATGCGCCGCTCGGCACGCGTCTTCCGAGAATTGGGGTCCCCACGAGGCATGCCGCATGACGTTCGGAGCCGAGAATCTCGCCTTGCGGTGCGTCAGCCAAAGCGCCGCACCAAGCGCAGCTCCAGCATCGCCGGCGGCGGGAGGCACGAAGAGCTCATCGAATCCGGCTTCTTCGAGAATCCTGCTGTTGGCGACGCAGTTGTACGCGACTCCTCCGGCCAGACAGAGTCGACGTTCCTTCGTCAGGGTCTTCAATTGCCGGGCGAGGTGCAGGAGCGTCTCTTCGAGCACGATCTGCGCGCTGGCGGCCACATCTTGATGACGTTGTGTGATGTCCTCATCCGGGCGTCGCGCAGGACCGAAGAGCCGGCAAAACTCCGGCGCGAACCATCGATGCCGAGCGAGGTGGAAGTCCAAGAGGCCGGTATTGAGACGAAATCCCCCTCCCCGTTCCGTGCACAGCACATGCTCCCGCAAGGGCTGGGCAAACCTTGGAGTTCCGTACGCCGCCAGCCCCATCACAATGTACTCGTCTTGGTCCGGTTGGAAGCCGAGATACGCCGTCATCGCCGCATAGAATTGGCCCAAAGAGTGGGGAAGCGGCACCCGTCTCAGGACGCGTATCTGTTCCCGGTCAGCGTGGGCAAGCATCGTCGTATGGGCTTCGGACGCGCCGTCCACCACCAACACCGCCGCGCGCTCAAACGGCGACACCAGCGTCGCGCTCGCCGCATGGCAGAGATGGTGGTCGAGAAACACCGGCCTGGGGCACCGAGTGCCATCAATTCGCCGCGACAGATACGCGCGCAAGAAGGCCATCTCCTTCCATTCCTGAGTCAAACGCTCGACACTCCGCGTGCCCTTGACGGTGAAGAGGCGCGGAGAGCGCAGCATCGACCCGATCGCCAGTGCGGCACGACGACCGACCCGCCAGTATTTCCACGGCACGGCAACGGCGTCGAGGTCTCGCAGCTCGATTCCGGCGGTTTGCAGACAATATCGAGCGGCATGGATCGGCAAGGCGGTGACATGCTTGACCCGGACAAACCGTTCTTCTTCTGCAGCCGCAATGATTCGACCGTTCTCCACCAATGCGGCCGCCGCATCGCGCATGTTTGAAAGGCCAAGAATGCGCATGGCGCCGTAGGATAAATCAGGCGGCCGAACCTGACAAGTTGCTTTCAGACAACGATTCCGGTACCGTGAGCTACTTCCATGCGCAAGACCGTGACTCTCCATCCCCACCGGTCCCGCCCGCGTTTCTTCATCGTTCACGCCTGTCTCGGCTGGCTTCTTCTGAGCATCCTTTCGCTGGGCTGTACGAAGCAGGAGCTTCCCGACCTCGGGCCACGTCTCGCTCAGACCGCCGCACTGGAGTTATCGCCGTCGCTGTTGGATTCCAAGGCGCAATACACTGACAATTGCGGCCACCTGCAGATCGTCGAGATCGGATCCACCCTGCAAGACATGCTCTTCGAGGCCACCAACCGCACGTTCGCGTCCGTCGTGCGGCCGGGATCTGGGGTGAAGCCGGATGTCGTCTTGCGGGTCAATCTTGTTCAGTCCAATTTCACCCTCCGTATGGACGGGGTCTATGATCGCGCGGACACAGACCTGCGGCTTGGAGGCCTCGTCTCCGTGGTGGACAAAACCGGCACCGTCTTGGGTGGAGAGGAGGAAGTGCAGGTCAATCAAAGAGGGCGTGTCCGGATCCAGCCGATGCAGAAGAACTGCGACTACCTTTTGGACACCTTCATCGAGGATGCGGCCCGCGACTTCGCGCATAAAGTAGCCCAAGCGACCCGGCAGAAGTTGGCACCCACCGCAGGCTCGGCAGGAACGACGGCCGCGGGAGCCTCGGTCGCGGCGGCCGGAGTGCCTGCAGCCTCGGTCGCGACCGCCCCGATGGCCACGGCCGCCGCGCCGGCCGCGATTCCCGTTCCGATACCGAACCGAGCAACCGGTTCAGGAGCAACGGCGCTGTCCTTTAAAGCCACCGTGTTGGACGACAACAGCAATCTCGTGTTCGAGGGCGGTGAGCGGATCCGCGTCCGCGTCGACGTCGTGAATACGGGACCCCAGGACCTTCAACAGGTGACGGCCACCCTGTCCGGCACGCCAGCCATAGTCGCGCAATTTCCGGCGACGACGCTTTCAGCCGGCCGTTTGCAGCCCGGACAATCGCGGTCCATCGAATTTGTCGCCACCTTGCCACAAGCCGTTCAACCACAGCAGGCCGAGCTTCACGTCAGTGTCATGGATCCGGCAAGTGGGGCGCCGCCGCCGCAGGCCCTCTCGCTCTCGATTCACCCGACTGGTTTGAAACCGGACGACGTCGACCTAGTTCCGGTGATGCCTGTCGGATTCAAGCGTCCGCACACCTATCTCATTTCCATCGGCATCGGATCCTACCGTGATCAACAGCTGTCGGTGCGCAGATATGCGGCCTCCGATGCGGAATTGGTGACGAACTATTTTCAATCGGTCGGCGGCTTACCGGCGTCGAACGTCCGGCTGCTTCAAGATTGGAAGGCCCTGCGTCCTGACATCGACGAGGCGCTGTTGGACTGGCTGCCTGGACACATGAACAAGGATGCCGTGGTGATCGTGTACTTTGCCGGGCTGGCGACGGTCGCTCCCACGGGAGAGGTGTTTCTCGTGCCCTATGATGGCAGCATCGCGACGTCGTCCCGGTCGTATCCCCTCAAGGATTTGGAAGCGGCGCTGAACCGTCTGAAGGCCAAGCAGACACTGTTCGTCTTTGACGGGATGGTGGCAAGACTGGCATCGGGAGCGGATGGCCGGGCGAAGCCGCTGCTTCCGCAATGGAATCCCTCAGGCAGCTCGACCATTCATGTCGTGGCGACGAACAGCGTGGGAAAGGTGGTCGAGGACGAAAACCATCGGCATGGTCTCTTCACCTACTACCTGCTGCGCGCCCTCAGGGGAGAATCCGACGTGAACCGCGACGGAGAAGTGACTCTCGGAGAAGCGATCGCCTATCTCAATCAAAAAGTTCTCTGGGCCTCAAAAACACAGTACGGACAAGAGCAACGCCCGGCTGTGGTGCCTCCGCTCAAACCCACCGATCCAGCCAGTGGTCTCGCACTTGCGAAACTCGCCACCGTGCGGGCCTCCGAAACGCCCTGAACGACTGATCCCCAAATTCGAATTTCAGATCTCAGATCTCAAATCTAAAAGCCAAAAAAAAACGGGGTGGAGGAGATCTCCTCCACCCCGTCGTTGACCCTTGTGCCGAAATTATTCCTCGCCCTTGCAGAAGCTCCGCTCGTAGTTGATGATCGTCCAAGCTTCTTCTTCGGTAATGGCGGCGGGAATCAACGAAACCATCCCCGTCCCGGCGCTGCCGTTCTTGATGACCCAGAAGAGCTCGCCGTCTTTCCGTTTCTTGTGGAACTTGCAGTTCGTAAAGTTGCGAGGGCTCGGGTTGAGGATGGCGCCGGCAGGACCATCGCCTTTTCCTTCCTTGCCATGGCAATTGAAGCAGGTCCCCTTGCCTTCAAAAAGGGCTTTTCCTTTGGCAACGTTCTCCGGAGTATTTGCCACCGGATTCTTCAACGCTTTCGCATCCGCGATCTGGTCCGGCGGAACACGAGGCTTGAGCGGATCCTTTTCTTCCGCTCCGACCACCGTGGCCGAGAGCAACGTAACGGCTGCTGCGATTCCTAAAAGCTTAGAAAAATACCCCATCACACTCCTCCTTGTTGTTAAACCACCGCACATCCACAGGGCGCGAGGCCACTGATTGTTCGCATGAAGGCATTAAAGCGTCGCGACTATAGCAACGGCATTTTAACCTTGTCAAGCAAACGGCTCGTGATCCATCACCGGCGATGCCGTTCATGCCGGGATAGCCGTCTTGATGAATGCCTGCTGTCGTACATCAATCAAACGCCGTGCCACATGGACGGTCTCGTGGGTTTCGCAATTCCGCCTAGTTATAGAAATGATGACATCGACAGGCAAGAGTGACGACCATTCGCACGACCATTACGCCACAGCGCAATGCCGCTCTGCCCCAGCGGGATGAAGGGTGAGCTTGAGTGAGGAGGTCCGCTATCGCTTGAGGAGGATGTCTCGCGCCACCTTGCCGCTCGGCCCAAACGGCTTTTGCGGTTTGCCATTCAGTTCCGCCTTCACACCGCCGGCGTTTCCAAGCGTCAACATGAACTGGTCCTGTCCTTTCCACTTGGCCTTCTCACCAGGCCGCAACAAGGCCTCCTGGGGACTCCCACCATCGACCTGAATGACCACCCAGCTCAGCTCGGTCGCTTCGAGATCGAGCACTAATGGTTCTTCGGCATTCCCCGATGCTTCGAGAGAAAGCGACCCGAGCGGCCCTTCCGTGCTGACCGGTGGGGCGGGGGCAGGAGCGGTCTGCGATGGGACCGTCGCACCTGCTCCTGGAGCGGTGCCGCGGCCGGGATTCGCATCGACGCGAGCCGTGGCGTGTGGCGGCGCAGGCGTTTCCGGAGCTTTCGTCTTCGAGGTCGTGGTCGATGATTCCGGTTCTGGGCGCACCGACGCGTCGAGCTTGCCGGGCTCGGTCGGGGTCACACGCTTGCTCGTCGCGGGAGGGGGTTCGGTTTGCGCGCTGCGCCGGACCAGGAGTGAAGATTGTTCGCGGCTCAACAGGATGATCAATGTCAGAATCGCAATTCCGATCGCGATCGCCACCGCCTTTCGATTGGCTTGACGCTTGCGTTCCTCTTCCGCCTGACGGACTTTGAGCCGTTCCCGCTCATCCTGCTTCTCATAAAAGGCGCCGGCCGATTGAATAAAGCGATGGATCGCATCCTCTTCATCCAAGCCCAACGACCGGGCATACGAGCGGACAAACCCGCGGGCAAACACTTGATCGGGCAACTTCGCAAAATTGCCTTCTTCGAGCGCCTTGACGAAGTCCGTTCGAATCCTTGTCTTGGAGGCCACCTCATCGACGGTCAAGCCCTTGGTTTCCCTCACTTGCTTGAAAAAATCTCCGATCGAGTCCATGCGTCTCTCTCTACGGTTTCAACCGTGCCAAAATTTCCTTGGCCGCCGCAGCATGAGGGCCGCTCTTGTCCAAGGTGGTCACCTTTGTCAGCGCTTCCCTGGCCCGGCGTTCAAATCCGAGTTTGTAATAGACCTTCCCCAATTCGAGCTGCAGCATGGCCGGAGGCACATTCGGCGGGTTCACCGCGAGGGCGTCTTCCAACGCCTCCATCGCGCCCTGATAATCGCCTTCGTGCGCCAAGGCCTTGCCGAGATGAAAACGGGCGAGGTCGGGTGTGCTGTAGAGCGGGTTACTCAGCGCGTGTCTGAATTCGGCGATCGCCTCGGGCCAGCGATCCTGATAGGTCAAGACCTGGCCGAGATAGGTGTGCGCTTCCGAATAGTTGTCATCGATCTTGATGGCCGCCCGAAATTCGGCTTCCGCCTGGGGCAGTTTTCCTTGATAGACGAGCAGGTGTCCCAGCCCGTATCGCGCTTCCTTGTTGCCAGGATCGAGTTGCACCGCCTTCTGAAAAGACACATAGGCTTTCTGCCGGTCCCGTTCAAGACTGGCCATGCCCTCTTGATAATAGCCCTTCGATTGCTGCCTCGTTTCTTCGGAGGTGGCGCACCCTGCAAGGAACGATACCGTCAACAGGCTGAGTGCGGCGAGTCCGCCGCCCATGCGCAGGTGTAAGTCTGATCGGATCACGGAAGGTCCTCAAAGTGGGTGAGGCGTTTGAACGCCCGGAATCGATCCTGGATCTCTTTGTAATCCAGGACTCTCAAACGGTCAAGACTAAAGGATTCTACGGTAAAGGAGGCCATGACGCTCCCAAAAATGATCGCTTGTTTGAATGACTCGACCGACCGGTTCCCGGTGGCGGCAAGATAGCCGAGAAACCCGCCGGCAAAGGTATCGCCGGCGCCCGTGGGATCGCGAACGTCCTCAAGCGGAAACGCCGGGGCGCCGAAGACCTGGGTTCCGCTGAACATCAACACGCCGTACTCGCCCCGCTTGATGATCAGGTGTTTCGGGCCGCGCGCGAGGACCATACTGGCCACTTTCACCAGATTGGAATCGCCCCCGAGGGCCCGGGCTTCTCCGTCGTTAATGATGAGAATGTCTATTTTTTCGAGGACCCGCCAGAGCGCGTCGCGCTTTCCATTGATCCAGAAATTCATCGTGTCACAGGCCACCAAGGGAGGCCGAGGCAGTTTGGTGAGCACATCGAGTTGCAATTCGGGATCGATGTTGCCCAGAAAGAGGACATCCGGCGACTGATAGGACTCTGGAATTTTCGGACGAAAAGTTTCGAAGACATTCAGTTTCGTGTCGAGCGTATGGGCTTC
>DATEEH010000031.1:0-65569 GCA_035281245.1 Nitrospira sp.
CTCCGCGGCTTCGGCAAGAGGGATAGCAAGCACGACCAATAGCAGTACGGCGAGGCACCGGCATCCTAGGATCAAGACAAGGCGACAGTGATGGAGACGTTCCACAGCACACTCTCAGTGTTGTCGTTGGCGACGAGGGGCTACTCAAGAACCGGACCTGTGCCGAACTGAGAAAAGAAGGCACGATTACAAGCCCTTGAATCATGAAGGGTCCGAGCGTTCGGACAACCTGTCCTTGGGGACGCGACTTGAGGACATCCTGTCCCGAAAACCAGGGGTATGGAGAGGTCAAAACTAGTCGCAAGTGGAAGGCAATCTGACGTAAATCCTAGGCCTTTAGGACCGTTGACAAGCTTTTCGGCCGCACGGTACAAAATCTACGGTTTCTTAACCTGGCCTAAAATTGTTCATAACCCTGCGAAGGAGGAGAAGTGATGAGTGACGTAGCGGCCGAAATCAAGGTAGGCGATACTGCCCCGGACTTTAATCTGAAAGACCAGGATCAGAAGGACGTCAAGCTCAGCGACTATCGAGGCAAAAAAAACGTCGTGCTGGCTTTCTATCCGCTGGATTGGAGCCCGGTCTGTCAGGGAGAAAACAAATGCCTGACGGACGACTTCCCCAAGTTTCAGAGTGCCAACGCGGAGCTGTTCGGCATCAGCTGCGACAGCTTTTTCTCTCATAAGGCCTGGGCCGACTCGATGGATCTCAAGCATCGTCTGTTGTCGGACTTCAATCGGGAAGTCGTCAAGAAGTATGGTTTGTATTTTGAGCCGCTGAATTGCGGAAAGCGGGCCACCGTCATCGTGGACAAGAACGGCAAGGTCGCTTACGTCAAGGTGCAGGAAATCAAGGTGGCGAGAGACGACAAGGAAATCCTCGCCGCATTGCAGAAACTGAACTGACACAGGACCGGAGGCTGGAGTTGACGACAACTTCAGCCTTCTGGTGATCCCGTCCTTACATCGTATGATCGGAACCGTACAAGACGTCAGCGACGCCAACTACAAAGAGTTCACGGACAGTTCAGGCGCCGTCGTGGCCTATGGACTGGCGACCTGCGAGCCTTGCAAGACCTACGATCCCATTCTCGAGGCGACCGCCGCCAGGTTTCCTGAAATCAAAGTGGGGAAGGCCAAGATGCACGTGCCCGGACGGTGTCGAGAAATCAAGAAAAGTTTCAGCTTCGAGACCTATCCCACGACGCATTTCTTCGCCAATGGGAAGCTCTTGCTCACGCGCGAAGGGGTCGTCGACACGGCGGAACTTGCGGCCCTGATTTCTGATTATCTGCTCAAGTAACTATCGTTCCATTCCCTGCGGCTTGGTTTTCGAACAGTGCTCATGCCGAATGAGCCAGCCTTCGCGCTCTTTGCGCAGAATGCTCGTGCACTTGCCATGCTCCTGCGCATCCAGCTCGCCGTTTCGAATCGATTGGAACACATAATCGAAAGTGGACCAGGCGGACTCTCCGGAGATGTGGGTATTCAGGTTTGACACGGCACCGAGAAAGTGCACGCGGCTTCCCTGTCCAAGTGCGGATCCATACTCAGACAGCCACTGCTCGATGGTCTCGCGTGTTTCCGCTACTCCGTCCTGCACCCCGCTGTAGTCTGCAGTATAGAGCTTGAGCACGGACTGTGTATCGCGCGTTTCGGCGAAGGTCGCGGCCGACTTGGCTTCCGCCATCAGCACCCGTTCGACCGCCTCTTCATCCGCTCCTGCGCTCGCCGCCGACGTCCCGAACAGGATACCCATTACAAGGCTGCAGCAGAGGCGTGTCATGGGACCCTCCGACAAAGCGCGGTCTAGCCGCAGTAATCGAATGAAAGATCGCGGGATTGCACGAGGTGGACGCGGGAAAGACGGCCAGGAGTGATGTGAGAAACCAATGCAAGCCAGATGCGTCTGGCGAGATCCTCGCCGGTGACGACCTCACCGTTGGCTATCTGCCGCAAGTCCTGGCAGTGGAACCGCGAGATCACCGCCTCCCGCACGCGTTGGTCGAGCATCCCAAGGTCCGTCACCATGCCGGTATTTGGATCTATGGCGCCAGAGACAGTGAGATAGCAGTCCCATTCGTGTCCCTGGTTCCCTTCCTGCACGGTGGCAAAGGAATACCGTTTGGTGACGCTCGCCCGATCGAGCCCGCCGGCCTTCGTCACATCGGCGAACAGGTCTTCATCTTCGTACAGCCTGATCGCGTGAAGTACTCCTATATCCTTGTGCCCCTCGAGCTTGCTCCAGAGGACCGAAGCCAGATTTTCCGAAGTCGGAATCCGATCGGCAAAGTACGGCATATCGAGATTGAGATTCTTATGATCGAATTCTTCGAGTACGCCGAGGAGGACGCGCTTCAGATCAAACAAGTTGATGACCATTCCGGTCTTCGGGTCGACTTCGCCTGAGACCGTGACTTCGAGCAGATAGTTATGTCCGTGGGCCGGGGGGTTGTAGCAGCGGCCGAAGACTGCGCGATTCTTCGCCTCGTCCCACTCCGGCTTGTGGTAGCGGTGGGCAGCCGCAAATTCGATCCGTTTGGTCAATAAGACAGGCGGCATTTTATCTCCCCACTCTATGCCCCGAGATCGGAGAGCCACTCCTCCCGAAGACTGCCAGGTACCGGCACCGATTCACGATAGCCGTTGTGCTCGACCGTCATTGAAACCGGCTGACGAAGGTCGGAAAATGCCTGCTTCATGGCATCGGACGGGCGGAACCGGACGAAATGCACGGCGCTGATCTTCGTTTCATGACTATGTCCGCCTTCAAATTCTCCGAAGGCCGACTCTCCGGCTGCCGTGATCGCCACCGTATGACCGCGATCCAATCCCATGAACCGATCAAGCCATTCTTTCATGGTCGCCGCTTCCGTGATTTCAATCAGTAGTGTGGCGCTCAGCTCGTTTGCAGTCGGCAGCAGTTCATTGTATACGTCGAGTTCGTCCTGCACCTTGGACGGCTCCACGATCCGCTCAGCTCTCATCATTTCCTGAATTTGAAACCGCAGAGTCTCCCGGTTCTCGAACACCAGCGTGATCATAGGCCCGATCGAAATCCGGCGCCGCTGCTTCAGCGCAATGATGCGAGAGCGAATCGCTCCCCGCTGTTGTTCATATTCTTCGAGCGTCAAGAGATCTGCCGGCGTCAACGTCCTCACCACACCCCTCGCCTTCCTTTCATCCTTGTTACTGATCACGATCCGAGAGGCCATAGGCGTCTCGCACGACTTGGATGGGATGAAGCGTTCCTTTCCCTCCAACATGCGCCGAGGCACCGGCTTGGTCAAGTTGCAATCCGGCTAGAGGGCAGTCCGAGGCGACCACATCGGCAGCCTGTTGACGGATCGCGCGTACGGCCTTGTCGGCGATCTGCATGGAGAGACCGAAAAACTCGGTCTTGGCCGACCACGCTCCGTCATGACCAGAGCATTTTTCGATCACCTCGACCTGAGCGCCCGCGCATTCCATCAACTCTTTGGACTTAAATCCGATATTTTGATCGCGAAGATGACAGGGTATATGGTACGCGACGCGGCCGGGGTTCTTGACGAAGTCCGTGAGGAGCTGGCCGTCCTTCTTCATTTTCATGAGATACTCGCAAATGTCGTATGTGCTGCGCGCGACCTCTTGTGTCGGCTCGTCAGGGCGGAGGTCCGGGTACTCACGCTTCAGCATCAGGCTGCAGCTCGCGGTCGGCACCACCACATCATATCCTTTGGCCACCCACTGATGGAGTGATGCGACGTTACTCTCGATGGCCTGCCGGATCGCATCAAGGTCTCCCGTATCGAACGACGGCATGCCACAGCATCGCTGCTCCGGGACGACCACCTCCACTCGGTTCTTCTCCAGCACTTGAACGGCGGCTTTGCCGATATCGGTCGCCTGGTAATTCACGAGACAGCTTGAGAATAAGGCGACTCTTCTTCGCGCGACGGTTGTAGGGGCCACCCTCCGACGCCGTGCAAACCAGCGCGGAAAGGTTTCACCGGAAAATCGAAGAACGTGCCGATCTCGATGGATTCCCGCAACCGCTTCGACCAGTCGCCTGACGATCGCGCGGCTCATGAGCCAGTTGAAGGGCCGCGCCGTCAAGCTTCCGATTCTTCCGAGAATATCGGTTTGAATGAGCCACCGGTCGCGCCAGCGCACCCCCCGCTCGTCTGCCAGCCGCTTCTTTCTGAGAATCATCAGATGGGGAAAATCGATTTCGTATTGATGGGGGGGCGTGTATGGGCAGTGATTGAAGCAGAGCTTGCAATAGTAGCATTCGTCGACGATCCGACGATGATCCTCGGGGGTCAGTCTTGCGACGTCTCCCTCGTACTTGTCGATTCCGTTGAGCAGTGTGTTGAACGAAGGGCAGAGGTTGAAGCACCGACGGCATCCGTCGCAGATTTCATAGATGCGCAACGTTTCCTTGTCCAATTGCGCGGGATCGACCGGTTGAATCAGGGAGAGCCCCCTCATGTGCCTCCTGCCATGAAACACGAAGGGTGGGCTGAATGTGCGATCCAGTCCACCCTTCGCCTACGCGTTCGCTCGGCCTTCAGCTTTTCAGGCTGTCGAGGCCTTTTTGAAAGCGATTGGCATGCGAGCGTTCTGCCTTGGCCAGGGTCTCGAACCATTCCGCCAATTCGGCAAAGCCTTCGTCGCGCGCCGTCTTGGCCATGCCAGGATACATCTGCGTGTACTCGTACGTTTCCCCTTCAATGGCAGACTTCAGATTGGCCTCCGTGTTGCCGATCGGAACGCCGGTCGCGGGATCGCCCACCTCCTTGAGAAAGTCGAGGTGACCAAAGGCATGACCCGTCTCCGCCTCCGAGGTGTCACGAAACAGCCCCCCGACGTCCGGATAGCCTTCGATATCGGCTCTCCTGGCGAAATACAGATAGCGGCGATTAGCCTGCGACTCACCGGCAAAGGCGCCCTTCAAGTTCTCGTGACTCTTGGTTCCCTTCAGACTTTTGCTCATCGAAACCTCCTGTTCGGCTCGGGAAACGAAGTATGGACCGCGATGCGACGAATGGTTTTTAAGCGCTATAAGGCGCTATAAGATAGCCCAGTGTTCCTGACGGGATCAACCGCTACGGTCGATACTGAGGCAACTGCGCCTCCGTCGCCCTCAGGGTGCCGTACGCTTGATCTTTGGCCGATAAAAGCGGCGAAGTCACGGGCCAGGTAATGGCCAGCGTCGGGTCGTTCCAAATAATGCCCCGTTCGTCCTGCGGGGAATAGAACTCGGTGCATTTGTACAGTACTGCCGCCTGGTCGCTGATCACGCAGAAGCCGTGCGCACAACCGGGTGGAATATACAGCTGCCGAAAGTTGTCGGAGGACAGGTCGAAGCCCTGCCATTTCCCGAAGGTGGGAGATCCCCTTCGGATGTCGACCACCACATCGTAGACGGCCCCTTCCAGCACCATGACGAGCTTTCCCTGAGCATGCGGTTCTTGGTAATGAAGACCGCGCAGAGTGCCGCGTACCGAACGGGAAAAATTATCCTGGACGAACCGGTCTGCGAGCCCCGCTTGAGCATACCGTTCCGCATGATAGGTTTCGCAGAAGAGGCCTCGATGATCCCGGAAAGGAGTCGATTCGATCATCAGCACGCCGGGAATGTCGATCGCAGTCACCTTCACGGGGTCAGGCCTCTGGGCAGGTCAGGTCGAACGACCGTCAGATGGTGGCGGGGGATCGACGATGTCGGGACGCTCGGGGTACAATCGCCCGAGACGATCGATCAACGGTTGGGCGGCCGGAGTACTCTCGTGCGTGGGATTGCTGACCGGATGATCCCACACCAGCTGCGTGATGCCGGCCTCCGCCAACAGCGATCGGATGGTCGACAGGCAAGCCTCAAGCGTCAGATCCGTCCCCTGTCGCAAATCGAGGACCCGCTCTTTGGGATCTGCTGGAGGCGGATCCGTGTTGACCAACGCCCAGCAGCGCTCAAAGATATGGGTGCGGAGCGCCTGAGGTACATTGATGTTCTCCAGGTTCGACGTGCAGAGGGCCGACACGAAAAGGACGAATTGCAAATCCGGCATTCCGGGATTTTTAACGTCTAATTGCGGCATGGGAACGCATTATCGTCGGGCCTCCCGCAGGGAGTCAACGGGATTACAGGGAGGGTCGGACAGCAGATGGTGACCATTTCACTCATGGGACAACTCCAGACAGCCGACGGCGAACGCGATCTCGCGTGCGAAGTGCCATCTCCCATGACCGTTCGGCAGGTGATTCAGCGCCAAGGCGTACAACTACGTCACTTGCTGCAGTTGATTCGTGAAAAAAAGGTATTGGTCACGATCAACAAGAAAATCGCCAGCGACGATTCTCTCGTGCATGACGGGGATGCGATTCGTCTGGTCGGACATGATGGGTTTGGTGGAAGCGGCCTCGGCCCGAGCCACTCATAATAAGTGAGCTGCTCAGAGCGTTCAAAAAGGTTACCGTTCTCACCCCCCCAACCCCGGCGCGCCAGGACGCGCCGTTGCCCGTGTCAGGCCGCAACGAGCGAAGAGGCGAAGTCGTACATTTTGTCGTACGTTGAGCCTCTGAGCGACGTGAGAACGCAGCTGACGACCTTTTTCAACGCTCTGACATGAGAAGGGCCGGCGCCCGTGTGGGGAGCCGGCCCTTTGCTCGAGGCGCGGCGGAAAGCTGTAAGAGCTTCGCGCGGCGGCCCGTTGATCGCGGATTACTTCTTGTTGCCGAGGATGGCGTCTTTGGCGGCCTTGGACACGCGGAATTTCACCACACGCTTCGCCGGAATCTTGATCGCCTCACCAGTCTGCGGGTTGCGGCCCATCCGGGCCTTCCGGTTCGCCAGCACGAGCTTCCCAATGCCGGGGACGACGAACACATTCTTCGCTTCCCGGTAGGCTAAGGCGGCAAAGTCGTCCAGCAACTGGACGGCCGCTTTCTTGGTGAGCCCTGCCTTTTGAGCTACGTGATCGGCGATCTGCGACTTCGTCATTGATTTAGCCATGCGAGAAACCCTCCCTTGAAACAAAATAGGTGAATTGCAAACTGCTGCCTCTCAGTGGAGACTTCTGCGATGAAGTGACTCGGCAAAGAGACCGTCTGAATGTTGACCCAGCCCAAAAACCTGCGGGAGTCTATCCAAGCGTTCATGGCCTGTCAACCGAAAAACACGCTCCAGTCGTAGGAAATCGCCTCCACCGAGGTCTTGCAGTTTCGAGACCAAGCGAAGTACAGTACTGGAACATTCCTGACGACCGACATGGGATGCAGCCCATGTTTTGAGGTTTTCTCTATGGGCAAACAACTTCCAATTCTTCCGGCGACTCCGCAACCTGCTGGAACTCCTGCGGAAAAATTTATCTATTCGCGGGTGTTTTGCCTGAAGGAAAATCCTTCTCCGCTTCGTCTCATGATCGAATTCTTGAAGTCCCGCGGCCAGCTGCCAATCCTCCCGCCGGACATGACCGACGAAGCCCTCGACGAGTGGGCTTGGGTGCATGTGACCCTCCAGTATGACCGAGCCAGAAAACCCATTCAGGTGTTTTGTTTCCGAGACCGCGGCGCGTATCAAGAGGGGTTTGAACAGGAAAAAGACCAATTCTTACAGGCATTGACCTCCTATGACGACGTCGAAGCGTCGCTGGTAGCAGACCAGCTCAGAAAGGCACGGTTCATCCTGATCACGCGGCTCGATCCAAGCGACATCACGGACGAAGGGTACGATTTCAACGGTTGGATCCTGGAGTTCTACCAGGAGAATTGCAACGGCATCGTTCACGTTGACGGACAGGGTTTTTACTCTCCCAAAGGGACGCTCATCGTCGACATGTCCGCCAACGATCCGGAGGAATAAGGGGCATGCAGCCCCCAATGCCTTTCCCCCTCACGACACTAGCCGGGAAAACGGACGACTGGTTTCGCCGGGCCAATGCCGCCCTCTTGACCCAGGTCCCCTGCCACGCTGGTTGCTCTTGTTGTTGTATCGGATTGTTCTCCATTACGCGTCTCGATGCGCGCCGTGTGCAGGAAGGCTTCACGCGGCTGCCAGCCGTGGCACGTGAACGTATCGCCGCACGAGCGACTCAACAGGTGAGGGCGCTCGAAACTGCCTATCCCCGACTGAAAACCTCAACGTCAATCGATGACTGGTCGGACAAGGACATCGACCAGACCGTCAGCCTGTTTCACGACATTCCCTGTCCGGCGTTGCAAGACAATGGCCTCTGCGCGCTCTATGCCTATCGGCCTCTCACCTGCCGATCTATGGGAATTCCGACGCAACAGGACGCGATGGTCTACGGTGCCTGTGAAGTTCAAACCTTTGTTCCCATCGTGCGGCTCTCGACATCGCTTGCGGCAGAGGAACACACACTGGCGAAGGAAGAGGCGGTTGAACTGGCTGCGTTGCCGGAGGTCGCGGAACAAGGTGAGGAAATCTTTCTTCCCTATGCATTCATCGCCGATCGCCGTGACAGCGACGGTTCACAACGGCCTACACACCATTCCACGAGCTAAGGGAGAGCCATGGCGGGGCATTCCATTTTGGTCATCGACGACGATGCTGACATCAGGAATGCACTGCAGCTGGTGCTGAAAAGGGCGGGTTACCAGCCCATTCTGGCCGAGAGCGGAGAGGCCGCGATCACGCTCATGGCTCAGAATGATCAGGCCGCTGGTATCGCCGCGATCCTCTGCGACTTGGAAATGCCCGGGATGGATGGCGCGACGGTGATAGCGCATTTTCAAACTCACTACCCAATGATTCCGTTAGTGGTGCTGAGTGGAGCCGCTACCTCGCGCTTTCTAGACGCGGTCGGACAGCACGGTGTCGGAGATTGGCTCAGGAAGCCTGCGACCAATGACGCAGTGCTGGAGAAAGTGCGCGGGGCGGTTCATTTATTCGAACTGCGGAAAGCCGGATCTGGGACGAAAAACCGTTCCACCAACTAGCTACTCGTCAAAGCGGGTGGACAGACCGCAAAATGCTGTGTTAATGTGACTTTCCTTGGTACCAGGAGCGCCTGTAGCTCAGCTGGATAGAGCATCAGCCTCCGGAGCTGAGGGCCACAGGTTCAAATCCTGTCAGGCGCACCAAACCGAATGTGCTCGTGCCGCGTTCCCCGTTAGGCTTTTTCGACTTTGGTGCTGTCGGATAATCCCTCCAGTGTTGCTATTGACAATTGAATACCCGGTGGGCCGTTAGCTCAGTTGGTAGAGCAGCTGACTCTTAATCAGCGGGCCGTAGGTTCGACCCCTACACGGCCCACCACTTTCCGCAGAACTAAGAACCCCTAACAGCCATACTTCTTCCGAGTTGGAACCGTCTAGGTGCCGTGGCTCAAATATACCTAGGATATCTCATATACTTAATTAACCTAAACGGACAAAAGAGAGGCAGGTAAGTGTTTGCCGCGGAGCTCGAAACACGACAGCGTGGGTCAATACCTACACGGATGCAGGCGCTCACCGACGGTATCGCTGATTTTCATCTCTATGGACTTCCCTCAGCTAATCCCTCTTAAGAGGGATTTTAGTTCTGTGTGCTACGGCGCAAAATCAAATGGGGGTCCAGATGATGTCACACTTTTAAAGTGGAGGGCACGTATGCAATCGCAACCGCAACACATCAGGCGCTGTTGGAAATGTCAAGGATTGCTAAGGGCTGAGACCATCATAAAAAGTGGCATATCGATTCTCCGATTCATGTGTCTGGGCTGCGGTCGTCCATGGCCTGCGGGGGTCAAGATCCGATCGGTAAACGCCGGCAGGTCCGTGATCGCCTGACATTGTTCCCCGAGCGGTTTCCAGACTGATTCACAGTAGTCAGTGATCATGAGTACAATCCGGCCAGAGGTCTCCGGTTCTCTCTGTCTCTAAGCGACACTTCTCGGCAGCGACTTCTCAGGCCATTCTCCACATCTCGGCCACTCGTCCCTCCAATTTGACGGATCCATCGTGTTACGATGTAGAGATCCGGTGAAATCGTGAAATCAGCGATCGAGCGCGAGGTCAAGCTGGCTGTCGATGCGGGCTTCCGCCTTCCTCCGCTGAAGGGTGTCCCTCTTCCCGCAAAGACTCTCATCTCCGTCTACTACGACACATCGGATCTGCGGTTGGCCCGGGCGCGTATTACCCTTCGGCACCGCACGGAGGGGAAACGGAGCGCATGGCAACTCAAATTGCCGCTTCACGAGAGCCGTCGTGAAGTCGAATTGCCAGGGAACGCTTCCGCTCCCCCCTCCCAGCTGTGTGATCTTCTCTTTATTCACCTGCAAGGACAACCGATACGACCGGTCGCGACGTTGAGGACGCGCCGAACTGGGATGCGAGTGGGCGGCTCCAGAGGTGCCGAGGTGGTACTGGATGAGGTCGCCATTCTCAAACAATCGTCGGAAGTGTTCATTTTTCGCGAAGTAGAGATCGAGCGGCTCGACGGCGATGCGGCGTTGGTCTCCAGACTCGAGGATAGATTGCGAAAGGCGGGCGCAACGGATCATGATGGCCGCCCCAAAATGTTCCGGGCTCTGGATTTACCAGCCCCGCGACGGCTCGAGGCCCCTCGTGGGGACGATCCCCCGCGCGCCCATCTACAATACCTGCTCACTCGCCAACTCGACACCATCTTAAGCCGGGATCCGGGAGTGCGTCTGGGCGGGGAAAGCGAAGACCTGCATCAGATGCGCGTGGCGACGCGACGCATGAGATCGATGCTCCGAATTGCGCGGCCGCTGCTGAAACCGGAATGGGAAGAACCGCTGCGAGACAAGCTTGGATGGTTGGGCCGCCAGCTGGGCGAGGCCAGAGACCTTGACGTACAGATCGGCTACTTCAAAGCTCAGTCCGCGATGGTCGATGCGTCAAGTCGTGCGGCCTTTGAACGGTTCATCGCCAACCTCGAACAGAAACGGAGCAGGGTGCAGGAGAAGCTCGTACGACAGCTGAGGCGCCCTCGGTACGTCACATTGATCAACCGGCTCATGGATGCGGTGCGCGAACCGGCAATGGCGCCAAACGATATTAGTCTTCCGGAACTTGCCCGAAAGGCGTTCAAGAAGTTGCGGAAGGCGGTGAAAGCGCTGGACGATACCGCCTCGAACAACGCATGGCACTATGTCCGCATTATGGCCAAACGAGCGCGCTATGCCGCAGAGTTGGCTGAAGTATGCTCGGGACGGGCGGCCACGCGGTTTATTGAGAAGATGAAGCTGATCCAGGACCAGTTAGGCGATATTCAGGATGCCGGCATCGCCGAAGAGCATCTCCGGCGGTTTACGTTAGAAAAAACAAATAAGGGGTCAGCGTTCCTTGCCGGTAAGATGGTCGACCGCCAACGACAACGGCGACACCAGGCCAAGCGGAGATTCCTCTCAACCTGGAAACAGGTAAAGAAGTGCGGAACGGAGGCGTGGGGCTGAGGCAGGTGCTCATAATCGCACAGCATCGTAGGCCATTGCTGATAGACAAATAGGGCGGTAATCTATAACTCCTTGAACTGGGCACCAAGGTGCCCCGCATCGACGAAGGATCATATCCGAGGATGTTTGGCAAACGGCCGGTGCCGGTGCGCGGAGGGTGATGAAACAAGCGCTCGTGGTGGACGACCATCCCATCGTGCGTGATGGGATCAAGGAATTGCTTCAAAGAGCGTTTCCTTCGGTGACCATCAAAGACTCTTCGGGAGAGGACGGCTTACTCGAAGAGGTCTGCGGATTTCCTTGGGCGTTCGTCGTTCTGGATATCAATTTGCCTGGACAGAACGGCCTCGACATCATCAAGAAAACGAAACTCAGACGACCCGAAATTCCCATCATCGTCTTCAGCCTGTACTCGGAAAGACAATATGCGGCACGCGCATTGCGCGCGGGCGCGGTCGCCTATCTCTCCAAAGAACGCCCGCCGCACGATCTGATCGATCTCGTGAAGACGACGCTTGACGGTGGAACGATTAAGAAACCCCGGGAAGTAATGGTCTCGCAGCCGGTACTTTCCGACCGCGAAGTCCAGGTGCTGGCCCTCTTCGTCAGAGGCCTGAGCCGGAAAGAAATTTCGCAAGAACTCCGCATCAACGAAAAAACGGTCAGCACGTACCGTGCGCGACTTCTGCACAAATTGGGCGTGCGCAACCTGGTCGAACTGATCCGTTATGCCGTCGAGGAAGGCTTGGTCGATTGAACCATGAGGCGATAGAAGATATCCCCTAACGGCTGCAGATTGACGCAGTCTGCTTCATTGTAGTCCAACAGACGGCCTCTCGCCTCTTCGTCGCGTCCGTATCGCCACCGATTCCAGCAACGAGTCGCAGCGTCGCCGCCCATCCCTTCCAATTCCTCCGTGCGATGAACGCACAGCTGCTTTTCTATGGCCTTCAGGCCGCCGCGATAGCCCAGCCGTCGACCGAGAAGGCAGAGATCCACATGCGGCTGGTCCAACGGCAAATCGGGGAACTGACTCAGCAACATGGGCAGGTCGAACGTCGTCCCGCAAAAGGTGACGAGCAAATCATAGTGACGCAGCTCTTCCGAGAGCCGACGAGTACTTAACGATTCCCCGCGGACGAACGAGGTCATTCGTTCCCGACCATAGAGTCCCACGACGGTAATCCGGCCGACGCTATCGGTCTCAATATCAAGATAGACGGCGCCTGGGCGGAGCCACTCATACAAACGCCAGTGCTCCCGCGAAGGAAAGACGACGCCGAAGTAGCGGGCGTTATCGCCGGCATACTGTTCCATCGCCTTCGCGATGTGGTTGTCATAGACCGCCTTCCGGACACGACCGATCCTGTCGATCGATGGCCGTGAAAGAAACTCCGACCATGTAAGCAGGCCTTGGCGCCATAGTCGGCGCTCGCTTGTCGCTCCGATGCCTGGAAGAAAGCAGAAGGACGAGTGAATCATTTCGGCAATTTCGGAACGTTCACTTTAATCGGCGCACCGGTCAAGGCTTTCAGAAACTCGAGCAAGTCGGCTTTTTCCTCAGAAGACAAGCCCAAGGGCTTCATCAAGGGACTCAAATTCGGATTACTTCCGCCCCCCGCGTCGAAAAAGTCGATGACTTCCTCGAGCGTCTTGAACACGCCGTCGTGCATGTAAGGGGCCGTCTCGATCACGCTTCGCAGGGTTGGCGTCTTGAATGCTCCCTTGTCCTTTTGAGCCCTCGTAACCACAAACCGCCCCAAATCCTCCTTGAGCGGGCCCACCTGGGGCACGCCCACATTATGAAATTTGTTGTCGGTGAAATTGGGACCATTGTGACAGAGGATGCAGCGGGCTTTTCCGCGAAACAGCCCCAACCCCCGCACCGCGGGGTCGCTCATCGCTCCGGACTCTCCCATCACATGCTTGTCGAAGGCGCTGTTTTGCGACACGATGGTGCGTTCGAAGGCGGCGATCGCCTCGGCGATGTGTTGCAGGCTCGCGCCTCCGCCAAAAATCAGTTGAAACTGTTTTTGATACGCCGGAATCTTGGCGATCTTCGGCACGACGGTCTCATGCATTTCTGCCATCTCGATGGGATTGTGGATGGGACCGATCGCTTGTTCTTCGAGCGAACCGGCCCGGCCATCCCAGAATTGCAAAGGGATGAAGCCGGTATTGTAGACCGTGGGCGCCTGGCGACCGCCTGAGGTCCCGAAGGCGCCAATGGAAAATTGACGGGCATCGGCGAAGCCGGTGCCCGGATTATGGCAAAAGGCACAGGAGACCGAATTGTTTTTTGACAGACGCGTCTCGAAGTAAAGCTGTTTGCCCAGTTCGACCTTCTGTGCATAACTCAGATTGGTCGGCGGAGTCGGCACCTGCGTGGGCATGGGTCCAATGTCTGGCACCGTGAGGCCATCGATGGTGACCGTGCCGTGCGGCGCATATCCGGAGGGTGCTGCCGCGGCCGGGGCAAAACTTGCGGTCAGCCAGGCCATGAGGATGAATCCGATTCCTTTCCACCCGGAGATGCCATGAAAGCGGCGCGTGCGACGGCTCATAAATCCTCCTTAAGGTTCCCACAGATTGCAATCGAGGAGGCAACAGTACCATGTTTCTTCCCGAGGTGGTTCGGGACCAAGAAATATCGTATAAGTTATTGAATCAACTTAACTTTCCCAATATGAAGGTTGAATGTGACTTGTGGTACGCTATCACGGTAACCGAGCAGATTAAGGGAGCGTCGATGCGGATTCCATCTCGAGTGGTGCTTCCCTTCGGGTATCGGATCTCGGTGCGCCAGCTCTCGGACAGCGAAATGGACCGCCGCGACCCCAATGCCGACGGCATTTGGGACGACGAGCTCAAGACCATCTACCTGAGAAAAAAACTTCCAGTGACCAGGCGGCGCTATATCCTGGCACACGAGCTGGGGCATGCGTGGCTGGATTGGCAACACCGGCATCTGGACAACGGCAAGGCCAAGACATAGCAAGCTCCTATCCTTCCTTACTTCCAGCCAATTTCATGATCACTGCCCACTCCGATGCCGTCACTGGCTGTACGGACAACCGGGAACCCTTCCGCAGCAGGACCATGTTCCTGAGCCGAGGCTCCCGACGGAGGCGGTCTAGCGGCACATTCGTGACGAATTTCTCGCGGTATTTCAAGTCCACCATTTCCCAGCGGGGGCAATCCCTCGTACTCGCCGGATCATAGTGATCGCTGCGCTTGTCAAACTGCGTATCGTCCGGATAGGCCGTCTTAACGACCTCCGCGCTGCCGACGACCGCCGGAGGATCCGCGTTGCTGTGGTAAAACAGCACTAAATCGCCGACGGCCATCTCGCGCATGAAGTTCCTGGCTTGATAGTTGCGGACACCGTCCCAACACGTCGTCTGCCGTGGCGCACGCGCAAGATCATCGATCGAAAAAGCCTCCGGTTCCGATTTGACGAGCCAGTAGCGTCGTGCGTTTCTCATCTCTGACTCCTTACTGACCGCAGCCCTTGCGATTTTTGCCCCAATCCGTATCCTATCGGCCATCCCTACGGCTTTGCGTGAGGGCGCGGATCGGCGCGCAGATTGGGAAGGGCGTTACCGCGTGGGGACTGAGCCGCCGGCCGCCAGCCGATAGAGGGCACCCCTGTGGTCCACGACATAGACTTCGCCGGCTTCATCCTCTCCGAACGACGAGATCCGCAATCCGGTCCGCATGAGGATCCGAGGGACGGCCGAGCCTCTTCGATTGGCACTGGCTGAAAGGGCGAACAACTCTCCGCTGCAGTAATCGCCGAACAGATAGGTGCCTCGCAAGCCCGGAACAGCGCTTCCACGATAAACGTAGCCGCCGGTGATCGAGCAGCGGCCCTCCTCATGACCATATTCGGCGATCGGAAAGATCAACCCCTCCGGACTGCAGCCCTCTTCAGGGTTATAGCAATGGGCGCCTTCCATGATGCGCCAGCCGTAATTGCCCCCCGCTACCACCAAATCGATCTCCTCCCATTTCCACTGCCCGACGTCGGCAAGCCAGAGCATGCCCGTCTCGCGGTCGAACGAAAAGCGCCATGGGTTCCTGATTCCGAACGCAAAGATCTCAGGGCGTCCGCCCCCGGAGGCAAAAGGGTTCTCCGGCGGGATGGCATAGGGACGGCCCCGATCGACGTCGATTCGAAGAATTTTCCCCAGCAACTCCTGGAGATTTTGTGCGCGGTTCTGGGGATCCCCTTTTGAACCCCCGTCTCCTCGGCCGATATAGAGAAATCCGTCCGGGCCGAACGTGATCATCCCGCCGTTGTGGTTGAGATAGGGTTGCGGCACGACCATGAGGATGCGCTCTGTCTCCGACGAGACCTGAAGGCTCCGCCCCCGACGGGTATACTCAGCGACGACCGTCGCCCCGTCCTCTTTTCGATTGTAATTGGCAAACAATCGGCCGTTTTTTTGATGATCCGGGTGAAAGGTCAGCCCCAACAGGCCCTGCTCATTGCCTTTTGTCCACAGACGATCGCGAAGATCAAGAAATGGGAAATCTTGAAGAATTCCCCCGACAATGCTACGAACGGTACCGCCCTGTTCCACGACAAACAGTTGGCCGGAGCCGTCTCCCGCGTGGGTGAGAAACAACGGCGCCTGCAAGCCATGAGCGACAACGGGAGCAAGCTCGATTCCGGTTTCGGCTGACCGAATCAAGACTTCTGCCGCGATGGCCGTGGGGGTCCTGTCAGCGATGAGACAGAGCACCACCGCCAACCCCATGAATACGGTCACGAGCGAATGCGCCATGATTCAGTATTTCGCCTCAAGAAACTGAATCAGCGCCCGATAGGTCATCTCCCGCACCTTGGCTTTGGACATGGGTCGGTCCGCGACGTTCGAGTCCAACCACACTTGCTCCGTCACATGCGTGCGCGCCTCATTACAGAGCGTCCACATGTCGTGAAGAAACTCTTGAGGCAGTCCGACCTGCATCCCCTCCGACTCGATCCGGTCATCGAGAATGGCCAACAGATCGGCGATGGCGTGGTCGGGTTGATAGGAGGCCCTGGAGAAGCCGAAGGCTTCCTGAGCGGCGGCCTCCTGCTCGGCCTGCAGGACGAGGTCACGCATGTATTCTTTGAGGAGGCCCACGACGTGACCGGAGAGCGCCATGCTCATCTCCTCTGCGCATTATGCGGGGATGCGCATGAGAGAGCAACCGTGGGTGCAGCGCAATGCGACCCCCCACTGTATTTGACCAACCGGTGGGGGGTTTTCTATGATGCCTCGATGCCAACCCCTTCGCTCGAACGGTTCGACATTGCGGTGAATACGCCGGCGGGCCGTTTGAATACGGTACTCGACGTCCCTACAGGCTTCGTTCCCATTACCTCCATCGTTCCCCTGGCGCGCCGGCTTGGCGAAGAAGTCCTGAAGCTCGAAGAAGTTCAATCCCGCCAAGCTGGTCATTCGGTCTCGTGCCGCATGGGTTGCGCGGCGTGCTGCCGGATGTTGGTCCCGCTCTCTCCCCCCGAAGCATTTTCGCTTCTCGACTACGTCGACCAGCTCCCGGAGGAACGGCGGATGGCTCTTGAACAAAAACTTCTCGCTTCGAAAGCCGAACTCGCCGCGCATGGATTGCTGGACAGTCTGCAAGCGGTGGCCAACGCAGAGACCCCCATCCCGGATCACGACCTGGAACCCATCAATCGAGCCTATTATGCATTGCGGCATGCCTGCCCGTTTTTAGAGAACGAAATGTGTTCCATTTATGAAGCCAGGCCCGCTGCCTGCCGCGAACTGTTGGTCACCTCTCCCGCAGAACTCTGTAACGATCTTGTTGAGAATCCCGTGGAGCCCATCCCGGTTTCGGTTCGCATCGGAACGGTGCTCGGCCTGTTATGGTCGAATGTGACCGGCAGTGCCCCAAGGCTCATCCCGCTGCCGCTCGCCGTGGATTGGGCCAGACGGCATCGGGAGAGTGCTGGTCGACGCTTGGCAGGCTCTCATCTCATCGACAAGATGCTGGACGCGATGTGGCGCCTCCTCAGCCAGGAATTCGAACGACGCGGGCAGTCGCCGCCCCCCTAATCTTTCGACCGAACGTCCAAAAAGGAGAGTGCCAATGCAGAAGCCCGTGCTCGCATGCCTGGATCTGGAGGGGGTCTTAGTCCCCGAGATCTGGATCAACGTTGCGCTCAACACCGGTATTGAGGAGCTGAAAGTCACCACCCGCGAGATGCCGGACTACGACGCCTTGATGAAGCGCCGCTTGGCCATCCTCGCTCAGCACAAGCTGACGATCGCCGATATTCAGGAGGTCATTGCCAAGATGGGGCCGTTGGAGGGAGCAAAGGAATTTCTGACTTGGCTGCGGGAGCGATGTCAGGTCGTGATCTTATCCGACACGTTTTATCAGTTCGCGATGCCGTTGATGCGTCAGCTTGGATTGCCAACGCTGTTTTGCAACCAACTGGAAATCGACGGCGCCGGAAGGATTGTGGCCCATCATATGCGTCTACAGAGCCAGAAAAACATTCGGTGGCCGCCTTCAAAGCGTTGAACTTCTTCACGATGGCTGCCGGAGACGCCTACAACGATACTGCCATGCTCGGCGAGGCCGACGCCGGCTTCTTCTTCTGCCCGCCGGAGCACCTTCCAAAAGAATTTCCGCAATTTCCCGTGACGTGGAGCTATGCGGAATTGAAAAAGCGATTTGCCGAAGCGGGCCATTTAAGGCCGTAGCTTTCGGGTCCAACAAACAGGAAGCCCCGTGGGGACTCTCCCCACGGGGCTTCTTGCTGATCGCCGGGCTTTAGCGAAAGATCCCTCGCCGCTAGCCCCTGACTCCTACCTGATACCTAGAAGTTCATCCAGAGCTGAGCGTAGGCCCAAGATTGGTCCACGCTCGAGCCCAGGTTCTCCTGGATATAGCCGCCGGCGAACAGGTGGCCATAGGTCGCCTGGAAGGCCACTTTGCCGTCCATGAACATATGGGTCCAGGTGAAGTCCAATTCCTGGCCGATATGCCGCTTGGTGTTGCCGACCTTTGACCAGACGTAGACGCCCTGGGACCCGCGATACCAGTTGTCCTGAGCATTGGCCAGGTTGAGGTGGGTGTACCAGAACTCGATGTGGTCATCCTTCGTCGGCCGGGCTTGGAAGTTGGCCGAGGGACTCATCATGTTCTTCCAGGCCTGGATGTCCATATACCCCATGTGGATGTGGTTTGTGGGGAACATGTTTTCGAAGGTGTTAGCTGATTTACAGCCTCCGACCCCTGGTGTGACCGTGCAGTTCGCACGACCGTCGCCTGAAGCATAGTCGAAGTTCACAGCGAACCTTGGCTTCCAAGATGACTGATAGTGGGTGTAACCCAACCAGCTTCTGGTCGCCCAGGCATTGATGTGCAGATTCTTTTGGTTACCATAGCCGTTCTGCACGGCGTTCGCACCGCCCGAATCGCCCATCTGACCGAATTGATACACCGTCTCGTTGATCAAGTCGAAATTGCCTTTGCGCATTTCGATCCGGTTACCGACCATATGGCGGGTCTGATTCGAGTGTTTCGCCGTACCCAACCCCTGGCCACGGTTATCGGCCGAGTCGTATCGGTTGGAATACAGAATGTAGTACGGCTCGATCAGGAAGCCCGGCACCGATTTGATCTGGTTGTAGAAGATGTACATGTCGGCGTCTTTGTTGGCCGTGCCGTTATTGATGCCGCTGGCGGTGGTCAGGTTGTTCTGACCGCTGCCAACGGGAGCAGCCTGACCAATGTCGGATTCCGAGTTCCGGAACCAGCCAATGTAGGTGTCCCAGGCCTTGGTGCTGTACTGGAGCATGATACCGTCGTGGGAGTAGCCCGTGTTCGCCCAATCGAAGTGCCCGAACAGTGAATGGTTACCGAAAATGACATATTGACGGCCCGCCTTGACGCTCAGGCCTTGGACACCGGCGAAGTTCCGGATCAACATATAGGCCGCACGGACGCCCAAGCGGCCGCCATTGCCGGCGCCGCCGACAGCGCCACCATTGTGATTCAACGGATCGCCATTGTTTCCGGCATTCGCGGCCTGTGCGTTGCCACCCCACGTCGCCGAGTCGATGATTTCCATGTAGAAATTGACATCGGGCGAGAGGTCATAACCGAGGCCAAGTCGGACCCACTGTTGCACATAAAAGTCGTTCGCTTTTCCGACGACTCCGTTTGGATTTCTCGTGTTGTTCGGGGCGTTACAGGCACCGTTTCCAGTACCAGCCAGATTTGTGCCGGTTGCTGGAGGCGCTGTCACACCCGGAGGCAACGCGCCACCGGCCATCCCACGGCCGAAGCAGACGTTGTTCCGCATTTCCGGCCGCACGCGGACATCCGCGCGCATCCAGAAGTTTTTCATATCGAAATTTTTACCGATTTTGGGATCGTAGAGTTCGTAGGCTTCTTTTTGGGGGATCGCACGAGGGATCGCCGGGAGGTTCGTAATTTTCTCTCCCTCCGGCAACTCGAATGCCGCCTGGGCTGGAGCTCCTGTAAACGACAAGCCCGCCGCTACGAGGGCCGCGCTGAAGAAGGTGGCAAGACTCGACCACCCAGTCCGACCTAGCAATCGTCTCATAACATTCCTCCTGGTGAATTGGATTACAGCCTTCACCGTGTTCACCCACCGGTGTTGTGCTGCCGACTTGCTATCCAACCGCGCTTACATGACAAACTTCTTTTTTCTCGTTTGCCCGTTCGGAAAGCCGTTGTGCCCACGCTCTCCTTGAAAACTTAGGTCAGTGACACGTATGTAGTGTCTATAAACGCTCCTTTTTTGACCAGTGATTTCTCACTTTTGGAACAGAACTGCCGTCTGCCGCTTTATTGCCGTTGATTCGTAAAGAGGCAGTCACCCCCTTCCTCGAACCATGAACAAACATGGGTGCATCGCCCGACCCGTTATGCCGGACCCGTTCCCTGGGATCCGCTTTGCTTCTCCGACGGAGATGTGGCCTGACTGATTTCCTCTTCCGCTTCTTTCATCGACGCCTGGAAATCCTGCTCGACCATCTTGACTTCCTGCTGGATCATGTTGAGTTCCGGCTCAACCGACTTGCGCAAGTCTTCCGCCGTTTCTTTAAATCCTTTGACCGCCTTGCCGACCTGTCGTCCGACTTCCGGCAGCTGCTTCGGACCGAACAGCAAGAACGCAATGACTAAAATAATCAGTATTTCGCCGGCACCCAATCCAAACATCACTTAAATCCGTGAAACGTGAAACGTCAGGCGTGAGGCGAACGACCCATTCACCTAACCCCTCACCCCTCACCCCTTACGTCCTCCTCACCCTTGCTTGACTTGTTGTTCCTGCTGAGCCGGAGCCGGCTGGGCCGGCTGCCCCTGCGCCAGTTGAGATGGCTGCGCCGGTGCCGCATCGGTCGGCGGGGGCGTGACATCAATAGCGTCGGCTTCATTGACGCTTTTCTTGAATCCTTTGATGGCCTTGCCCAACCCCTCACCGAGTTGCGGTATCTTCCCGGCTCCGAAGATAATGAGGACGATGATGAGAATGAGCAGCAGTTCCATCCATCCGAACGACCCAAACATGGCGAAATTCCTTCTCCTACGTTGGCCACCCCTTGGGAAAGCGCTCAAAACAAGCGGATGTTCTAGCCCGAAAGATGGGGGACCTTCCCTAAATGGGGGGAAGGCTATAGAAATACGCGAGATTAGTCAAGTTTAATTTCACGTATTCCTGCGTAAGGCAGTCAGCGCGGACGGATCGAGAGGTGAAAGTAGTCCACGGGGGCAGGGGGGGCACTGAGCGCAACCTGAAACGCCTGGGACTCGTAGCCGATCTCTTCGAGATCGCGCGTGGCGCGTAGCAGCTCTTCTTCGGTGAGGTAGGCGACCGTGTCAGGCACACCTGAGGGTTTGAGATCTTGCACGAGAGCGAGGATTCGTTCCCGCTCGTCGGCCGGCATTTCAGGGCGGACAGGAAACTCCAATCGCGTGACATACGGGCTTTCGTATGTCTTGTTGAGAGCGGCGATCGTCTCAAGGATGAGACGGTCCTGTTCCCAGGATTCCATTTTGCGCCCGGCGGACGGATGCGTCGAGAGCAGGTCCATGACAGTCAGGACATTGGTGTTGAGGCTTCGGCCGATGAACTCTCGTTGGCTCTCTATCGAGACCCCCACTGAGCCCCCCTGCTGCGCCACCGCATCGGCCAGGGCAAAATTCACCATGAAGCTCTGCTGTCCACCAAACTGGCCCGAACAGGGCTTGTCGGGGTCGTTCAACACCTTGAGATCGGCGGTTCCTGCATCAAAACTGCTGAATCCCACAGCATTCGGTGCAAGCAGGCGCTTGGCCTCCCTGATCGTGAGGTAGGCGCCGATGTTGACAGGGACCACCACCTGCTCGTCGATGCGCCGCAGAAACTCCGTGATCGTCTTTCGATAGGGAACGTCCTTCCATTCCACCGGCCGATATTCGCGCTCCCAGACCAAATCCTCGAAGAACGGGGGAAACTGCTTGAGTTGCTCCGCATCCTTGGTGTCGAAGGCACGGATAAATCCCGCCCAGTCGTCGATTTTCGGATGCAGGCTCTCACTGAGATTCGGCCGAAGGTACTCTTCCTCGACGTCGCTCCCCTGACGCGACAAGAGCTTGGTCGCCAGCTCGTTCCACAGTTCATTGCAGAAGATCCTGTCCACCGACCCATCGGGCAGTTCGGCAAGGTGGTCGACCGTCGAGCGGACGGTTTGAATTCTCTCCTGATGGGCGGCCAGCCCCGGATGCTTGACCGCCGCCTCCAGCACGGCTTGTTCCCAGTCCACGAGCAGATAACGGACATGCGGATAAATACGTCGCTCGCGATCGAGCATGCTCAGGTGATTGAGGAAACAGGCGGCAAGGTTGCCGTTCCCGGGGCCGAGTTCAACGATCGTAAGGCCGGAGGCTATCGAATCGCGTTTCCTCACGCGATCGTAGTAATCGCTTGCCAGGGCATGTGCGAGCCGGTAGTCCGCGGAAGCGTACGTCTGGTAGAAATTCCGGATCTGGTCGCCGCGAAAACGATAGAAGAGCTCGTTGATATGCGCTTGCCATTGATCAACGGTTTTCCAATCGCCGATCAATTGCGGTAAAGCGTCCGCGTCCTGCAACATGATTCGATCAATCCCCCATGAAATTTACACGAACGTGGATTCTAACAAATCGCTCGAAACGGCCGCAACGGCAGCCCACGCGCCGCCGGGAGACACAGAACCGCTTGACTCCCCTTGGCCCCCGGTGTACGAAATTTGCTATGCGCAATCGGACAGGTCATCGCCGTCCATGGGCTCTGCCCCTCACAGTGGGACTCTCGACCTGTCTCTGGTGCGGCTATCTGTTGGCCGAAGAACTTCCCATCCTCAAAGACCCGTCGATCAACGACTTCCAGAATCGTCCGGAAGATGCCAAGCCATATGATTTCGACGCCCCGCCTCAAGGCCTGTTCCGGACCATCACGATGGCGGAAGGCTTCGAGGAAGAGCTGGGATACCGGCGGACGCATGAGATCGTCCCTGTCAAACCGACGGAACGATTCAGTCCTGACGTATCGGGCATCTTCATCGTCTTTACCCTCCACCAGCACTACCAGGCATTCCAGGTCTTCGGTCGATGCTATCCCGAATCGGTTCCCGGACTCGATCCGAACACCGCCATCGGGCAGGATGCCATGTATATTGCACTGGAAGACGAATCCGGCTATCTGAAGCTGTCGTCTCCCCAAGGACGCTGGAAGCCGGGCCGATACAAAGTCGAAATCCACGCCGGAGAGCAGGTCAACGAAATGAGCCTCATGGGCACCATGCGCTTCACGGTGGCGAGCTCAGACGCGCCATGATGGGCCCCTCGACGGACGGGACCCGATGACCCCATCGCCCGCACGAGACGCGTTTCCGCAATATCGCCGCACCGATGTCGTTCGCGACATCTTCGCTCAACTCGGACTGCTGATTCGGCTGGAACGAAAGATGCTGGGCATCATCGCCTCCTATGCCGTCACGATCGGCATGTTCATGCTTTGCGTGCCGATTGCGGTGCAGGAGCTGGTCAGCACGTTCTCCTTCGCCGTCGAACCCATCATGATCTTTACCCTGACGGTCGTCGTCGGCTCGGCCCTCACCGGCGCCGCCGCGTTTCGCATTCTCCAAGCCAGAGCGGTGGAAACCCTGCAACAGCGCATCTACACGCGCATCGCGATCGCCTTTACCGAGAAGCTTCCGGGCATTCGGGAAGAGGCGTTCCTCCCGCAGCATGCCCACCGGTTTGCCGAGGCGGACCTGTTGACCCGCGCACTCGTCGCGATGGTTGCCGACCTGTTCAATGTGGCAGTGGTCGGTACCGTCGGCATGTCGCTCCTCATTTTCTTTCATCCGTATTTTCTGCTGTACAACACGATTCTCATCGTGGGATGGGTCTTTCTTCTCACGGTGTTCGGCAAGGGCGGCTTTTTGATCACGCTCGAGATGTCGAGGCTGAACTACGAGATTTACCACTGGATGCAAAATATCGCCGCCAATCTGCCGCACTTGCGGGCCGTCGGGAAGAGCCCCTATCTGATGAGGAAGACGGACGAGCTGACCAATCACTATGCGAAAGTTCGACAGCGTCGGTCCGATCTGTTAACCGGAAGACAATATAAGGCTGCAGCGCTCTGGCAAGTCGTCGGACACGCGGGGATGATCGGGACAGCGGGAATGTTGGTCTCCATCGGTCAGCTCACGGTCGGACAATTCGCAGCGGCAGAGTTGGTCGCCGGCAATTTGCTTCTGAACATGGATACGTTGGCCCGCCGGATGGTCCACATGTTCTTCGCGTTCGTATCCTTTCGGGAGCTGCACGCATTTTTCTCGCTTCCACAGGACCAAGTCGCATCACGGAGCGTGGTGCCCCTCGATCAATTCGGCCTGGCGGGCATCCGCGTGACCGCCAATAACCTTTCGTTTGCGTATCCCGACGGCCCATCGCTGTTCGAACATTTTTACCTGGAAATCGCGCCGGGCGAGAAAGTCATGGTGCTCTGTCAGTCCAACATGCAGAAAACCGTGCTCGCCAATATCCTAGCCGGGCTCTTGGCGCCGACGGAAGGCGTCGTCCGCTACAACGACATGAACCTTGTGGAAGTGAGCCTGGACTCGATCGATGCCTGTCGGAGTCTCATGTTGGATTCGCACCCGACCCTGCTGGAAGGCACCATCGAAGAGAACATCACCCTCGGTCGGCCCTCGATTGCCTACGAGGACATTCAATGGGCGCTGCAATTCGTGGAACTCGACGAGGAGATCGATCGACTGCCGAGCGGGTTGACGACGATGGTGACAGGACAAGGCAACCAGTTCACGTTGAGCCAGATTCTGCGGCTGCTCCTTGCCCGCGCCATCGTCACCAAACCACATGTGTTGGTCGTCGAAGGCACGCTGCACAGCATGGCGCCATCCTTGCGCGAAGTGATTTTGCGGCGCCTCTGCTCGAAAGACCAACCGTGGTCCATCATTTTTGTTTCGAATGATCCGTCGTTTGCCGCGTACGTGGAGCGCCGCATTTCCCTCGACCAAGGCTACCCAATTTGAATCTCCTCCGACCCTCCGGTAGAATGCCGATCGTGATTCCTCCGCATCGCTTACGTGGCGGGCGTTCCCGCTCTTCATGACACCGACGTCACAGCCATGGATCTCCATCGTCGTCCCCGTCAAGGATGAGCGGGACAATCTCCTTGCCCTTACCGATCAACTCATCAAGGTGCTGCAGGGGCGAGAAGAATCGAGAGCGGCGCCGTTTGAAATCATCTACGTCGACGACGGCAGCACGGACGGAAGCGGCGAGATCCTCGACCGTTTGGCGGCCGAACATCCGGCTGTAACAGTCCTCCATTTTGACCGCAATTATGGCCAATCGGCTGGGTTTGACGCCGGCTTCAAGCGGTCAAGCGGTGCCCTCGTGGTCACCATGGACGGCGACCTTCAGAATGACCCGGAGGACATCATCACGCTCCTGGCCTATGCGAAAACGTATGATCTTGTCTGCGGATGGCGAACCGAACGTCACGACACGATCATCCGGAAACTTTCCTCCCGGATCGCGAACGCCGTGCGCAATCTCGTGACCGGAGACCGCGTGCACGACACGGGGTGCTCACTCAAAGTCTTCCGTCGACGCGTCATTGAGCGGCTGCAGCTGTTCAACGGGATGCACCGGTTTTTCCCCGCGCTGGCCCTCATGCATGGATTCACGGTGACCGAAGTGCCCGTGCGCCATCATCCGCGTAGGCACGGCGTTTCCAAATATGGCGTGGGCAATCGACTGTTCAAAGGGCTGTATGACCTCATGGCGGTGCGATGGATGCAAACGCGGGTCTTGCGCTATCAAATCCGTGGCAGGCGCAGTGAAGAGTAAGAAATTCATCACCCATCACTCATCACCCTTCACTTCGTCACGATGACCACCGCAGAAACTGTTTGGGTCGCCATCGGATTTCTCGGGCAAGGACTGTTTTTCGGTCGGTGGCTGGTCCAGTGGGTCGTGTCGGAGCGAAAGGCTGAAAGCCGGATGCCGATCGCGTTTTGGTATTTGAGCTTGGTGGGAGGACTGATCACCTTGGCATATGCAATCTATCGCCGTGATCCCGTTTTCATCGCCGGTCAAAGCATCGGAGCCCTGGTCTACATTCGAAATTTGATGCTGATCTACCGACAAGGCCCGCAGCAGGTCTCCGAGTCGGTCACTTCAACCGCGAAACCACGGTAGGCTCTTCACGTTCATGGACCGCTCGCCGACACCGCTCTCCAGGCACCTGATGAACCTGGCCATCCTCGCGCTGATGGCCGGTCTCCTCCTCTTCCTGGGCCTGGGCGCGATGGGACTGACCGATCGCGACGAAGGGCGCAACGCAGAAGCGGGGCGCGAGATGCTGGAAACGGGAGACTGGATCAGCCCAACCTTCAACTATGAGCCCCGCTTCGCCAAGCCCGCCCTCGTCTACTGGCTGATGGGTCTTTCCTATTCGTGGTTCGGGGTGAATGAATTTGCGGCACGCTTGCCGTCGGCCGTCTTCGGCCTCGGCTTGATTCTGCTTCAATACCTGTTCCTCAGCCGGTTTTGCGGACCGGCCGTCGGGCTGTTCGGCGCTCTCATGCTGCTGCTCAACATCGAGATCATCGGCCTGAGCCGCATGGTATTGACGGACAGTGTCTTGATTTTTCTGACGACAGTGTCGCTCTACGGTTTTTGGTTGGGATTCCATGGCCGGAGCGGGGAGCGGTGGTGGCGATGGATCTTTTATCTCGGTATGGCGCTGGCCACACTGGCGAAAGGGCCGGTCGGATTTCTCGTGCCGCTCGTGACCGTCATCCTGTATCTGACCGTCACAGGCCAATGGCGTCGATTTTGGGCAGAGGGAGCCCCCTTGGCGGGAAGCGTCCTCTTCGCGCTCCTGGCTCTTCCCTGGTATGTCGTCATGTGGTCGCTCCATGGAAGCGAGTACGCGGCATCGGCGCAAGCCAATACGGTTGGCCGTTTTTTGAATCCTATGGAGGGGCACAGTTTTACGATCCTGTTCTATGTGCCGGTCCTGCTGCTCGGCTTCTTTCCCTGGAGCGGGTGGTTGCCCTTTGCCTGCTATCAGGCCTATTCACGCTGGCGAAAGGCAAGAGACCAGAAACAAGAGAACTCGCGCCCGGCAGGTCTGGATGAACTGGAGTGGTTTGCCGCGGCGTGGGTGCTCGGCGTCTTCGTGTTTTTTACCCTGTCCTCCACCAGGCTTGCGCACTATATCGGACCGCTGTTCCCGGCCGCCGCGTTACTGACGGCCTCGTACTGGCACCGGAGCCTGATCGATCAAGACGTGAAAGGCCGGCGCGCGTCAATCCATACCATGATGGCCATCGGCTACCTCCTGGCCATCGGGTTCGCATCGTTGCCGTCCCTCTATCCGTCCCTTGCGATCAAACTCACCAAGGAATTCCCATTGGCGACGACCATCAGTCTGGGAAGCGGGCCTTACGTCGCCGCGGTCATCCTGCTGATCGGTATGGCGCTCGTGGGATATTTTGGATTGCATGACGGAAGGCGAGCGGGGGCTTTTTGGGCTGCCGGAGGATCGATCGCCCTCCTGATCCTGGCGGTCATTCAACTCGTGATTCCCGGCCTCAATCGATACTTTATTGCGCCGCCGCAAACGCTTTCCTATGCCGCCGGCGTCAATCTGGCGCCCACGGATCGGTTGATCCTGTATGGATCCACGCGGCCATCAAACGTGTTTTATGCGAAGAGGAAGGTGATCTTCGCGTCAGAAGGAGAAGAAGCGACGATTCGGGAAGCGCTGGCCCAAAGCGGGCAAACGATGCTCATCTTGCCTGAAACCTATCAATCTCAGCTGCCGACTGAGGCCAAGACGCTGGTGCCCATTCTCAAGCAACATGGCTATGTCCTCTTGGCCAATAAGCCGATGGTGACCATTCCTGAAGGCGCAGCCCAAGGAGCCGCACGGCGGAGTCCCCACTAGCCGATTGGGAAGGTGCCTCTCAGCTCCATCATCGAGAATAATGTCAGCAAGACGGCCAGCCCAAAACCCGCTTCGGTGGGCCAGGCATGGGAAGAGGAAGCGTAAGGCTCTTCGGTTAATTCTCTTTCGGGGTGCCACCAATGGGCAAGACACAGGAGCAGTATGACGACCGCCACCCAGATCGATCCAGAATACGTGGCGATGCCAAGACCCATCAAGGCCACAGTGGTCTCTCTCATGAGTGACGCGTGTTCGATCGCCGGTCGTACGGTGATAAAGAGATAGGTGATCAGCGCGGCGAAGGCCAGGAGCAATCCGCCTTGACTGACGAGCGCGGCAATGCCGCGCTCCGAAGGGCTTTGCGCCATCGTGGTCATGATTGCAAGCAGCGCCGCCAGCGGCGGCATCACCGTAAACAATGCGCGCCTGAAGGACAATCGCCATTCGTTCCAGGGATGGGCGACGATCGAGCCGATCAGCACGCCGAGGACCGCTCCTGCCACGATGTCCGTGAGAAAATGAGACGCGCGAAACAGGCGGCTCGCCGAGACCGCGAGAGCCATGATCATGATCAGCCAGCGGAGCCTGGGAAATCTCACCGCAAGCACGGCCGCGATGGCAAAGGCGGCCATCGAATGACCCGAGGGGAATGAATCCCATCCCTTGCCTCCAAAGGGAACGAAGACGGAGGTGTCGGTGTGCATGAACTTTGGGCGCCCCCGTCCCACGAGGTGCTTGAGGGCGGTGTTCACTCCCCCGGCCACCACATGGGCAAGGAGCGTTTCCCAGCCGGCGCGTTTGAAGGTAGCGCGTCGAGCAGTGTACCCCACCAGAAGGAGCCCCGCGCTTACGACAAGGAGGGACTCGCCTCTTCCAAAACGATCGCCGGTGTCGCTCAGCGCGCGAAGCCAGGGATTATGAAGATAATCAATTTGGTACTCGTTGAGCGATCTCACGAATCGGGTCAACGGCGCATCGAATTCGAGGAAGCGGATAAAGACGAGCAACAGCGCGGCGGCGCAACAGATCAGAGACAGATGCGTCAAGCGACAGGTCGTTCTCGTATCCGGCGTGCGGGACATTACGGCACCCAATCCGCCAGGAACACATTGAATTCTCCGGGCGTTTTCGAGAGCCGATCGGACACCCACACCAGCCGCTTTCCGTCTGGGGAGAACATCGGGAAACTATTAAAATGGCCGTCGAACGTGACTCGTTCGAGGCCGTTGCCGTCGTCGCCGATGAGAAAAAGGTGGAAACTCGGGCGTCCTCCCTCGTCTTTCGTCTCGACGTTGGAAGAGAAGATAATGCGTTTACCGTCCGGGTGAAAGAAGGGGGCGAAATTCGACGCGCCATTCGCGGTCACCTGGCGCTTCCCGCTCCCATCCGCGTTCATGACGAAGATTTCGAGTCGGCCGGGTTCGACCAGCCGTTGGCTGAGCAATTCTTTATACCGCGATACCTCCGCGGGATCACTGGGATGAAACGCCCGGTAGACGATGCGTTTGCTGTCGGGCGAAAAAAAAGCTCCGCCGTCATATCCAACCTCGTCGGTAAGCCGGCGAGGTTTGGTGCCGTCCAGGTTCATCGCATAGAGATCGAGATCTCCGTCCTTGACTGACGTCCAGATGATGGTCTTTCCATCAGGCGAAATCGTCGCTTCGGCATCGTAGCCGGGGCTCGATGTGAGCCGCTGCATCTCCTGTCCGTCGATGCGAACGGCATAGAGGTCATAGTCGTCGAGTGCCCACCGATATGCGCCACCCCGTTTGGGTTTTGGCGGGCAATTGGGCCCTGCGGCATAGGTGGACGAATACAGGACGCGTCGGTCACCAGGGAAAAAATAGCCGCAGGTGGTGACGCCCGTTCCAGTGCTCACCAAGCGAATGGTTCCATTCTCGATGTCCATCACGTACATCTGATAGCAGCCGAGCGCTTCCTCAGCCGGCTTGAGCGTGGCGGCGAAGGAATCTTTCATCCAGTTGTTCGTCGACTGAAATATCAGTTTGGTGCCGTCGAACGAAAAATAGGCTTCTGCGTTTTGACGGCCAAATGTCAGCTGGCGGGTGTTTTTCAAATGGCGCTCAACGCTCACCGAAGGCGACGACACCGATGTCGTCGGTCCGGCGGCAAACCCCGGCTGGAGAAACCAGGCGGAGATCGTCACCGCCATAAGAAGGAACGCCCTAACGGCTGGATACGCCTCCATCGATCGAGACCTCCATTCGAGTCTGCGGCGCGTCCCACTCGCTTCGTGCGATGGCCTTGCCGTCTTGAAACACCACCACGCTATTCCATCCGTAGAAGAACAGCAGCCGAGCGACCGTCACCGCCGCCTGCGGTGCCATGGCGTAGACCCATGTCACCACGCTGCCTGGGTGATCTCGTCGATGACAGCTGACCAAGGCTGCAATGCCCTGGCCATCATACGACTTCCCTTCAATGGTGACGCCATCGTCACGCAGCTGCACTCGAGACCCGCAATGCTCCTCCAAGGCCGGCTGAAGAGCCGCACGTGAGGCCGGGGCACTTAATACTAGCACCGAACCTTCCGGTGGCAACAGCAGGTCTTGGGCGAGCGGAATGATGATCGTACGCTGGGAGACCGGCTTCTGGCTGTCTTGTGCCTCAATTCGCCTGACCACTTCCTGAAGGGGATGGGAGGAGCCGGCAGGAATTCCCAAGGCTTGGATCACCGACCGATGCCCGTCCGTGACATAGTGGTTCAACACGGGCGGCAACTCCTCCCGCCGCATCCGACGCATGACGGTCGCATCCGGATCAATCTCGATCGACAGCGGCCTGGACGGAAGAACGCTCGAAAACAACGTGTCGGTGGTCTTCAGGCGAGTGTGGATCGTCTGGTTCTCTCCACTCGACAATCCAAGACGGAGCGGGAGCGGCGACTGAAAGATCGCATGCGATTGAACGATGTGGCCGAGGAGCTGGAATGTTCCACCGGTCGCGGGACGTGCCACGACGTCTTTGAGACTGAGCTCGGGCGCGCCGCTTTGTTCAACCCATTGCGCGAAGAACCATCGGAGGTCTCTCCCCGCGGTCTCACTAAACACCTGCTCAAGATCCCGCCAATCGGCCCAGCGGCCGCGATATCGAGCGACGAGCTGTTTGAGCGATTGCCAAAAGGGCTCTTCGCCGATCTCTTGTCGAAGGAGATGAAAGACCATGGCTGCCTTTTGGTAGCCGATGGCATTGTCGCGTTCGTCGTGTTTCTGCGTAAATTGCCCGAGCGGATAGTCGCGGTCGGGACTCACGTGCAAATTGTATCCTCGTAACATCAGTCGTCGTTGATCACGTGCCTGGTCATGATCGCCAGACCACTCATGCCAGTAGTAGTTGGCCAGGTAGGTCGTCAATCCTTCCACCCAATTGCCCTGATCCATCCGGTTCAACACGGCATTCCCGATCCAGGAATGCACGATCTCGTGGCCCAAAGCATAGGGCTGAACGTAATGTCGCTTGATCACGCCGCTCCCCAGAAGGGTGAATGAGGGCATCCCGAGACCGCTGGCAAAAAAGTTCTCCACCACCGCAAAGCTGTCGAACGGATAGGGACCGAGCAGCGCAATGTATGTCTCGAGATAACGAGCGGTCGCGTCGAGATATTCATCCGCCAGCGATGCGTCTTCCGGGAACAGATAGGCGCCCAGCTGTATGCGTTGCCCCCCTCTCGACGACCACTCTCGCGTTTTCGCCACAAACCGGTTCGCCACCAGCGTCAATGCTTCCGCGGGTCGTATCGAATCCCATTCCGTCAGTGTGAGATTGGCTTGAGAACACAGGTCGGCCGGACAAGCGGCGGAGCTCCGCGCTTTCCCTTGCGTCACGGCGGTCCATCCGGACGGGAGAGCCACGCGAAGGCGATACTCGCTGAGCGACTGAGGAACGTCCAAGTACCACTGGGTCTCACTGCTCAAGTACACGCCTTCGGCACCGATGTGGCCGGCAGTTTCGCTCGGAGTGACGAACCGCAGATGCCGCGGTTCCCTCGGCGGATCGTTGAGCTCCCCATGATAGTACGCCGTCAACGTCATCCTGCCCTTGCCCACCGACGTCGAGGGGATGATGATGTGTTGCACCCCACCCGGAGCCGCCGAATGTTCGATTTCAAAGGGGAGCTCGTGGCCGGCATCGTCCCCGGACGCGCGTGCGGACGAAAGTACCAATCGATCGAGTCGAAGCGTCGATGCCAGGGAAAGACGAACCGCATCGGCCTGCGCCAATTCGATCGTTAGACGGTCAATGGCCACGAATGCGTGCCGCTCGGGGTCGATCTGCACGAACAGATCGTGACCGAGAATCGGCTGTGAAGCGGCCGGAGCCGAGGCGGGAAGTGTCAGACTGAAGACACAAAGAAGGCACAATGCGCCGGCGAGTGCCGGACCACCAGTTTGATGTCCCATGAAAGGGGTTTTAACACTCGCGGCATACCAGAACAAGCTGCACGATGGCGAGCAATTTCTCGAGGTCGATGGGCTTGCTGATGACCTCTTGGGGATGCAGCGACCAGGCTTCCTCGAGGAGTTCCTCGTCGGAGCTGCCCGTCACGATGATGATGGCGCCGGCGTAATGTTTCTCGCGTAATCGTCTGAGCACTTCGACACCGCTCATGCCTGGCAGCATGAGATCCAGTAAGATGAGGTCGGGTGGAGACTGCTCCACCATGGACAGCGCCTCGGGGCCCCCTTTCACACCTATGCCGCGATAGCCGCGGAGGGTCAGGAACTGCACCAATAGATCGCGGACCAGCTGTTCGTCGTCGATGACCAACACCGTTTCTCCCGTGTCGGCGGCCGGCTCCGCCTTGACGCCGCCTCCCTCCGGTCGTTTGACCGGCTGCTGGACGACGCGATTGACACCTTCGACGAGGACATCCAGGGATAACCCTTTGCGAACAAAATCGGTGACGCGGAGCGCGCGGGCCTGGTTTTCCTGAGCTTCCGTCGCTCCGCCTCCAAGAATGATCACCGGCGCATGCGGATCGATGGCCCGAATCTCCTTGAGGACCGTCAACCCGTCCATTTCAGGCATCCGAAGATCGAGAATCGTCACACGCGGATTGTGCTGGCGGAAGAGATTCAGCCCCGCAACACCGCTGGTCGCCGAATGGACATCGTACCCATGGCGAGTCAATACGGCCTGCAGCAGGTCGCAGTTCATACGATCGTCATCGATGACAAGGACTTTGACCATCGTCAATGCTCAGGTTGATCTTTCATGGCGACGCGGCCAGATCCAGGGCCGAGCCTACCATGCGACCGCCTGCTTGAGAAGAAAAAGACGGGAACACGCGGCGGCGACTACTCGGCCGGCAGCCCCAAGAGCGCGTCGACGAAGGCTCGCGGCTGGAAGTCCTGGAGGTCATCAACGTCTTCTCCGACCCCGATCAGCCGGACGGGCAACTTCAATTCGTCGGCAATGGCGACCACAATGCCACCTTTGGCAGTGCCGTCCAGTTTTGTGAGGGCCAGGCCGGTGACGCCGACCATCTCCCGGAACTGGCGTGCTTGAGCGAGCGCGTTTTGACCGACGGTGGCATCCAGCACCAGCAGCACTTCGTGCGGAGCACCGGGCAAGGCCTGCCCGATCACCCGTGTCACTTTTCGTAGCTCTTCCATCAAATTTGACTTGGTGTGGAGACGCCCGGCCGTATCAATCAACACCACCTCCACCTGCCTGGCCTTCGCCGCCGCAATTCCGTCATAGGCCACCGCAGCCGGATCGGCCCCGTGACGATGTCTGATCACTTCGACACCGATGCGGTCCGCCCATACTTGCAGTTGATCGATGGCGGCGGCACGAAAGGTGTCTGCGGCCACCAGCAGCGGCACCCGTTTTTTCTGAACCAGCCGTTGGGCAAGCTTGGCCATGCTGGTCGTTTTTCCCACACCATTGACGCCGACCACGAGCACGACAAACGGTTTTGGTCCTTGAGCGATGAGGTCTTCGATACTCGGCCCGGACGCGGGAGCGAGAACGTCGAGCAACGTCTGCCGCAGGGTATTCTGAACGTGAGCCACTTGCGAGGCATCGGTACCCTTCAAGGCTTCTTTGAGCCGAGCGATGACGCGGTCGGTCACGGGCACTCCCAGGTCGGAGGTAATGAGGGCCGCCTCGAATTCGTCGAGCAGTGCCGGGTCCACCGCCCGGCCCAATAGCCGGTCCAGGGAACCGCGGACCGCCGAACGCGTCTTGTTCAGCCCTTCACTGAGCCGCTCCATCCATCCCATCGATTAGACCCCTTTTCGTCTTCGGACAGGAATCGTGTGATTGGCACGGACGAACCGCGACATCGGGCCAAGACGACGCAGGATCTGCCGTTCCTTTCGTGCCATGCGCAACGCTTCGGCCTTGCCGCGTTCATGGTCGTACCCGCAGAGGTGCAGCACGCCGTGGATCAGCAATGCGACGAGTTCTTCTTCCAACGGCCGGCGCGCCGCCTTCGCTTGGCGTTGGGCGGTGGGCAGTGAAATGACGACGTCACCGAGATGCGCGGCGTGTCGATGGAAGTCATGTGGGCCTTCTGCCTCCCGAAAGGCAAAGGCCAGCACATCCGTGCTGCGATCCTTGTGCCGGAACCGGCGATTGATGCTTCGCATTCGCGAATCCCCCACCAACAAGAGGCTCATGTCTGCGGACCGTTTTCCGATCAAAGAAAGCACGGCTTGCGCCAACGACAGGACGCGCTTGCGACCGATCGTGACCGACCTCACGTGGACCTGGAGGGAAACGGGCATTAATGCGGTTGGCCCCAGGAACCTTTTGGTTGGCCGGGGAGAGAAGACGGCGGACGGCTGTGGGAACTCGATGCGGCCCGGCGCCCCGCCTGTGCGGCCCGAGGGTGCGCCTGTCCCGCGTTTTCATGCTCGTCGTAGGCCTTGATGATGTCTTGAACCAGCTTATGCCGCACGACGTCACGTTCATCGAAATACACGAAGCGAATGCCCTCGATGTGCCGAAGGATGTCGCGGACTTCAATCAAGCCGGAGACGCGGTCCGGCGGGAGATCGACTTGAGTGATGTCGCCCGTGACGACCGCCTTGGAATTGAAGCCGAGTCGGGTCAGGAACATCTTCATTTGTTCAGCCGTCGCGTTTTGCGCCTCGTCGAGAATCACAAACGAATCGTTCAGCGTTCGGCCTCGCATGAATGCCAGCGGGGCAATTTCGATATCGCCGCGCTCGATGGCGCGCGTCGCCCGTTCCATATCCATCATGTCGAACAGGGCGTCATAGAGCGGACGCAAATAGGGATTGACCTTGGCGATCATGTCACCGGGCAGAAAGCCCAATTTTTCTCCGGCTTCGACCGCTGGCCTTGCCAGGATGATGCGACTGACCTCCCGCTTCATCAAGGCGCTCACCGCCATGGCCATCGCCAAGTAGGTCTTCCCCGTACCGGCCGGACCGATGCCAATGACGATGTCATGGCTTTCGATGGCTTCGATGTAGGTCTTCTGCGTCGGCGTTTTGGGAACGACGAACCGCTTTTTGGTCACGATCGTCGTCGCGTTCGACAACAATTCTTTCAACGGCGTCTCGGGACTTTGCCGCAAGGCCGTCAACGCATGTGCGACATCATCCGGCTGGATCAACATGCCGTCGTTCGCGAGCCCGGCAAGCTCCGTGAGCACGCGCTCGGCATAACGTGTCGCCTCGGGATTTCCGTCCAGGGTGAGTTCCTCACCGCGCGCCGAGAGGCGCACGCCAAGGTCTTCTTCGATCAGCTTGAGGTGCCGGTCGTGGTGTCCGAATAAAACGGCGGTGTTGGTGCCTTCTCGCAGTTTGAGCTTACGCACGTAGGCCGAAGCCCGTCCCTCCTCTGATTCCTAGAATGATTCTAGCAAAGCCACGAACGAGGAACAAGCGCGGACTCCGTGGAGCAACCGACCCCCCAGGCTACGATGCTTTGGGGGGTGCCGAGACAGATAACTCAAAGTCTTGAGCCGCGAAACCTCCCCTGTTGTCCAGGGCCACCACTTTCACGCGAAAGGTGCCTGCGGCTTCAGGGGCGACGTTCCAACGAATGTGACCGGTCTGTGGCTCGATATACATACCGGGTGGAGCTACTTCCAACCTATAAGTGATGGAGTCGCCATCGGCGTCACTGGCTTGAACCTGATAATCATACACGCCGCCGGTTGCGGAAACGGAAGGTTTCGAGAGAATGGTCGGTGAGGAATTTGACAGGGTAAATCGGCCCGAGAGCGTGGTGGCGCCGTTGGGATTGCCATCGGTAGCTGCCACCTCGACATCGATCACATCGCGCGGAGTCAATCCTTCGACAGTCAGAATGTTCTCCTCGCCCTCCTTCACTACCGTCTCATTTTTCTTCCATCGATATTTGAGCGACACGTCATCATGGTCCGGATCAAGCACTTCAACGCGCGCCAGCAGTTGCCGTCCCTGCGCCGCATGGTCAAAATCCAATGACAGGGAAGAAAGGATGGGAGCGGTATTCAAGACAGGGACGAGTGGTGACACGTACGGAGCACCATCGATTTTGCCATCGAAGGGCGTGACTTCCACGGTCAATTGATCGCCTCGCTTCACGTATGTCGGCTGAAGCTCCTCGCGCGTCTGTCCTGAGACCATCTTGCCGTTGACAAACCAACGATAACGAAAACTGATCGTGTCAGAGTCAACGTCTTGCGCCTCGACTCGAACCGTCAGAGGTCCTGCCAGGGTCGCCGGACTTGGCATGATGGAGACTGCGTTGATGGTCGGGGCGTGATTACCGGATTCCGAAGCCGAACCGGCTGAGCGGTTGTCTCCTCCCATACAACCGGCGGTGAGGAGCACGATCGCTGCAGCAGAAAGTCCCGGCAGAGCACAAGACCAGTGGTCTTGTGCTCTGTGCCATGGAGTGCCTGTGCTCAGTCTCGATGACTCATCCACGAGATGTACTGACTCCAGAGCGTCGACGGCGGTTTCGGTTGCACTTTGTTCACCACCGAGTTGCTCGACTGATAAAAACCGGCCATGCCCGTCGGCTGGCTGCCGATTTGAATCGCGACGGAAGACGCCAGCCCCGCACCGAGGCCCACTCGCCGTGCGGACATGCCGCTTGCATCCAGGCCCATAATGGGATCGGTATACCCTGTTCCTGTGAGGTAATACATGGAATAGAGGTAACTATCTCCCGCGGCAATACAGATATCTGTTTTCGGAACAAATGTCGGGAAAAAGACCGCACCGCCGATGAGTGTGGGATTGACGATCGAGCGTTCCCCACCGACTCCGGTGGAGCTTGATCCCGATTGTAGCTCCAGGACCCAGCCATCCTTCGCGGTAATCGACAAGGCGGGATTCCCCTGAATCTGGTCGAGTAATCCCGAAAATGTCGTCGCACCAGTGACATTTTGCACTTGCGTGCCGGACGCACAGGAGACGCAAATCTGTGCATTCGAGACGTCCAGCAGGTTTTGATTCCAACAACTGGTCACGCTGGTCTGCGTACAACCACCACTGGGACGAAGGACAGAATCTTTGACGCCGACCAAGTACTGAGCCCGCAGGTCCGTCTTGTCGCTGCGGCTGAAGAATCGTCCTGTTCCGAAGAACACCCATGTGTTTCCGGAATTGTCTAGCGTCACCGTCGAACCCGCTGTTGGCGGGCCAAGACGTTTTGTCGTGCTATTGGTCGTGACAAATTCGACCATTTCGGTCGGCACACGGTTCCCGCTCGAATCGACTCCCCAGGTGACTGAAGTGCAGGGAGCGGAAGTGCAGGCCCCCATCGTGAGGCGATAAAATTTCCCCCACCAAAACCCGGGGACCCCTGCACCAGCGGCATTGGGATCGATCGTCCGGCCAACGTAGACTGCATCCGACCGGAAATCCAAATCCCGGTCGAAGGTAATGGGATCTCCGATAAACCCGCCGTAGGTCTCCACCCCGACCGGTAATACTCTGACCTCGGGTGTCGCATTCGGCAACACGAGTTGAAAGGCCAGCAGGTTCGCGCCGCCAAAGGTCCCTGACGCAGCACGACCGTCGTACCCGTGCTGGCCGGAACCGACGACCATAAAGAATCGTGCGTTGGTATGATCGTTCTTGCCGTCACCCGAGGGACTCATGCGAACGACGGTCGGATAGCTGGTCGTCAATCCGAGTTTATCGGCCGTATATGCGGACAGAACCGTCGGCGTCACGTCGGGATCCGTAATATCAAGCACGACATACCCGCTCAAGAAATCTCTGGTGTCATTCGGATCCGTCGTATTGCCGTTGCCGTTGAAATCGGCCACGACCGTCAACTTCGGGCCGCCATTGTTTTCACTCGACGAGGCGACACAAGCCTTGCAACTGCCTCCATACCGAAGGCCCACAATCATGATCGTCCCCCACCCGCCCGGATGTTTGCAGCCTACCGCGGTCGGCGTCGTTCCGCCGCCACACTCGGCTTCTTCGGCAAAGATCCTTACCTCGGTCACCTTTGCCTTGAGATCGATGTATGAGACATGGGTGTAGTCCGGTTGAGCCAGCCAACGAAGCTGCGGCAAGACGTAATACGGAATGAATCCCCACACTTCCTCTCCCAACTCGGGCTTGCTGGTATCCTCACCTGTCTCTCCCGTCGTGTAGTAGCCGTGTTCCACCGCCGGACTGGTGCTGGGATCATCACCCCGATGGAAATAGCCGCCGTTAAAGGCATGCATCATCCCGTCGTTGGCGCCGACATAGGCCGTGATCCGTCGATTCTTCCACCGCTGGGCAAACCCTCGATAGCCCTGGTCGCCGTACAAGATATCGAACCGCTCGCGTGGCGGCCCGACGATGGTCGGCGTCGAATTGATGATGTCGCCAAGGCGCCACACATGTTCGCCTCCATCGACCAGCTTCTTGCGGTTCCTCATTCCATCTATCTGATTCCCTTGGATGAAACTGATGATGTTCGCGGAGGTAAACGTCGAGCCGGCGGCCGACGCTCGAAGATAGGGGGCAAGCGTGGCCGGCGTCGTCCCGCTCGTAGTGAATGGGATCTGCTCCCCACTGTCCACACGGCCATTATTGTTCAGGTCCACCCACGTGAACAAATTTCTTGGTTTCGTTGAGATGTCGCGAAGGGCGAGCTTTTTTCCGCCCTCCCATACACCGGTCATCTGGCGGAGATCGACGCCATATGTGTTGCAATCAGGCGTTGTGGTACTGATCTTTTGCCCACTTGCGTCACTGTCATAGCGCAAAAACTTGGCGTTGTTATCGGCATCCAGACAGGTCTCCACAATCTTGTCTTCCTCATAGACGAGCTTGTGGTTGCCGTTGTCCTCTCTGAGATTGCCGAAACTATCCACCCAGAGACCTTGGACGTATCCCGTCCAGCGGACCTCGTCAAGGTTTGAGGATGGTTCGGGGAACTCCTCAGGGAAGAAGAAGGCTTGATATATCGTCCCGTCACCTGTGGCGGAAGACGCCAGCACCGAGATCGCCGTACCCGAGGCCGATCTCTTCAAAATGTCCGCAATCGCTTCATTCACCTTATCTGCCAGTTCTTCTCCACCATCAGCGCTGAAGTAGGTATCGGGTATACAATCTTTATTGCTGTCCCACTCTGCGTCACTGTAGTAAGGTCCTCCCGTTCCGGGATCGAGGCTGGACCCTGCTGGATAGACGCAGGTCTGTCCCGTTGTGCTTGTCGGATTGAAATTCGATGTATTGTCCCTGTTCTTGTCGTTGAAGCCGCCGTACATGGCAGCTGACGCCAGTGTTGAGGCGCCGGCCCTTCCGCCCATCGCATTGACGGCATAGAACGTCACGTTTTGGACTCCTGGCACTGTACTCTGATCTCGAATATCGTGCGTCCTGCCGTAATAAGCCACGTCGTCGAGTTGCGTCGTGGTCAATCCGACGTTCGAGACCGCCGTACTCATGAGATTGGTGAACTGTGCCACATCCGGATTATTCCCATCGCCCTTCGGAAGGCCGGGGCTGAGCATCAAGATGAAGCTTTTGCAACAGGGCACCAATTGGCCGGTCACGGGAGACTTGCAGTTGCCCGTCGAAGTATCCCGGTCGCACACCCAAAACGGATCGTACCGCGTACCCGTTGTCGCGACGAAATCTGCCGGACTATTGGAGTAACAGGCCCCTTGTTGGTTCCGGTACAGACAGAGTCCCTCATAGGTCGCTTCTGCGATCGGCGCATACGGTTTTACGAGTTGATTACGAATACTTGTAATTGAACTCGGACCGAAGTCGTCATCGAACCTGAACTGGAGATAGCCGCCTTTGCCGCCGACGTTGTCGGCGAAGAGCACCGCGACACGGAACAGGTCTTTGCGCATCTTTTGAAAGAGGCCGAGCGAACGGTCCCTCTTGTAGCAGGCCCTTGTCCCGGCATACATGGGATCCGCGGTGTCATAACAGATTTGCTTATCGAGGTTTGAAGTCGTTGCCAATGCACCGGCGGGAATGTCATTAGGTTCCGTATTCAAATCGACCGAGAGCTGTAATGTCTTTGGCGCAGAGGGACCGTTTCCATCGAACGGGTCGATGGTCGTGTTGACGTTGAGGTACAGTTTCCCCTCGCCCAGCCCAAAGAATCGACCGGCGCTCGGGGTGGCTATGGCCGCTCCGGCCGCGTCGGCTGCCAACGAACCGTCGGTTGGCATGCGGCCCGTGTAGCCACCTTGAATGAGATTCGGCGGCGTACTCGTATCATAGATATTGGAGACGGGAACCCATTTGACGTAGCGCCAGCAGGGCTTGTTCGTGCCGCTGCAATCGTTCGAGGCCGATCCGTCTTCACCGGTCTTGTCCTCACCTGCCATGGTATCGGCTGATCCATCCGTATTCGATTGAGCGTTCAGCGTCTTTCCGCCGATGATGGCTTGCATCGTCACGTCTTTCTTTCGCATGGCAAGCCAATTCAGAAAGTTTCCATCCCAGCGGTTTGACGCGCACGTCACGGAGAGAGACGGCTTATTACTCGCGTCGAGTTTTCTGGAGCCATACACGAAATGAGGTGAGCCCTCTGCGTAACAGCGGTAAGGATCAAAGAACCCGTAATACAGCTTGTTGGGATTAAACACATCATGAGGAGTGCTTGTGGAGGCCGTGTTGGGGGAGGTTCCGTCATCGCTGGATGACACAAGGTTGTTCCCACCACCAGGATCGACCATGTTGACGTTTGAGGCATATCTCACGTTTCCGGCATTCACTGTGACCGTGCCGTTTTTGGCTGAAATGGGATAGGCCCCGTAGGCAGCGGGCAGCTGCGCGTTCGATAGATCGACGACGAACAAGATATTCGTGGGCCCGGATTTGTTGAGGAATATTGGGTAATTCGTGTAGTCCGCCATGTTGATGGTCTGGGCGTAAGTACCGGCAGGCAGACCCAGCCACCCGCATATCGCGATCATTCCGAGCAACAGCTTCGCACCGAGGTGTATGTTCCTGTGCATGTTCATAGCGACCCCCGTTGTTACTTGGTGGCTGGCCTGGCCATGCCCATCAACCGATCCACGAAAGGACGTCACGTTACCTCCGGCATCACAACTGTTTCTGGCACCCATCGCCTGTTAGGGAACAGGCGTAGATGGCCGATACGCGACTCTCTGTTCCCGTGGCTGTATTGGTCCCGACGCAGCTGATCCGAAAAAAGGCGTCCACCCCATTGGAGCCGGCACCCACGCCGGTGCCCTCATAGGCTGAAAATTGCTGCTGGCCCGTTCCCGCTCGCATCTTCACGTACAGGCGATCGATGTCGCCGGTCACCGTATATGAGCCGACCGTCATTCGAAGATTGGGAGCCGCCCCGGATCCCGTAGGCACATCCGTATGGTTTTCCGGATTGCCGATCAGTTCATTTTCCAGCACGGTTTTGTTTCCGTTCGGCACCGGTCCGGGAGGCGAGCTGTTGTCGAGCAATGCCACCGGCACCTGGCTCCCATTTTCGGGGAGGAAGACCTGTTGAATGATATTGGCGCCGATTCCCAGGCATGACTCGGTGGCGTTGGCTGAGGTCTCCATCGTACGCTGCAAGCCGGCCATCGTGTTCCCCAATCCGCTGGCGGTGATCGCGGCGATGCCGAGGACGGTGAGCATCAGCAGGATCATCATGACCGTCAACATGGCCATGCCTCGATCGTCCCTCGTCGGGGCAGATGCGTGCGTCCATCGATTTCTCGGCCATCTGGCCTTACAAGCCGACATTGCGAGTCTCCACGGAACGAATGAGCATCCGGCGCCGGTGATTTGAATCAAGCGGCAGCGTGTGGTCGCTGGTCACTGTCATTGCGCCGGACCCTACGACGGCCCTGCCCGTCTCTCCAAATCCCTGATCGTTTCTGGATTGTCTTGCCACCAAGGCAACCTGCACCAACTGAATTTTGTCAGGCGTCAGCGGAGCGGTCGTCCAGGGCACATTGCTGAGAAAATCGGCTTGATCGAACGTATTCGAAGCATTTTGATCGTCGATGACCCGATCGGGAATTCCACTGTTGATCGCGGTCACACAACCATCGCAGGCATAGGCCAGTTGGAGATCCTCTATGCCTTCGGCAATCGCGGCTTCGGCATTGGGACCCGTCACGACTCCGGCCACACCCCGTGTGAGACAGGGGCTCACGCCTCCACAAAGATTTCCTGGATCCGGGGCTGGCACCACTCGATAGCGAATGCATTGCAACAAGTAGATGGGGTCTTCGCGCTGGAACCACAACGGAGGGGGAATCGCGACATCCAGCGTGCTTGCCGACGCATCAAAGGCAGTGACCTGCGCCGTCGCCGAACCGCCAATGGACACGTATGAAGCATTGGCCGTCAGCCCCGACGTCACCATGTCGGCCACTGCACCGGGCTGAAGAGTAATTCTTGTAGTCCCTGCCGTGGTCGTGGGATTCCGCAACGTCCACCGGTTCGAACCGGCGGTTCGCGTCGTCGGCACCATGAGTTGGACCGAATCGGGGCCGCTGTCCACCCCGGTCGGAGTTTGATCCGCAGGGACGATGGCATTCGTACAGCCTCCAATCGCCACACCGGGATTGCCGAATCCAGCCAACTTGAAGTCCCTCACGAGTAGTTCCATCGCCACTCGTAAATTATGCTGAGTGTCGACAATCCGTTCGTTGGCCTGTAATGACCGGCTCGTCGTCGTCAAAATCGTAAAGGCGGCCGCCATGACGATGACGGCTACCACCATGCCGATCATGAGTTCGATGAGCGTGAAGCCGGCCTGGCCCCTGGGCCGAACGCGGTATAATCGTTGCCGAGCAACCATGCGATTGTTCCTCGTCATTCAGGAGCGACAACTCGAGTCATCGTCAACGACCGAGCCCGCTTGACCGTCGAGTCACTTGACATCGATCCCATCCAGGTAATCGTCACCGTGACATTCCGCTGGCCCAGCTCGGTCGGTGGAATCAGATCCGACACCGTCACCGTCCCTTGAATGTTCTGCAGCTGCGTCCCATCGACTAGACTGTCCCAGAGCAGGCAATCCCCTTTGGCCTGCGGCTGTGTCGTGGCGCTGATGGTGTTGCAATTCGTGGGGCTTTGCGTGTTGATGGCGTTGTAGCTGAACGCGTTTCGTCGGTTGAATTGAATGCGTTCCATCATGTCCGACGCCAGCGTCGTGATCCGCGTCAGCTCGTTCGAATCGACGTTCTTGACGAAGGCGATGCCTTGCATCGCCGACATGGCCAGCAGACCTGTACCTAAGAGAGCGGCGGCCAGCATGCCCTCTAGGAGCGTGAAGCCACGTTGATTCCTACAAAGACCCCTCATGACCGGGTCCGGCGTCGTCCACATCATGGGCATGGAGTTCCCGTTGAATTGACCGACCAGTTCACTTTTCCCGAAGGAACCACCGAGACGGAGTACTGGCGCTTGTACACGTCACAGACGCCAATGGACTGCGTGCCGGTGCCGCCGCTCGTGCGAAGACCCATCGAAGAGAAGCTCACCGTCACCGGGCTCCCGATGACCGAGGTCACGTGTGTTGGCAAGGTCTTGTCGTTGATGACCGTCGCGCCGGAAACGGGAGCGATCGCCGACAGATGGACGCCGGTCCCAACAGTCTGTATCGTGACGTCCACATTCCTGTTTCGGTTCATGGCCGCCATCCGTGCCAGGACCAACTGAGTGGCAATTTCCGATGTCGCCTGTCGCAGGCGGGACTGTGCGTGCCACCGGAGGAACTCTGGAATCGCCAGGCTTGCGGCGATCGTCAGAATCGCGACGGCGATCATCAACTCGATCAAGGTGAAGCCGTTATCGCGCTCAAACATCCGCCTCACAAAGACAATCTCCTCTGGTCAGACAGGACCGACGTCCCAACGAGAGCAAGGGACATGCCTTCATGGCTCTTCCCGATCTATGCCAAAGTGATTGATTTATAAAATGGAAACTACCGCTCGAAGGATGGAATTTCTCTTTTTTGCCCGGCGGACGACAATTTTTGGTTAAAGGGCGCTTTTTCGTTGGGCAGGTCAGTACGTACAATTCATTGCGGCGATGGGCCTATTTTGAACTTTAGAGGAAGTAATCGAGAGCACGGGAGGAGGGAACATCCGTCCCTCCTCCCGCAGGATCGAATCACGAACCGCTGGGAATGCCGTCGCCACTACCCGTGCCACCAGTGTCGCCCGTTCCGCCTGTCCCGCCCGTATCGCCGCCTGTAGTACCAGTATCCCCTCCCGTGGACCCGCCCGTATCAGGCGTCGGCTTGTATTTACCCGGATTCTCTGCCGCTTTATCCCTTCCATGTTGGCCATGGGGATCAGCGACCGCGTTCGCGCGGGTGACACCTCTGTCAACACCGCCCTTGTTTGAATACTGTGAACAATACGGGTCACACACCGCTTGTGCCGGCCCCGCCATCATCACAGCCACAGAGAATGCGCCTGCGACGACGAGAGCCAAACGACGTGCCTTCATGTGATGCCTCCTTTGCAGTCTTTCAGCGAATCCGGCGCCGAAAGATCGACAAGCACGCATGGTCAGCATGACTCGTGCCCAGAGAAGGATGTAGGAAATACAAGCACCTAGATGAGGCCTGACACATCAAAGCCCGGTGGGCCGAACGATTATTTGTCCGAGAGAGCGAAATTCGCTTCTTCGCAAACGCTGTCTTCTGTGACCTGTTGTGCCATGCTTCTGACAAGTCACTTGGCCGCCACGGCGCGCACCTGGCGATAGGTCGTCAAGCCCTGCACCACTTTCCGAATCCCGTCGCGAATCAGCGTCTGCATGCCGTTGCCGACCGCTGCGCTGAGCAGGTCGGCGGTTCGGGCCCTCGATTGAATGAGCTGCTTGATCTGGTCCGTACCAATCAGCAATTCATGGAGGGGGACACGTCCTTTGAAGCCTGACTGGTGACACTGTTCACAACCGTGCGGCCGAAACAATTCGAGCGCATGGTGTTGGGGCAGGAGAGATTCCCCGGCACCTCCCGCCTGACCCTCGAGCAATTCATCATATTCTTCCCGTGATGGTCTGTACGTCTCTTTGCAGGCCACGCATATCCGCTTGCAGAGTCTCGTCGCCAGGACTCCGAGCATGGCATCGGCGAAATTGAAGGGGTCGCAGCCGAGGTCCAGGAGTCGGATCACGGTCTCGACGGCGCTGTTCGTATGAAGCGTACTGAAGACGAGATGCCCCGTCAGCGAGGCTTCGATCGCGATGTCGGCGGTTTCTTTGTCCCGCATCTCCCCGATCATGATCACGTCGGGATCCGCGCGCAAGAACGCTCGCATCGCCGTCGCGAAGTCCAATCCGATTTTGGGGTGAATTTGAAGTTGCCGCAGGCCCTCCTGCGTAATTTCGATGGGATCTTCGGCCGTCCAGATTTTCCGTTCCTCGGTGTTGATGTGTTTTAAAATCGCGTGGAGCAGCGTGGTCTTTCCCGAGCCGGTGGGTCCCACGCACAAGAAGATGCCATGCGGCTTCCCGGCCAGCGTCTTGATGGTCTTCAGGATGCCCGGGCCAAACTCCATGGCTTCCAAGGGCATGGGCTCCTTTGCCGTCAGCAGCCGGAGGACGGCGTCTTCGTTGCCGCCGGCCGTGGGAAGCGTCGCGACGCGCAACTCGAGGCTGCGCTGGTTGCTGAGCTTGAAGCGGATCTTTCCGTCTTGCGGCTTGCGCCGCTCCGCAATATCCAGATTCGCCATGATCTTGATACGTGACACCAAGGCCCGTCGATACGCCGCCGGAACCTTGGTATACGTGAAGCAGGTCCCATCGACGCGGAATCGAATGTTCATGTCCTTTTTGCCGATGCAAGGCTCCAAATGTAGGTCTGAAGCGCCGAGACGATCGGCCTCGGTGATCAAATGATTCGTGAGCCGCACGATGAGAGAGTCGTTTTCATCAATCGGACCGGCAGGCACATCCGGCACCGCCTCGGCAGGCACATCGTCCGCCAATTCGCTGAGCAGGATTCCGATCGCGGCGGCCCCACCTCCCTGCGAGGGAAGCGCACTCAGAAACTGTTCGATGTCGCGGCGCAAGCCGACTGAATAGCGTATCGTCATTCCCGGAAAGGCTCGCCGGACATCCCAGCCTCGTTCGATATCGTGGGGATCATGCGTGAGCACATCGAGAAGCTGCCCTTTCCTCGCAATCGGCAGCCAGAGATGTTTCCGCAAATAATCATGATTGAGCGTTCGCGTCAGTTCGACATCGATGACGGTCCGCTCGTCGAATGGAAGATAGGGGCATTGATAGTAGTCGCTGAGGATCGCGCCCAACGCGGCTTTCGGTATCCGATGACGGTCCAGAAGCAGCGTCTCGATGTCAATGCCGCTCCTGTTCGCTTCTTCGATCGCGCCGTCGAGTTCGGATTGAGCGAGAATGCCACGGCAGACGAGCACATCAAGCACGTTTTGTTCGAGGGAGAGCCGACAGGCTTTCACTATCAGTACTTCACTTGCCAGGTGGCGGGTGCACGGTAGACGACGGGAAGGCCGCGAAACCAACCCCTGCCAAAATCTGCGTTGTACCAGATCTCGAGAACGGGAGACGAACCGCCCGTCACGACAGTGCCTGCCGTCATGAGCGCACCATACATGCGGACCTCGCGCTCCACGGTAATCGTTCCCGCCGCATACAGGAGACCATTGAGGTGAATTCCGGACAGCGTGACCGGAATTCGGCCGCTGAGAGCACTGCTGCCTTCCGGCGCCGGGCTCAGTACTGTCACAGAGCGGCCGGCGCCGCTTGGCTTCACCACCACATGACCTTGAACGACCATGAGCGCTTCGACATATTCACTATCGAGGACCAATGTTCCCAGATTGTCGGTCCTTGGCGCCTCGCCATCCAGCGTGTCAATGAACACCAGTCCATGAGACTGTCCCACGGTCGATGACGCCAGCACGTCCGCCGGCAAAAGTCCCGGGTCGGCTTCGCTATCAGTAAGGTGGTGAAGCCGCCCGTCCCGATCCAGACGATAATACGTCCCAAAACGTTGGGCCGTCTTTTTCAAGAGATTGTAATCCCAACGATCGAGCCGTATGCCCGGCGTTGGCTCTTGGTGCACGTGTACGCTGGTTGGAAACTCCGTGGTCCCGCTCGCCGGAGGGGACAGCAAAGAGACGGACCCACCGATCCAATAGTCCACCCAGCGGTCTTCCGACGTTTTCAAGGCCTCATACGGCTGACCGGTGACGGAGGCGTTGACATTTTTCACAACAAGATCGTTAAGCCGTTGGACCACCATATCTCCCATCACACGGACATCCCCCCAATGCGCCATGATCATCGAGGCTCCTCCTGCTTCGGTCGTCCCCAATCCAAGACCGCTCTGAATGGCGACCCGAACTGCCGGGATATTGAGCGCTCCGAGCTGGAGCCGGATGGTATTTGCCAAAGGCCGCGGTCCTCGTGTTGAGGCGGTCACTTCGACGGTACTCAGCAGGCCCGGTTGCCCCGGCGCATACATTTTCAACCGCTCCAGGCGGCCGAGCGTTGACAGGGCTCCGCTGAACCCGCTTGCCGGGTCGTTCAGCAGATGCGCATCGCCATCATTGATGGCATCGAGCAGAATATCCGGCCGATCAGCTGTGCCAATGAACTGTGAGCGGCCGGCGGCGTCGAAAAACGACGGGCCGTCGCCGGCATCTTGTCGTTTCATCAGCAAGCCGGAAAGCGGAGCTGGCGCACCGGAGGGATCGTGGAACCAGGTCACGATGAGATCGGCGGCTCCCTCAGCCAAGTGCTGGGCCTGAGTCTGCTCTCTCATCGCTGAAACCCCTGGTGCGTCCTGGCCGGCCACGAAAAAGAGGGTAAGTGTCACGAGGGCGAGCACGACAATCAGGATGAGCGCTGCCAACAACACATGACCTTGCGATCCGCTCGACTTGGAGATCTGAATCATGGGCATCACGTCCTTTCGATTACATGCGAAGACCGATCTCTCTCGATTCCGCGCCCCCTCGGCCGAGAAGAGCAACTTCGATCAGAATCCGTCGTACCGAATCGGCATGTGTCGTCGGACGCCCAAGGCCGTCCCAATACGATATCGTGAGCCGGCCGATATCATTGGCGATGACACTGGCGCCGCCGTCGATTTGACGCAACCATCTCAACCTCCCCTGCTCGTCCGGGCGGCTGTAGTAACGGACTCGGTTCATGATCGTGACCGAGGCACCGGATGGAATCGGCCGGGGCACCGGTTCAACAAGCGTTAAGAGATAGCGCTGTCCCGTACGTGCCAGCGTGAGAATCTCGCACTGATCGTTCCAACAGATTCGGATGAGCTTATTCTCCGGCCACCCTCGGCCGTCGTCGACCGTCACCGTGGTTTGTCCGGCACCCGCCGGCGCCGTCATATTGGTCATATAACCGCCGATGTTCGCCGTGAACTCGATCGCATCAGAACGGACAAGCAACAACGGCTCGCCTGCGAGACGTACTTCCTGCGCAAACAACTCCAGTCCCAGACGGACGTCCTGCTGCTGCACGACCTGCTGATGCTGGCGGGAGAACTCGCGCTGGAAATAGAGCACCGCTTGCAGGGCGGCACCGAGCACGACCAGCCCCGCCGCCATGGCCGCGATCACTTCGACCAAGCTGAATCCTTTCTCGTTGCTCATCTGACAATCCTTCACGTGATCCAAACGACTCCCCCTAACGACTTCCGGCAAAGGAGGGATTCGCTCGGAGCGTCGCGAGATGTACTTCGTGTTCACCGGAACTCGTCTGATAGACGGCCCGCGCTTCGATGACGACTCCGCCTGAGCTGCCGAGGCCATCCCCGTGACGCGGTGCGACTGTCCAGATCACCGTCACGCCTTGTTGTTCGAGCATGCCCGAATAGATCCCATCTCCCGCCGTACGATCTCCGCCGGTCCCGTCGTCGTGCATGACGATGTCCGGCATTCCATCATGGTTGAGATCGTCGAGCAGCAGCTGGTCCCAGGGCACGGCGCGTTTGATCTCGATTCTCGATTCCGCCAGTGCCAACGCCCGGATAGCGAGCGCATCTTGTCGCACGCTCTTGTCACTCGCTTGAAACGCTCCCATTACCCCCACGACTCCGACAGACGTCAAAGCCAACGCAACGAGGACTTCCGAAAACGTGGCGCCTGTGGCGTCTTGATGGAACGTCAGCTTGATCATGAAATGGCGACCCGTCCTGTGACACTGACGGTAATGGTCGTGCGGCGACGGGCACGATCGTGGATGACGATCGTGCTCGCGCTGGCCGAGCGCCCGCTGGGATGAAACAAGAGATCCGGTCCTGCCGTGGGTTCGTCCACGACGATGCCCTTGTCCGCGTAACTATAGACATTCAGAACGCGGTCGGCATCGGCCTGCCGAAGCGTCAAGGTGAGCTGCGACACATCGAATCGAATGAGGAGACGCTCACGCCTCGCCATGGCCAGATGTCTGGCCATCCTCAGCGTCGAAGCGATCTCTGCCGTGGCAGTTCGTCCCTGCAGATGCGTATGGAGACTTTGATAGACCGGAGCCGCCAGCGCTGCGACGATGCCCACGATCGCCGTCACAATGACGACTTCCCCGAGAGTCTTTCCTACTGACTCGAAAAGGCGGAGGACCATGGTATCTCGAGCACTTCCAAAACCTGTGCCGCAAGGCTTCGAGCTGTTCGCTCGGCTTTTCCCCTGCACATCTCAAGGAATTCAAGCCGCAGTCTGCTTTCGGGTCGTGCCTCGGACGGGAGGGAAAGGCATTTCGGATACGGTCAGGCGGTCGAACAGATACATACCCGCTGCGGGAGGGTGGTTAAGCAAACGTGAGGCGTAAGGAATGGACGCCTAAAAGGAGGGGCTCAACAATCGCTGGTACCAATCCAACAATGGCTGGGCAAAAAAGAGGGAGACGAGTGCACCCAACACGAGGAAAGGTCCGAATGGAATATATTCATCACGTTTCATGAATCGCAGCGCGATCAAGCCAATGCCGATGACCGAACCGCTCAGCGATCCGATCATAATCGTCAAGAGGGCCGGTTTCCATCCGAGAAAGGCGCCAATCATCGCCACCAGCTTGATATCACCACCGCCCATGCCCTCCTTGCCAAACAGGTAGGGGCTCGCCCAAGCCAGCGCCCAAAGGATCCCTCCTCCGACGAGGACACCCAACAACGCGTTGACAGGGCCGACGGGTAATACCGTGGCTGCGCCGAGCAGGCCTACCGCAATTCCGGGAACCGTCACGACATTCGGAATGATTTTGTGAGTCAGATCTGTGCCTGCGACCACCAACAACGCCGAAAACAGGATGCCGTAAAGCACGGCTGTCCAGGTGGGACCGAAAGTGGCGAGAATAATCGCATATCCGGCAGCGTTCAGCGCTTCGACTATGGGGTACCGGATTGAGATGGGCACGTGACATTTCCGGCAACACCCGAGGAGCCAGAGATAGCTCATCACCGGAACGTTGTCGTACCACGCGATACACGCCGTACATGCGGGACAGTGCGATCCCGGCCAGACCACCGATTGGCCCCGGGGTAATCGGTAGATGCACACATTCAAGAAACTGCCGACGACGGCTCCAAACGCCGCTGCGATGACGTACCAGCTTCCGTCAATCATTACATCGCCCTCAACTTGCCCGTACCGGCGAATCCGTACGGGGAATAATTAGATACGTAATTACACTAGGGCCATTGTGCATTGGTTTACATGACCTAGAGGACTTTCTATAATTTCTCCAGGAATTCCGCATATCACCTCCGCCCGGCGTAACTGCAGTATAGCGTAATCGATCAGCGATCAAAGGAGAACCTGAAACATGGCACGGATTGCAAGACCGAGATCTCGTCCTTCATTGGCAGATCTCGCACCCCCGCCCCGTAAAAAGCGCCCGGAATCGTTAACCAGCCGGGAGCAGGAAATCCTCGAATTGATCTGGGCGGGATTCAAAAACAAGGAAATCGGTCAGCGCCTGAAGATCAGCGTCAAGACCGTCGAGGCGCATCGCGCGAACATGATGAAGAAAATGCGTGTTTCGAATACAGCGCAATTGCTGAAGACGGCGATTCAGGGAAACATGATCAGAGTCCGGTAATCCGGTTAGCGCGCGAGCCGTCGCTGGCGAACCCCTTCGAACAACGTCACGGCGACGGCCGCCGAGACATTCAACGATTCTACTTTCCCTTTCATCGGAATTCTGACCAGGCCATCGCACTCCTGTGTGATGCCCCTGCGGATACCTCCGCCCTCTCCCCCAAAGACGAAGGCGATTGGTCCGGTCATATCGATAGCCGTGAAATCGGCAGTCGCGGAAGGGTCCACGCCGTAGATCCAGAGCCCGGCCGCTTTCAGCTCTTCGATCAGCCTGGTGAGGTTCACAACACGTGCCACCAACATGTGCTCCAGCGCTCCAGCGGAAGTCTTGGCAACGATGGAAGTCAAGCCGGCTGCCCGACGATCCGGAATGAACACGCCATGCACGCCCGCCGCCTCCGCGGTGCGCACAATCGCGCCCAAGTTATGTGGATCTTCCACACCGTCGAGGATGATGAGAAACGGCGGCTCGCCCTTCTCATGGGCGAGGGCAAGAACCTCTTCCATCGTGTTGTAGGCTTTGGCGGCGACCACCGCAATGATCCCTTGATGCTTGCCGTCCGGTACCAACCGGTCAAAAGCAGGGGGCGGCTCGATATGAACAGGAATGTGTTGGGCCTTGGCCTGCTGGACGAGTTCCGCAAACTGCCGATCTGTTCGCTGAACCATAAGACGTTGGAGCGGACGGCTCCCTGCGCGCAAGGCTTCGCGAACGGCATGCAGTCCATACAGCAGTTCCGGCCGGCTATCGCTTCCAGCGGCTGGTGCCGTCGGGCTTGTCCTCGATGATGATGCCCTGTGCCGCGAGTGATTTTCTGATTTCATCGGCCTTTGCGAAGTCCTTCCGTTTTCTGGCTTCGAGACGCTCGGCGATGAGGCGTTCAATCTGAAGATCTGAAATCTCAGTCCTCCCCGACACATGACCAGGTGTTACCTTGCCCTCAGTACCCGTAAGAGGAACGCTGCGGTCGCCAAACTGCCACTCGTGCGGCTCGAGCTGAAACAATCCCACCACCTTCCCGAGAAGCCTAAATTCCTCAAGCGCCTCTTTTCTGGCTTCTACCGATAACCCCAGGCCGAGCAATTTGTTTATCCCGGTTTTCAAATCTTGTAACTCCGCGATGGCCAATGGAGTATTCAGGTCGTTGTCCATTGCCTTACCGAACCCTGTTCTATGAGAGCCCGCCAAAAGGTGTAGTTCATCATGAGCCCTCTTCTGGCCTTGTCCTGTTTCACTGAGCCGAATAAAAAGGTCGTAAAAACCATTCAACGCATTCTTCGCCTCTCTCAATGCTTGATCCGAAAAATCGAGCGGCCCGTGATAGTGAGTTGAGAGCAAAAAATAACGCAGTATCTCCCCAGTCACTTTTTCCGACCACTCGGACTTCTCAAAAATCTCACGAATGGTGAAAAAATTCCCCAGGGACTTCGACATTTTTTCCTGATTGATCTGCACGAAGCCGTTGTGAATCCAGTAATGGGCGAATTCCTTTCCGGTCGCACCGCAGGACTGGGCAATTTCGTTTTCATGATGGGGGAAGATCAGGTCCATGCCTCCGCCATGAATGTCGAACGTCTCGCCCAGGTGCTTGATCGACATGGCCGAGCATTCGATGTGCCATCCGGGACGGCCTGTTCCCCATGGGCTGGGCCACGAGGGCTCGCCCGCCTTGCTGCGCTTCCATAGGGCAAAATCCATCGGATGACGTTTACGCTCGTCCACCTCGACCCGGGCGCCGGCCTGCAGATCTTCTACCTTACGTTTCGACAGGCGTCCGTAGTCCTTGTACTTATCGACCTGGAAGTAGACGTCGCCGTCTAGCGCATAGGCCAAGCCCTTCCTTATCAATCGGTCGGTAAGTTCGATGATATCGGCAATGTGGTCGGTGGCCTTCGGTTCAATCGACGCGGGCTTGATGCCCAGCTTTTCCATGTCCTCATAGTAGGCACTGATATATTTGCGCGTAATGACGTCGCAGGACACGTGCTGTTCGTTAGCCCGCTTGATGATCTTGTCGTCGACGTCGGTGAAGTTCTTCACGAACGTGACCTGATAGCCGCTGTATTCCAGGTACCGGCGTAGTACGTCAAAGACGAGCGCGCTCCTCGCGTGGCCGATGTGGCAGTAGTCATAGACTGTCACGCCGCAGACGTACATCCGCACGTGGCCGGGTGTAATAGGCTTGAAGTCTTCCTGCTTCCCTGTAAGCGTATTAAAAAGTTTCAGCATGGCGGTTAGGAGCCGGGCGTCGCCGCCCGACGAGGCCAATGGGACCAGAGGAAATATCCAATCGCTAAGGCCAGGAGAAAACCGATGACGATATCGAACTCATGGAAATACTGTCTCAACTGATCCCATCGTTCGCCCATGGCGACGCCGATATAAGCCAGCCCATAACACCAGGGAATCGAACCAATGAAGGTAAAGACAATAAACCGGGGGAAATTCATCCGAGCAATGCCGGCGGGAAGTGAAATGAACGTCCGCACCACCGGCAACAGGCGGCTGAAAAAGACCGCGGCTTCGCCGTATCTTGCAAACCAGCGATCGGCAATATCGAGGTCATGATGGGAAAGCAGCACATAGGGCCCGTAGCGTTCGACGAATGGCCGCCCGCCCCAGACCCCGGCATAATAGGCGACGATCGATCCGATGACATTGCCGACGGCGCCGGCTAAGGTGACGCCGAGCATGGTGAACTGTCCGGTTGTCACAAGATACCCCGAAAAGGGCATGATGATCTCGCTCGGCAGCGGGATGCAGGCGCTCTCGATGGCCATCGTCAGGAGAATGCCGGCGTACCCAAGCGTCGAGATCGTATTGATCACGAACCGGCTCAAGATTGTAATGATCGCTTCGATCAGACTTCCCATAAATTATCGCCGCGCCCTGCGTGTCTTCGGAGCGCGATGGGGCTCTCCGATGGCCGTTTCCCATGTCCGTAGCTGGTCGAGTACCCCGTAATTCGTACTGTCGAGGTGTAGCGGCGTGAGGGATACGGCACCCTCCGCGATGGCTTCGTGGTCCGCATCCTTGTTTCTGCTCCACGATACCCGGGTGCCGGCGATCCAGAAATAGCTCCGGCCATGAGGGTCCGTCTTCTCGATGATCGGATTTTCAAACCGTCGTCGACTCAGACAAGTCACGCGTACCCCCGTCACGGTCTCGACCGTGCGGTTCGGCACGTTCAGATTGACGAGTGTCTCCTCCGGAAGCCCGCGACGTAAGACCAGTCTGGCGACGCGGGCCGCATAATACGCGCCGGTCGCAAAGTAAAACTGATCGCGACCCTCCTGTGACACGGCCATGGAGGGAATTCCCAAGATTGTGCCTTCGACGGCGGCCGATACGGTACCCGAGTACAAGACGTCATCGCCGAGGTTCACACCTTTGTTGATGCCTGAAACAAGCAGATGGGGGCGTGTGGGTAAAATATTCAACAAGGCGAGATTGACACAGTCCACCGGCGTGCCGTTTACCGCATACATCCGCTTGCCCATCTCATGAATTCTCAGCGGCTTATGCAAAGTGACCGCATGAGCGACCGCCGTACGTTCACGATCCGGCGCCACCACCCAGACCTCCCCGATGCGGCCCAAGGCCCGGGCGAGAGCGGTCAAGCCGCCTGAGTGGATGCCATCGTCATTGGTCACGAGGATGCGCGGACGAGACTCAGACATAAAAAAAAGCTGCTCGTGGGCAGCTCAACTAGATGGATACGGCATGGTGTGTAATTTGGTCGGGGCGAGCCGATTTGAACGGCCGACCACTCGCACCCCAAGCGAGTACGCTACCGGGCTGCGCCACGCCCCGACGTGTCTGATGACATTCGTGTGCTGCGACGCCCATTGTCGCCTCGCAGCCTTCTTGATTGCAACCGTCTGATGCCCGCCGTCATCAGGAATGTGATTCCAGGATCTTTAAGATGGCCTGCAAGTTGCCCCGTAGCTTTTGCGCCAGCTCCTTCGGCTTGATGCGCTGATTGGTCGCGCGACCACGACGGGTCCAATATCGCTTCACGCCCTCGAGCGTGTACCCTTCCTCATAGAGCATGCGTTTGATTTCCAACACCGTTTCGACGTCCTTGCGGACGTAGAGACGTTGATTGCCGCGGCTTTTTTTCGGCTTCAAAAACGGAAATTGTGATTCCCAGAACCGCAGGACGTAGGCAGGAAGCTTCGTCACCTGGCTCACTTCGCCGATTTTGTAAAACACTTTGCTGCCGAGCCGGGGCTCATTCCCCATGGACCGGTCCTCGTGGCGGGAGTTGTTCCTGGGTGTGAACTGTTACGAGTTGACGTATTTCTTGAAAACCTGACTAGGACGGAAGGTCACCACGCGGCGAGGCGTGATGCCGATTTCTTCGCCGGTCCGTGGATTCCGGCCTTTCCTGGCACCCTTGCTTCTGACGACAAAGTTGCCGAAACCGGCGATCTTGACGGAATCTCCCTTTTGTAACACGGCCTTCAGCATATTCAGCACGAGCTCGACGATATCGGCTGCTTCGTTTTTTGAAATGCCTACCTGCTTGTAGATTTCATTCGCGATATCAGCCTTTCTCATGCTCTTCCCCCTTCACGCTGCCAAGCCATCTCGTTAGAAGCGCCGGCCTCTCCGGAGCCGGGAGACAGTTTTACCATAAGTTACGTGAGGTTAGATAGGCTGTCAAGGATTATTCTTGCTGGTGAGGGGCTTGTGCTATCGGTCCGATTCCAGGAGCTTGTACTCAATACTGTCGGCCAAAGCCTGCCAACTGGCCTCCATGATGTTCTCGGAGACACCCACCGTACCCCATTTGTCCTTATGATCACCGGACTCGATGAGCACTCGCACTTTGGACTCGGTCCCCCGATTGGCTGAAAGAACACGCACTTTATAATCGAGGAGTTTCACCTCTCGGAGCTGGGGATAGAACTTTTCCAGGGCCTTACGGAGCGCATGGTCCAGTGCGCTGACAGGCCCGGCTCCAGTCGCCGCAGCCTGCTCGACCACGTCCCCGACTTTGACCATCACGGTCGCCTCGGAAACGGACCGTCCATCCTCCTGTTTTTTCTCAACAATCACCCGAAAACCCAATAACTGAAATGACGGCTTGTGGGTGCCCATCGCCTTGCGCATCAGCAATTCAAATGAGCCTTCGGCTCCTTCAAATTGATACCCCTCGTTCTCGCGTTCCTTCAGGGTCGCCATCAATTCCTGAACTTTGGAATGGTTCTTATCCAGCTTAATGCCATAGGCTTCCACCTTTTCGAGCAACCCGCTGCGGCCCGCGTGATCCGACACCAGCATCCGCTGGCGATTGCCCACGAGCGAAGGCACGACGTGCTCGTAGGTGGCGGGGTTCTTCAGCACCGCATGGATATGCACCCCTCCCTTGTGCGCGAAGGCCGAATCGCCGACGTAGGGCTGGTGCTTATTGGGCATGAGATTCGCGATCTCGGTGACAAATCCCGACACTTCCTTCAAGTGGGTGAGCCGTTCGCCCAGTCCAGGGCGCTTCATCTTCAACTGGAGATTCGGAATGATCGAGCAAAGATTCGCGTTCCCGCAGCGCTCACCGATTCCGTTGATGGTGCCCTGCACTTGCACGACCCCCATCTCGATGGCAACCAATGAATTGGCCACAGCCATCTCACAGTCGTTGTGCGCATGAATGCCCAAGGGCACCTTGCACTCGCGCTGGACGACCTGACAGATCTTCTTGATTTCCCATGGCATCGTGCCGCCGTTCGTGTCGCACAGAATGACTCGTTCTGCGCCGGCTTCCACGGCCCGCCTGATCGTTTCAAGCGCATATTCGGGATTGGTTTTATATCCGTCAAAAAAATGCTCGGCGTCGTAAAACACGCGGCGGTGCTTTGATTTGAGATAGGCCACCGAATCCGCGATCAGGTCCAGGTTCGTGTGTAATGCGATCCCTAACGCATCCGTCACGTGCAGCGACCAGCTCTTCCCAAACAGCGTGATCACCTTCGTTTCTGCTTGAAGAAGCGCCTGAATATTTGAATCTTTTTGAACGGGGTTGCTCGCTTTTCGAGTTGAGCCGAAGGCCACCACCGTCGCCTGCTTCAAGGGAGTTTCCTTGATCATGCGGAAGAATTCGATGTCCTTTGGATTGGCTCCAGGCCAGCCTCCTTCAATGAACTGGACGCCCAGTGCGTCCAATCGCTGGGCCACCATGACCTTGTCATCGGCGGAAAAACTGACGTCTTCCGCCTGTGCGCCATCGCGCAAGGTCGTGTCGTAGATTTCCAGGTGCGCGGAAGTCCGCGGCGGCGCAACCGATACGGCGGCCCGGGCTACGGGTTTGCGAGACGCGCGGAGTCGTTTCTTGGCCATGGCGGAGAGGGTAACAGGAGCAGGCCGAGCCTGTCGAGGGTCAAATCAGCACACCTCATCGGCCGGTGGACGCGCGGTCCAGGCCGAATGCGGTATGGAGGGCTCGCATTGCCAGTTCCATGTACTTTTCGTCGATCACGCAGGAGATTTTGATCTCGGAGGTGCTGATCATCATGATGTTGACGCCCTCATGGGACAACACGTCGAACATCTTCGCGGCAACACCAGAATGCGATCGCATCCCGACGCCGACCAGCGAGACCTTGGCAATGGCCTCGGTCACCGAGACCGACTTGGCGCCGATGTCATTCGCCGTTTCTTGGATGATCGGCATCGCCTTTTTGACGTCCACACGCGGAATCGTGAAGGAAAAGTCGGTCAGGGATTCGTGGCTGACGTTTTGAATGATCATGTCCACCAGGATGTTTGCCTTCGCGACGGGGCCCAGCAGGCGCGCAGCAATTCCCGGCTTGTCCGGTACCCCGACGAGGGTGATTTTCGCCTGATTGCGGTCGCCGGTAATGCCGGAAACGGCGACGGCTTCCATGTCTGCATCTTCGCGTGTCACGAGCGTTCCCTTTCCCTCTTCAAAACTGGAGTTGACCTCCAGTGGCACGTTGTATTTCGCGGCGAACTCGACCGATCGGCTCTGCAGCACCTTGGCGCCGAGACTGGCCATCTCAAGCATCTCTTCATAGGCAATCTTGTCGATTCGTCTCGCGGTCGGCACGATATTGGGGTCCGTCGTATACACGCCGTCGACGTCGGTAAAGATGACGCAACGATCGGCCTTCAAGGCCCCAGCCAAGGCCACCGCCGTCAAGTCAGATCCGCCGCGACCCAGCGTTGTGACGTCGGACTGCTCGTTGATGCCTTGAAAGCCGGCCACGATGGGGACCACACCTTTCTCCAGCGCCTCCCGTATCCGTTCGGCCGTCACCCGTGTAATGCGTGCCTTCGTGTGGGCGCTGTCGGTCATGATGCCGACCTGTCGTCCGGTGAACGACCGGGCATCCACGCCACGACCGCGTAATTCCATGGCAAGCAACGCGATCGTGACCCGTTCGCCGGTCGAGAGCAGCATATCGAGCTCACGTTCATCGGGCAACGCCGCCACCTGGTGGGCGAGTTTCAGCAAGCGATCGGTTTCCCCGCTCATCGCCGACAGCACGACCACGACCCTGTTGCCGTCTTTGACCGCTCGCTCGACGCGATCGGCGACACGATGGATCCGCTCGATCGACCCGACCGATGTGCCTCCGTATTTCTGGACGATGAGGGCCACAGATCAGGAGCCTTTGGCGAACAGGCGCACGACAAACTTTGTCGCATCACGCGGAGCAGCGGCCACGGCTTTGGCGTCCGCTTCGGTAAACCGCCGGCCGGCACCGAGCGCAGGTTTGGTCGTACTGTCATGGTACGCATACGGCCAATGCGCCTGGGTCATATTGCTTTGATGCACACTGCCTGGATCGCTGATGGTCACCAGCCGGTAGGGTCCCAAGGCGGCCATTCCGTCCACGAACGGCCCGACAAATTCGCCATCCACTGCTTCGATGGCGCGCACCTTGGCTTTGACGTCCGGGTCGTACACGACCTCGTCGGGCAACTCGACATGCACATAGGCAAAGTCCTTCTTGCGTAATTCCTCCAGCGCCACCTTGGCGTGCGCACGAAGATCGGTCAGGCGGAAGGGATCAACGGCTTCAAGCCCGGACAGCAGGCCGAGACCCCGATGAACGTCGCCGGACGAAACCACGACGCCAGGAATCCCAAACCGTTCCGCCAAGCTCGGTCGTGGGATGGCACGGCCCTCGCCCCACAGCCAGAGACAGTTGGCGGGTTTGTGGCCTGCTTCGCGCCGTTCCTCATTCACCGGATGATCGCGCAGGATCAACAAGGAGGCCTCCATCAATTTCCTCAGCATGTCGGCGCCGTCGCCTGCCGGCAGGGAATCCGCAATCGAACGGCCGACTAATGATTGCGGATCGACGCACACGGCTCGCGGCTTGCCGTTGACCCACACCATCAAATGGCGATGTCCCGAGCCGGGGAAGAATTGGATCATCTCAGAGCCAAGCTGCTCATTGATGGCGTCGATCAGTTCGCGGGCCTCCTCACTCGTGATGAGGCCGGCCGTCGCGTCATCCATGACGACATGCGGGCCCAGTTTCTTGACATCCGACGTGTCTCCCTTGCGGGCGGGGGACCCTTCGGATTTCAAGGTGACCATCGTACAGCGATAGACCACGTCATGCTCTCCGACGGTCACGCCCAAACTCGCAGCCTCCAACGGCCCGGGTCCTTGATAATACTTTTTGGGTTCATAGCCGAGGATCGATGTGCCGGTGAGACCGCTTCCATGACGCCCATTGTCCAGTGCAACGGTGAGCAGACCCAATTCGCTCTGTTCGGCCAATCGATCGAGGTGGGGTGTGCACGCGGCCTGGAGTGGAGTTTTGCCGGCTAATTCTTGGCGGGGATGATCCGACATTCCCTCGGCGTGCAGAATCACATATTTCATCGACGGTACACTCGCATGGCCTTCAGACGTTCAGCAGACGTGCCACTTCCTCCGTTGTTGCTTGAACAGTTTTGGGTTTCACCGACACGCCGATGGCCGTATCGGCATCCTTCAATCCATGTCCCGTCAACGTGCACACCACCGTATCACCCTCGCGTAAGGCGCCTTGGCGACTCAGTTTCATCACGCCCGCCACGGAAGCCGCCGAGGCGGGTTCGCAAAACACCCCTTCCGTGCCGGCCACCGTCACATAGGCTTGGAGGATTTCTTCGTCGGTCACGCAATCGATGGCACCAGAGGACTCCTTCATCGCATCCAGGGCCGCCTGCCAACTGGCGGGATTGCCGATCCGGATAGCGGTGGCAACGGTCTGCGGATTCTCAACCACATGGCCAAGCACCATCGGCGCCGCTCCGGCCGCCTGAAAACCCATCATGCGGGGCAATCGCGTCGTTTGATTGGCCGCTCTGTATTCCTTGTAACCTTTCCAATAGGCCGTGATGTTGCCCGCGTTGCCCACAGGCAGCACATGCACCGCCGGCGCGTCGCCTAACTGGTCGCACACTTCCATCGCGGCGGTCTTCTGGCCTTCGATGCGGAAGGGATTGAGAGAATTGACCAGTTCGATATGATGCGCCGCCGACAGTGTTTTCACAATCGAGAGCGCTTGATCGAAGTTTCCGTCGATCTGAATCACCGTGGCCTGGTGCATCATCGCTTGTGACAACTTCCCCATTGCGATCTTCCCGGCGGGAATCAAGACATAGACGGCCAGCCCGGCGCGTGCGCCATACGCAGCGGCCGACGCCGACGTGTTGCCGGTCGACGCGCACATCACGGCCCGCGCCCCGTTTTCAACAGCCTTTGACATGGCCATGGTCATCCCGCGGTCCTTGAACGACCCCGTGGGGTTCGCGCCTTCGAATTTCAAATAGAGGTCGATGCCCGGAGCGATTTTTTTGGCGAGTCTGGCCGCGCGAATGAGCGGAGTGTTCCCCTCATCCAGCGTGATCACGGGCGTGCGCTCGGTGACCGGAAGAAACTTGCGATACTCTTCGATGACGCCACGCCAGCGATTCATGACCTTACTCGTCCTTACCCTCTATGCGGATCAGGGTGGTCGGTTCGGACATGAACGACAGGCGATTGATCTGGCTGAGCGCGGTCTGGACGTCGCGCTCTCTCGCCATATGCGTCTTGATGACGATGGGAACGGTCTGGCCTTCACGCCGCCCCTTTTGCAGCATGGAGGCAATGCTGATCCCGCACCGTCCCAATTCACCGGCAATCTGCGCCAACACGCCGGGACGATCGATGACCATGAAACGCAAATAGTACAAGGAGCGTATTTCTTCCATCGGCCGCATACGGAGCGGACGTCGTTCCTGCGGTTGAAACGATGCGGGAGGCACGCGACCTGCCCCGCCCCTGACCAGATTGCGGGCTCCGGCGATGATGTCGCTGACGACGGCGCTGCCGGCAGCCATGTCCCCGGCTCCCCGCCCGCTCAGAACCACGTCGCCTACGGCGTCGCCGATCAATTCGATGGCGTTGTACACGCCCTCGATGTTTGCCAGCGGTGAATCCGCTCCCAGCATGGTCGGATGCACGCGCGCTTCAACGTCACCTTCGACGAGTTTGGCAATGCCTAACAACTTGATCGTGTAGCCGAATTCCTTCGCATAGGCGATGTCATGCTCCGTGATGTGAGTAATGCCTTCCGTGTAAAGGTCTTTAAAGTTCACGGGGGTTCCGAATCCCAAATTCGCCAGGATGGCCAATTTATGCGCGCTGTCGGTGCCCGCGACATCGAACGTGGGATCGGCTTCGGCATAGCCCGCTTTCTGTGCTTCGACCAATGTCTCGGCGAATCCTTTGCCCTCGTTGGTCATCCGGGAAAGGATGTAGTTTGAGGTGCCGTTGATGATGCCGTAAATGGACTGGATGGCATTGGCCGCCAGCCCTTCTTTGAGGGCATGGATGACGGGAATGCCGCCGCCCACGCTCGCCTCAAATCCGACATCGACGCCTCGGCGAGAAGCCGCGGCAAAGATTTCTTCGCCGTGCAGGGCCAGCAACGCCTTGTTCGCCGTCACGACGGTTTTTCCCGCGGCGATGGCATCAAGAATCAGACGCTTGGCGAAGTCGTAGCCGCCGACGAGTTCCACGACGATGTCCACGGCAGGGTCCGACAGCACCTGCTTCGCGTCATTCACCAGGACGCCAGGCGGGAGGGTGATTCCTCGGTCTCGCGTGACGTCGAGATCCGCGACGCGAACGAGGTCGATCGGCACACCAACCCGGCGGCGGATGAGCGCGGCGTTTTCCAAGAGGATCTTGACCACGCCAGTGCCGACCGTGCCAAAGCCGACTACGCCGACGCCGACCCGGGACATCATTCTTCTCCCCCTTCGAGCTTCAAGGCCTTTCTGATGCCGCGAACCGCTTGGCGGGTCCGGTGCTCATTTTCGACCAGCGCAAAGCGCACATACTCATCGCCGCCTTCCCCAAATCCAATACCGGGCGAAACGGCGACTTTTGCCTCGCGCAACAGGAGCTTGGAAAATTCGAGGGATCCCATATGCCGATACGGCAGCGGAATTCTGGCCCAGACAAACATCGTGGCCAGTGGCTTATTCACGTTCCAACCGATCCGGTTCAATCCACCGACGAGCACATCGCGGCGTTTTTGATAGCGCTGAACCGTTTCCTTGACACAGTCTTGCGGCCCGTTGAGCGCGATCACGCTGGCAATTTGCAGCGGTTGAAAAATCCCATAGTCGAGATAGCTCTTGATCTTGGCGAGTGCCCCCACGATTTCACGATTGCCCACACAAAAGCCGACCCGCCATCCCGGCATGTTGTACGCCTTGGACAGCGTGTAAAACTCCACACCCACATCCTTCGCCCCGGGCACCTGGAGGAAACTCGGCGCCCGGTAGCCGTCAAATACAAGGTCGGCATACGCGAGGTCGTGAATCACGATGACGTGATGCTCCTTTGCGAAGGCCACGATCTTTTTGAAGAACTCCAAATCCACGATGGCCGTCGTCGGATTATGCGGGAAATTGATGACCAGAATCTTCGGTCGCGGAAAAGTCTGGCGGTAGACCCGTTGCAGATCATCGAAAAAATCGCTGTCCTGTCGCAACTCGATGCCCCGGACTTCACCTCCGGCAATCACAAAACTGTACATGTGGATCGGATAGGTCGGGGTAGGCGTCATCACGACATCGCCAGGACCGATCATCGCCAGAGACAGATGGGCCAGGCCCTCCTTGGAACCGATCGTGACAATGGCCTCGGTTTCCGGATCGAGATTGACGTCATAGTTTCGCTGGTACCACGCGGCAATGGCATGGCGCAGTTTCGTGATGCCGCGTGAAGCGGAATAGCGGTGATTTCGGCCTTTGCGCGCCGCTTCGATCATCTTCTCGACAATGTGAGTCGGCGTCGGCTGATCGGGATTCCCCATGCCAAAGTCGATGATGTCTTCGCCTCGATGGCGCGCTTCCAGTTTAAGGCTTTGAACCTGGGCGAAGACGTAGGGGGGGAGCCGCTTGAGCCGATAAAAATTATCTGACAATCCCATGGCCGTTTGCTGTCGAACTCTTCAAGCCGGGAGGAAGAAACCACCTTGACATGTGCAATGGAGGCCTATTGTAATTGCGTGGATGTCGCCGAGTCAAATTATCTTGTGATTCTGTGGGGTTCCGTACGTCGACGGACTCCGGCAGCGCGTATCCCATTGGGCCGACCGACCAAGGCGCTCAAGCCTTGCCCCTCTCCGCGGCTTTCTGTTACAACAGCGACGTCCGCACCATCTTCGTTCACTCTCGACTCCCCTCGTCGCCAACAACAACCGGAGGTTCGTCGTGGCCCGTCTCGGTGTGAATGTTGATCACGTCGCTACCCTGCGGCAAGCGCGCGGCGGGACCGATCCTGATCCCCTCGCGGCGGCCCTCCTTGCGGAATTGGCGGGGGCGGACGGCATCGTGGTCCATCTCCGCGAAGACCGCCGTCACATTCAGGATCGCGACCTTCGTCTGCTTCGGGAGATGATCAGCACCAAGCTCGACATGGAAATGGCGGCGGATGAAACCATGGCCAAGATCGCGCTGACCGTCAAACCGGATCTGGTCACTCTCGTTCCGGAAAAGCGCCAGGAATTGACTACCGAGGGCGGACTCGACGTCACTGCGAACAAGGACCGCCTTCATCAGATCGTCGCGTTGCTGCATGAGGGGGGAATTCCCGTAAGCCTGTTTATCGAACCCGACCTCGGGCATGTCCGGTCCGCTCATAAGCTCTCCGCGGATTTTGTCGAACTTCATACGGGCCGATACGCCAACGCCAAGCGATCGAAAGAAGCGGATGCCGAATTCGAAGTCATCACGCAAGCGGCCAAACTGGCGTATAAGCTGGGCATGGGTGTCAATGCGGGGCACGGCCTGAACTATCACAACGTCAAGCGCTTGACCCATATCCCCGAGATCGTGGAATACAATATCGGTCACAGCATCATCGCGCGGGCCGTCCTGGTCGGCCTCGATCAGGCGGTACGTGAAATGAAAACGCTGCTCAACTGAGTCCGGTCCCACCTCCGGAGTACGCCACTGACGGTGGCGCGAGCCGCATTATGAAAATCGTGACAGCAACGCAGATGCAGACCCTCGACCGGCGCACCATTGTTGAAGCCCGGGTGCCCAGTCTCACGCTCATGGAGCGGGCGGGTATGGGTACGGCCGATTTCATCGAACAGCGGTTTGGACCGCTCGCCGGCAAGCGCGTGACGATTGTTTGCGGCAAAGGCAATAACGGCGGGGACGGATTGGTCGTCGCCAGAGTGTTGCGTCAGCGTCGAGCGATCGTGACGGTGCTGTTGCTCACCCCGACTTCCGCCTTGAGCCGGGATGCCGCCGCCATGTATCGGCGCTGGCTGCGCATCGGAGGAACCGAGGCGACGAAGTCGTTCCGTTCTGTCGAGCAGGTCCAAGCGCTTCTTGCCGGCAGTGACGTTCTCGTTGATGCGTTGTTCGGTACCGGACTTTCGACCGAGGTCACGGGCGCGCACGCTGACGCCATTCGGCTGATGAACCAAACGGGAAAACCCCTCGTGGCCGTCGACATGCCGTCGGGCATCCATGCGGACGACGGCGCGCTGCTTGGCCACGCCATACGTGCGACAGCCACCGTGACCTTCGGCCTTCCCAAGCTCGGGCTGTACCTGGGCGCCGGTATTGACCATGCCGGAACCATCCACGTCGTCGATATCGGGATTCCAC
>DATEEH010000032.1:0-10123 GCA_035281245.1 Nitrospira sp.
CGACGCCGCCACCGGCCGGCCGTGTGGTCGGAATACCGAGCGCCCGAAGCTCGCCGTCCAGAACCTGTTCCAGGCCGCGGGGGCAGGGTACAAAAAATCGGTGTTTTGTGTTATCCATGCGCTGAGCCTTTTCCATTGGCATGGCGGCCATGAAGTTCTGCGTTGAGTGCGGCAAATCCGTCTCGAAGAAAATCCCGCAAGGCGACAATCTCCCCCGGTTTGTCTGCGATTCCTGCCAGGCTATTCATTATCATAATCCCAAGATCGTGGCGGGATGCATACCGGAGTGGAACGGAAAAATTCTGCTCTGCCGGCGTGCGATTGAACCGAAATCGGGCTTGTGGACCTATCCTGCCGGATTCATGGAAATCGGTGAAGGCACGGAGGAGGCGGCCAGGCGGGAAACGCTGGAAGAGGCCGGAGCACAGGTGACGATCGGAAGATTGCACTCAGTGCTCAGCCTTCCCCATATCGGCCAAGTCTATCTGACATTCATCGGCCAGCTTGGCGCGGAGAAATTCGAGGCAGGCTTGGAAAGTCTCGATGTGGGCTTGTTTGATCCGCAAGACATCCCGTGGCAGGATATTGCGTTTCCGGTGGTGAAGCATGCGCTGCAGCGCTACGTGGAGGACGTGGCGCAAGGCAGCTTCCGGTTGCACGTCGCCGATCTGCCCCACCGCCTCATCTGATTAGTGCTTCAAGGCCCTTTTGTGGATGACGGCATGGACGTCCACGAGTCGTTCGTTCCGATCGATCGCGTAGAAGATGCGCCAATCGGCCACGGCATACTTGTGTAGTCCGGCAAGATCACGAATTGGTTCGTGGCGAAGGTTTTCTACGTTCGAAGCGATCCATTTGGTCTTTTCAAGCAGCCGCTGTGCCATCGGCAGGCCGGCGGTTGAGAGATCCTGCACCACCCCCGCTTGAAAAGTCAGTCGATACCAGGGCATCGGCTTACCAGCGTAGTCCGAGCTTTTCAGCCAGTTCCTCGCCGGACAATCGGTCACCCCGCTCAAGGGAAGTCTTGAGTCTGGCCCTCAGCACTTCACCCAGTTCAAGTCCGAGGTCCGGATCGCCGATGAGCTCTCGCAGTCGATCATCGACCAAGCCGCGCACCAGTTCCTTGAATTGTTCGGGAGTCAACGATGAAAGGTCCATGTGAAGAGAGAATACGGAGAGCGGGCGTGAAATGCAATCTCGGCAGGAGGCTAGTTCGCGGGTGCAGTCTTTTCCAATTGCTGAATGTACCGGCCCAACCGCATTTGTTCAGGCTCCGCGACGACCAGGAATTCGATGCCGATTCCCTGGGCTCCGCACCAGCGGACGGCGGCATTTTCAATCTTGAGGGGAGCGGCCTCTCCGGGAATGTGTAACAGGAGTGTGACCTGCATTCCCGTAAACGGCGTGATGAGGCTTTCCACTCGACAACCTTTCGTGGAGAGGTCGCGGATGGATCCCTTGTGTCGGAACTGGTCGCGCTGGACCAGAGTGCTCGGCAGGGTTACGAGAAAACGCCGATGTTTGCGGGTAACCACAATTGCTTCCTTCTTGTTTCGTGCCTATGCAACGGTCACTCTCTGCGGAGAGTCCCTTACGATCTTGCAACCACCCGTTCCAAGGTTGTATACGATCCCGATGTCCTCACTCTCCGGCAAACCGAAGGGGAATTCGACTGGTATTATTCCTACAGGCGCTTATTCCTCGCGCTGTTTCCATTTTTTCTTGTCCACAGACGAGGCTACGGACGTCTCTCAGGTTTGTCAAAGAAAACCAGATGTTTCGCAGGACTGGTGACTGAATGCTGCGTCTTGCCGGCAAAGTGGCCATCGTGACGGGCAGTAGCAGCGGCATCGGGAAGGCTATCGCCCTTCGCTTTGGAGAGGAAGGCGCCAAAGTCGTCGTGGCGGCTCGAAGAAAGGCGCTCTGTGAGCAGACCGCCAAAGAGATCTGCCGAAAGGGCGGGGAAGGCTTCGTCGTTCAGGCAGATGTCAGCCACGAAACCCAAGTGGAAACACTGTATGACAAGGCGGTCCAGCAGTACGGTCGGGTGGACATCGCGGTCAACAATGCAGGGATCTTCGGCGGCAGGCGGATCGCGGAGACAACGACGAACGCCTTCGACGAGGTGATGAATGTCAACCTGCGAGGAACGTTCTTTTGTTGCAGAGCAGCCTTCAAACACATGAAGGCGCAGGGGGGCGGCATCATCATCAACATCTCCAGCGTAGCCGGCGTACAGGCCTGGTCGGGGACCGGCATTTACAGCGCCTCCAAGCACGGAGTCATGGCCCTGACAAAAGCCTTGGCCGATGAAGGACGGTCCTTCAACATCAAGGTTTCGGCCATTTGTCCCGGCGGGGTCGCCGATGAGTTGGTGGATGCGACGCCTGAGGAAATATTGCGCAGCGAAAAGAGCAGCCCTTTTGATATTGCCGAAACGGCTGTTTATCTCTGCACATTGGGGAAGTACGCGGTCGTCCAGGAAGTCGTCGTGAACCGGTTGGGTGCCGACTGGTGAGGCGCTTGCTCATCAGCGCTTACCAATGCCGCCCATGGTGTCTGTAGAAAAATCGAGGGCCCCAGTAGGGTCGCCCGTAATATCCGTAGAAGCCCGGTCCGATCCAAGGACGTCCCATGTAGATCCCGAGCCCGACCGGAGGGTAGGCATAGATATAAGGATACACATAGGGCTGCGGCACAATGGCCGTCGTCGCTGGCGGCTGAGCCAACTGTTGTTGAAGCTGTGCCGTGGCAGCCGTCTGTCGCTCGACCTGTCCTTTCAACTGCCCAACCAAGTCCTGCTGTCGCCGTAACCGGTCCTCGAGTTGTCCGATCTGTTCTTGCTGACGCTCGATGAAAGTATTCAGACAGCGTGTCTGCGCTTCATTGGTGTAGTTTGAACACTCCCACGGTATCTGGGGGTTCGCAGGCTCGGCAGCCGAACGTGCAAGAGGGATGACCATCACCGCCAGACTGAGAATCAACAACCGGTGGGAGCAAAAAGCGGCTCGTGTCAGAGGGTGATTGATCATGGGATCACCTCCTTAGGAGACACATCACACGTTACCATGCGAATACCCGTTTCACCAGATGGCCGCCGGCGTTTGCTTTTGTCCTGCTGGAATCCTACAATGCCGCCGCAAGCAGCAACATGCTCATGGCTTCCGCTATCACCTCAGTGGCCGGCACAACCAAACATCTGCGACGGACGCCCTGGCCTCCCGGCCCTCTCAAACGTCGCTTCCAGCAACGCCTCTTAAAGTGGTACGCGAGGTACGCCCGCAACTTGCCATGGCGAAAAACGTCGGAGCCTTACCATATTCTTGTCTCCGAAGTGATGTTGCAGCAGACCCAGGTGGATCGTGTGATTCCCAAATATCATCAATTCCTCGATCGCTATCCCAGCTTCGAAACACTGGCCTCTGCGCCCGTGAAAGACGTCAAGAAGCTCTGGTATCCGCTGGGATACAACATCCGTCCGGAACGCCTCCATAGCATCGCCTGTGAGACCGTCGAACGCTACGGAGGGCGGCTGCCAAACGATCATGATCAGTTGTTGTCGTTCAAAGGCATCGGACGCTATACGGCGGGCGCCATCCGTTCCTTTGCCTTCAATGAGGACGCTCCGATTCTCGATACCAACGTCATTCGAGTGCTTCACCGCGTGTTTATTGCCAAGGGAGATCCCAAGAAACAGACCGCGCGGTTATGGAGGTTGTCGGAAGCGTTGATTCCCCGGGGCCGAGGTTATGATTTCAACCAGGCCCTGATGGATTTTGGCGCCTTGTGTTGCACCGCCAAGGCGCCGTCGTGCCAGGGATGCCCGATGACGCCGATCTGCAAGACGTTTCCGTTCAAGGCCGGGGGAAAAGTCTCATGGCGAAAGTCGTCGAAGTCGCCGCAGGCCTGATCTGTCATAACGGGCGTTATTTGATCGCCAAACGGCGTACGGGTGTGCATCTGGCCGGTTTGTGGGAATTTCCCGGCGGGAAGCGGGAACAGGGAGAAAGCTTGGAGGAATGTCTGCAACGGGAGCTGTATGAGGAGTTGAGCATTCGCGTCGATGTTCCCGTTCCCTTTCAAATCATTCGTCACGAATATCCCGAAAAGACCGTTGAACTGCATTTCTTTCGGTGCAACATCGAGGAAGGCCGGGCGACACCGCTCGATTGCGCCGAAATTCGCTGGGTATTCCCTTCGGAAATGGGACAATACCAGTTCCCTCCGGCTGACGGACCGATCATTGAAGCGTTACAGCGGGACTCGGCGGGGTCTGTGCGATGAAGGTCGTTCTCGATATCGAAACCGTCCAGTGTCCGCGTGAAGATTGGGCACGGTTGGCCGGCAAATCCCGGCCAATTGAAACGGATCTGCCGGCGTCCGATCTGTTCGCGGCGGGTGAAGCCGAGGCCCAACGTCAGGCGGAGGAGGAACTCTACGCCAAGTCGGCATTCGACGGAACGTACAGCTGCATCGTTTGCATCGGCCTACTGGAATTCTCCGATCAAATGGAGCCCCGCGGGGCGGTGGCTTGGTACGGCGGCAACGAACGGGAACTGCTCCAGCGGTTCTGGAGCCGTCTCGCGCAAGACAAGCCGTCCTTGTTCATCACCCACAATGGTCTTGGCTTTGATCTACCCTTCATCAAGAAGCGATCGATCATCCATCAGGTCAAACCCACCCTGGACATCAATCTGGCCAAATTCCGAAGCGAACCCGTTTACGACACGATGGCCCTCTGGAGCAACTGGGACACAAGGGGTTGGATCAAACTCGACGTCCTGGCGCGGGCATTGAACGTGGAAACCAAATCGGGAAGCGGGGATCAAGTCGCCGCGATGTGGGAACAGGGGAAGGGCGTGGAACTCGCTCAATACTGTCTACAAGATACCTACGTGACGTATGCCTGCTATTGTCGGATGAACTTCCGACAGCCGCTCTCGCGCGAGGTGGTCCTGCTACAACCGGAACTGATCGACGTGGGGTGATCCGCTATTTGGTCCGGTACGCCTCGGCCTTCTTTTTCGGCGACGTTTTCACGGTGGCCTTGAGCGCTTTGATTTCCTCGTCCCGGTCGCGTAATTCACGCTTCATCCAGTCGGACTCCTTCCGGAGTACCGTGATCTCCGTATCCTTCTTGGCCAGCATCTCTTTGGCTCGGTTGAGTTGCACCTGCATCTCCGCTGGGCCTTCCCCCTCGACTGCGGTCACGCTGGCCGCCACCGGCACTTTTGAGTTGCTTGGTTGGGGCGTGGCCGTCTTCGTCACGGGCAGCAGCGGCGGCATCGGCGCTTTCGCCAAAGCATGATAATCGATGACATGCGCGATGAGACCCGCCTTTCCGCCGGTGGCGTAGGGTGGAGCCTGCTCGGCGCGGGCCGCCGACTCAGGCATGAAGGTCGTGGCCGCAGCGCCCTTTGAAATGGTGAAGTAGATCGAACCTTGCCGGACATAGATGCTGCCCGCCGTGGGTTCAGAGCCTGACCCTGCCGATGAGGATATGCGGAACCCGACTAGCTGCTCGGGTTTCGCTCTCGATAAGCCTTGTGCGAGCAGGGGAGCCAAAAACTCTGCATCCTCATCGCTGAATAGTCTCATCGGCTTGCTGCCAGCGGCGGACATTCTCATCGATCCGTTGTGATCCTCCGCGGAATAAACCCCTTTGACGATTTTCAGAAGAGTGGTGTGGTCGATGACGGCCGGATGACTCGCCTCGAATGACCAATCCATGATTTCTTCAAGAAAGACGCTGCCCCTCGCATTTTGCGCAATCTTTGAGGTCGAACTACATCCGGTGGCAATGAGCGCCAGGCTTATGAAGATACACAGCGCGACGTGGTTTCGCCTGGTGAAGAATAAAGAAGTCGACATGGTGGTCTCCTTTGCGGAAGGATAGATGCGGTCGCAGGCCGGCTTGCCCTTGCGCGGAAGTGCTTACCAGATTCCGAGGCCCATCAGCGTCATGCTCAGCGCCAGCCATCCGAAGAGTCCGACGGCGATAATGGTCTCAAGGCTCGTCGTGGAATCCGGCCGTTCATTTGACGGATGTTGAGAGGACTTCATGTCTTCACTCCGTTTGGCAAGGGTGTAGGATTCGAAGTCGTTCAATTTCAAAGCAAAGACCATGCCCTTCTATCCTTATTGGATTGTTGTAAACGTTTGGAGAAGAAGCGTACGGGTCTCGGTAAATGATCGTAGAAGAGTTGCCCTTAAAAGTTGGTTTCACCGACGCTTCTAACAGCTTGATTTATTATTGCTCTTTCTTCTTCAAACTGGACGCGGGAGGGAGTTGCGCGAGCCGGGATCACCCGTGGTCGACGGTTGGCGGAGCGACGCCGTTTCGGCGGGAGAAAAAATACGTATCGAAGGATAGAGGCTACGGTTGAACGAAATTCGTGCAGGAGTGTTCGCTTTTTGTCCGGGCGGACGGCATCAACCCGATCGGTCTCGCATACAGGGTCGAAGCCGAGGCGTCGTAGATCGAACAGGCGATCAGTTGACCGGGTTGACAGGAAAGATCCGTTTTATTCCAGATCACCGTCACGTTGCCGTCGCTTTTTCCCATCGCTTGCAGAGGTGACTTCTTGGCGTCGCCTTCGACCAGCACGGGAAGCGTCTCGCCCAGATACTCACGGTTGCGCTCCGTCGAGATCCGGCGCTGCAGTTCGACGAGGGCGGTCACTCGCCGCGATTTGACGTCGTGTGGCACATCGTCGTCGAACTTTCTCGCGGCAATAGTGTTCGTCCGCTCGGAGTAAAGAAAAATAAAGGCGGAGTGATAGCGGACCTCTTCAAGGAGACGATAGGTGTCCAAGAACTCCGCTTCAGTCTCGGAACAGAATCCGGCGATGATATCCGTCGTCAGTACCATGCGCGGATCCATCGAGCGGATCCGCTCGACCAGCGACACGTATTCGCGCCGCGTATAGGTACGGTTCATCATGCCCAGAACGCGATCATTGCCCGATTGCGCGGGGAGATGGATGTGCTTGCAAATCCTGGGATGATGAACCACTGCCTCCAACAGGGCCGGAGGAAAATCCTTCGGATGCGGGGAAGTGAATCTCACCCGCTCAATTCCCGGAATGTCCGCAACGGCAGTCAGCAGGCGTGCGAAGTCCCAGTCGCCTGAACGGTAGGAATTGACGTTCTGACCGAGTAACGTGATCTGTCTGAAACCTTCGGCGGCAATCCGAGCGGCTTCCTCGAGAATGCCCTGCGGTTCTCGTGACCGCTCCCGTCCGCGCGTATAGGGGACCACGCAGAAACTGCAGAAGTTGTCACACCCGCGCATGATGGCAATCCAGGCGTTTACACCGGGCACACGTGCCGGAACAATGTCGTCGTACGTCTCGTACTCGGACAGGTCTACGGCCAAAGCCTTCACGTGCTCGCCCCGTTCCTGGGCATGAACCGCATTGCGGATGAGCGCCGGCAGTTGGCGATAGGAATCAGGGCCGGCCAATAGATCGACCAAGGGCTCCTGTTTGGTGAGCTCCTCCTTCAGATTCTGCGCCATGCAGCCTAATACGCCGACGATCAACGGCCGATTCTTCTTGAGCGCCTTGAGGTCGGACAGATGAGTGTACACCTTGGTGTGAGCGTTTTCGCGGATGGCGCAGGTGTTCATGAGGATCACATCGGCGCATTCCCGGTCTTCGGTCAAGACATAGCCTTCACGCGTGAGCAGCGCACGAACCAGTTCGGAGTCATACTCGTTCATTTGACAACCGAACGTTTCGATGTGCACCTGCCGCCCGGGACCGTGCCCAACGCTCATGACCGGAGTCCTCCCATACCGGACGTGGCGAGCTGGCCGACGGCCCAGCGATCCGAAGCACCGGTAATCCTGACCTGGCGGACCTGATGGGCCAGGTCCGTATCCGAAGCGACGCCCACCTTCAGGAAATTTGCGGTCGTGCCGAGACGCATTCCATCGGTTTCTCCACGTTCAAAGAGCACGGAGACCGAGCTGCCGATCCATCGTTCCGCGAAGGCCAGCCTCTTCTCGCGGGACATCTCGGCGAGGGTCTGCGCCCGCCGCCGTGCGACGTCCGCCGGCACATGATGGGGCAACTTTGCGGCGGCCGTTCCCGGGCGCTTCGAATAGGTGAAGACATGGAAGTATGAAAAGGGGAGGCGATGACACAGGTCAACGGTGTCCTGGAACGCGCGCTCCGATTCTCCTGGGAAACCCACCATGAGATCAGTTCCCAATGCCAGATCAGGAATCGTCGAGATTGCACGATCGACGAGCGAGACAAACGACCGGACGTCATAGGGACGGTTCATGGCGGCGAGGACTCCGTCGTTGCCGCTTTGGAGCGGAAGATGTAAGTAGGGGCATAGCCTTCCGGAACGACTCATCTTCTCCAACAGAGGCTCGGTGACCGTAGTCGGCTCGATCGAGGACAATCGAATGCGCTCGATGCCATCGATGCGTTCCAACTGATCGATGAGACCGGTGAGACCGACGCCTTGAAAATCAAACTGCCCGATATTCACGCCGGTGAGCACAAGCTCCCGATGGCCGCGAGCGGCCAGCGACTCCGCTTCCGCGAGAATATCATCGAGCCGGCGGCTTCGTTCATGTCCTCTCGCGAATGGAATGAGGCAGAAGCTGCACATCACATTGCATCCGTCCTGGATCTTCAGGAGGGCGCGAGTCGCGTCGGATTCCGCATAGGCCGGCAGAACAAAATCCTCACGCGTGATCGTCTTGGTATGAAGCATTTCAGCAGAGGGTTGTTTTCGGAGAAGCTCGGGCGGCGGTAGGAATTCTGGAAGGCTCGACTTATATTGATTCCCGACGATGAGGTCGATTCCCGGAATGCTTCGCAAATGGTGCGAGCCGGTCTGGGCATAACACCCCGTGACGGCCACAAAGGCGTCTGGAGAATGTTTCAGGGTCTTTCGAATGACATACCGACAGGTGCGTTCCGCCTCGACGGTGACCGAGCAGGTATTCACGACCAGCAGATCCGTCGGCTCGCCCCATTCGACGACCGTATAACCTCGACGCCGCAACTGCGATTCGAGGACAGAGGTCTCCGCTCGATTGAGACGGCAACCCAGGCTGTGCAGTGAGGCACGCTTGCTCATGAAGCGCGCATTATAGAGAGCTGTTTGCGCGAGGGGCAAGTCCGACGCAAAGCACGTTGCAGGTTGAAGGCTGCCCTGCACCGTGATAGCATGCCACTTGTCACTCATCATGCGGGGATTCCGGTGGCGATTCGGCTCCTCATCGCATACGGTGTTCTCTCCCTGACCCTTCTCTTCGTGCGCGGTCACGCCAGTGCCAAGGATGTCCTGCCCATCGAACCGGACCTCAGCACCCGCATTGATGAGTTATACGACCACGAAGCGCGTCTGTTTCTTATCCTCTATTCCTTGAAGGGCGACGGTCAGGTCGACTATGTGACGGGCCGCATGGTCCAGGAGTACGCTCGCAGCAACTTCGGGAACCCAGTCTATCAGACTGAAATACATCCTCTGTTCTACTGGTGGAACCACAACATGTGGAATGATCCGGAGCAAGATGGAGTCAACGGCAACGAACGTATCTACCAAGAGAACGTGGAGTTCGACATCTCTCGCTACAAGCCCTGCACCTTCAACGGTCAGCCGTGCTGAGCGGTCCTCACTTTCCGTGAGACTGTCTTCAACCGCCTCACTCGAACCAAATTGCCGATTCTCCTAATATCGTCGCCCATCTAGTGCTATTCTAGAGCACACAGAAAAATCCTCCAATCATATGGCTGCATCGTTCGCACAAATCCTGGGGAACAAGCGCATCGCCTTGATGCTGCCATTGGGGTTTATCTCAGGCCTCCCCTTGGCGCTGACGTCGGGAACGCTGCAAGCGTGGTTGACGGTGGCCGGGGTGGATCTGAAGACCATCGGAATCTTCACGCTCGTCGGCCTGCCGTACAGCCTCAAATTTCTCTGGGCGCCCGTGATGGACCGCATCGCCCTCCCATGGCTCGGGCGGCGGCGCGGTTGGATGCTGCTCACGCAGATTGCCGTTGCGACAGGCCTCGCCTTGATGGCACTCGCGGGCACCGAAAGCGGGCCTCACTGGCTCGGCATCATTGCCGTGACTGTCGCGTTCATGTCTGCATCA
>DATEEH010000033.1:0-4996 GCA_035281245.1 Nitrospira sp.
GTAATTTCCGTCTCGCCGAAGAGGCGCTGTTTCGTCCGCTCGACATTCATCAGGATTGTATTCACCGCATGAGAGGTGAGCTCCCGGATGCTCACGAGGCTGCGCGCGAATATGAGGGTGTGCTTGGCACGGTGACGACGACCGCATCATCGGAATGGCCTCACCTCGATCTCGTGTTGCTCGGTGTCGGAAACGACGGCCATACCGCGTCCCTGTTCCCCGGAACCGACGCCCTTCACGAACATCGACGATGGGTCACAGTCGGTCAGGCGCCCTCGGTTCCGCGGACGCGGCTGACGCTCACCCTAGGTGTGATCAACCAAGCGACTGTGGTACTGTTCCTGGCCAGCGGCGAAAGCAAGGCTGGCATCATTAAAAGCATTCTCGAGCCGCGACAGGAAGTCGACCGGCAGTTGCCTGCCGCCCTTGTGCGACCGGAACGAGGCCGCCTCATCTGGCTGCTGGATCGTTCCGCCGCCGCCTGGCTGACCGAACGAGACAGAGAGAACCGCCCGAGGCCTACATGATCCTGGCTGGAGATATCGGGGGCACAAAGACGCACCTTGCCCTCTACGACTGGACTGCGGAGCGCATCGATCCGCTGCGGCTCGAAACCTTTCATAGCGCCGACTATGGCTCTTTGGAAGAGTTGCTCGCCGACTTTCTTTCACCGCCCAAGCCCCCCCTTGCCGTCGACCAGGTCGAGCATGCGGAGGACGAAGGATCATCGTCCATTGTCAGCCAGAACGAGCCACCGACTCTCCATGCGGCCTGTTTCGGCGTAGCCGGTCCGGTGTTTCAAAACCATTCACGAACGACCAATCTCCCCTGGATCGTTGACGGACCGGCGCTGTCCAAGCAATTCGACATCGCACATGTGCAGTTGTTCAATGACCTCGAGGCCATGGCCCATGGGATTCTTCTGCTTCGTCCGGACGAGTTGGTCACGTTGAACCCGGGAACGCCCCCTTCCCATAAGCAGGCCATCGCACTGATTGCGGCCGGTACGGGACTCGGCGAATCCATCCTTGTTTGGGATGGAACCTGCTATCGACCCATGCCATCGGAAGGCGGCCACACCGATTTTGCGCCGAACAGCGACCAGGAGATCGACTTACTCCGCTACATCAGAAGTCAGTACCTGCATGTCAGCTATGAACGGGTGCTCTCCGGCCCTGGCCTTCAAGCCATTTATGAATACCTACGCGAGGCCAAAAAAAACGAGCCGACCTGGCTGGCGGAAAAAATCAAAGCGGGCGATCCGGCCGCGGAAATCGCAGAGGCCGGCCTCAAGGGCCAGGCAGAAATCGCCAAACAGGCGCTGGATCTGTTTGCTTCCATTTATGGAGCAGAAGCCGGAAATCTGGCCCTCAAAGCGATGGCGATCAACGGCGTGTACATCGGCGGAGGCATCGCGCCTAAACTGCTTGCCAAACTGAAAGACGGCACGTTCATGAAAGCCTTTATCAACAAAGGACGCTACAAGCGGTTGATGAGCCAAATTCCCGTCCATGTCGTCATGAACCAACACACGGCTCTCCTCGGCGCGGCTGCCATGGCGGCTCGGCTGGCTCAATCATGACCGATTCCGATCTCGAGCGCTTCAAGCAGGCCGCCGCGCTCGCCGCCGTGGATTCAGTGAAGGACGGTATGGTCATTGGGTTGGGCACAGGGTCCACGGCCAAATACCTGGTCATGGCCCTGGGGGAAAAAGTGAAGCAGGGTCTGCACATCCGCGGCGTCTGCACCTCCCAGGAAACCGCATCGCTCGCCGCACGCTACGGCATTCCCTTGCTCGATCATGAGCCTCGCTGGACCATCGATGTCGCCTTTGACGGAGCCGATCAAGTCGATCCGTCGTTCAACCTCATCAAAGGCGGAGGCGGCGCCCTCTTGAAAGAGAAAATCGTCGCCGCTTCGGCCAGGCAGTTCGTCGTGCTGATCGATCACAGCAAGCAGGTCCCTGTGCTCGGAGGCACCTTTCCATTGCCTATCGAGGTGGTGCCATTCGGTTGGGGCAGTACGGCACGGCAGATCGAAGGGATCACCCACGGCCGGGTCGTGCTCCGGGAGCGCGATGGCGCTGCGTTTCACACCGAGTGTGGTCATGTGATCCTCGACGTCCATCTACCGAGCATCGACCGGCCTTCTGAATTGGAAACTGCCCTCAACCATATTCCCGGCGTGGTCGAGACCGGCTTATTCATCGGCCGAACCGACGTCTTGATCGTGGGAACGCCCCATGGAACGGAAACTCACAACGTCACACGAACATGAATGGCCGATTCAGAGACGTGAGACGCTGCGCAGGCTTGCCAAGAGTGTGGCCATCCTCTTGGCGTTTCCATCGCTCACGCTGATACGGAAATTCCTTCCGGCTCCCAGCCAAGCCGCCGCACAACCAGCACCCAAAGGTGAACATATGACCCAACTCTCTCAGCACGCCGAGGATCCCTTTCGCCTTCCGCGACACGTGCTTCCGGTTCGTTACGAACTGCAACTGGAACCGGACTTGGGAGGCGCCAGTTTTCACGGGCGCGCCATGATCACGGCACACGTGGTTCAGCCGACCAGTGTCATCGTCTTCAACGCGCTGGAATTGGCCATCGAAGAGGCGATGGTCGAGGGGGCTCAGGGCGAGCGACAGCCCGCTTCGTTCGCGCTCGACGCCGCACTGCAGCGCTGCACCCTCACGGTCGCCGAGCCGCTGCGTCCGGGCCGCTGCCGCCTCGACATCACATTTCGCGGCACGCTCAATGACAAGCTCCGTGGCTTTTATCGGAGCACGTACAAGGATGAGCAGGGCGCCACACAGACCATCGCAGCGACGCAATTCGAAGCCACTGATGCGAGGCGGGCATTCCCCTGCTGGGATGAACCCGATTTCAAGGCGGTGTTTTCAAGCACGCTCGTGATCGACGCCGACTTGACCGCCGTGTCGAACAGCAGCGTGCTGTCCGAAACTCGCCAGGGCGGCAAGAAGATCGTCCGATTCACCGATACGATGAAGATGTCGACGTACCTGGTGGCCTTCATCGTGGGCCGTTTGGAGGCGAGTGCCCCGACGTCTGTCGGGAAAACGGCTCTGCGGGTGTGGAGCATCCCAGGGAAACGGCATCTCACGGCATTTGGGCAGGAGATCGCGACCGCCTCATTGCAGTTTTTTGAGGACTACTACGGCATTCCCTATCCCGGTGACAAGCTCGATCTTCTCGCCATTCCGGATTTTGCCTCGGGCGCCATGGAGAACCTGGGGGCCATCACGTTCCGTGAAACCGCACTTCTCGTGGACCCGCGCACCGCGACACACGGGGAATTGGAACGGGTAGCCGACGTGGTCGCCCATGAAAACGCGCATATGTGGTTCGGCGATCTGGTCACGATGACATGGTGGAACGGGCTCTGGCTCAACGAAGCGTTTGCCACGTTCATGGAAATGCTGGCGGTCGATGCCTGGAAACCGGAGTGGAAGCGCTGGGATACCTTCGGGGTCTCTCGTGCGGCCGCCCTGTCGGTCGACGGGCTGCACAGCACGCGACCCATTGAATATGCCGTTCGAGCGCCGATGGATGCCGATGCCATGTTCGATGTGTTGACCTATGAAAAGGGCGCCTCCGTGCTGCGAATGCTCGAGCAGCACATCGGTCCCACCGTCTTTCGTGATGGAGTCCGCGACTATCTCCGGACGCACGCATACGGGAACGCTGACACCAAAGATCTCTGGGTATCCCTCGGCAAAGCCGCGCGGCAGGCAGTGCCCGCGTTGATGGATGGCTGGATTTTCCAACCCGGCTATCCGCTGTTGACCGCGGACCTTACCGATCGATCGGAACTCGTCTTGACGCAGCAGCGGTTCTGCTACCTACCCGACGCCACACCCGGTCTGTGGGAAGTGCCAGTCCAGCTTCGGATCCAGATGAGCGAGAAGACCGACGTTCGACGATTGTTGTTGAGGAATGCCCAGGAGCAGGTGGCATGTCCCTCCACCACTCAATTCGTCGTCGTCAACGACAGCGGCCACGGATTTTATCGGGTTCGCTATGGTCCCCGGCTCCTTGAACGGCTGCTCGACGCGGGCCTGCAGAGACTGGCTCCCATCGAACGATTCAATCTGGTCAACGACTCGTGGGCTTGCACCATCGCAGGCTTGATGCCGGTAGCGGCCTATCTCGACCTGACCGGTCGATTTACAGAGGAACGCGATAAGAACGTCTGGGCGGTCCTGATCGATTCCTTCTCGTTTTTGAATCGCGTCATTGATCCGTCTCATCGTCCGTCCCTGGAGGCATTTGTGAGGACGAGACTCGGTCCAGCGGTGTCGGCGGTTGGATGGATTCCCCAATCGGGTGAAAACGATCTGACCCGTCAACTGAGAAGTGAACTCATCGGAGCATTGGGACGGTTGGGGAATGATCCCGGGACGCAGGCCCGTGCCGCGGAGTTCTACGCCACCGCTCGCAAAGAACCCGGAGCAGTCGATCCTAATCTGCTCCCCGCGCTCGTCGGTATTCTCGCGTTTACGGGGGATGAGGCCCGCTACGAAGAGTTCACCGAGCGATTCAAGAAGGCGGTCACGCCGCAAGAAGAGCGCCGCTATCTGTTTTCACTGGCGATGTTCCGGCAACCGGCTCTCCTCGACCGAACACTGGCTAAGACGCTCGACGGCGAGATCCGCGTTCAGGACGCACCGTTCATGCTGGGTGCCGTCATGGGCAATGTGTACGGCCGTGAACAGGGGTGGCGTTTCGTCAAGAATAACTGGGATCTCCTGGATCGGCGCTTTCCCAAGCAGGGACTCCGTCGCATGTGCGGCGGCATCACGGGATTATGCAAGCCCGAGCTTGAACAGGACGTCCGGCAGTTCTTTGAGTCTCGCAAGATCGACCTGGGGGGAAAAACGCTGGAACAGTATTTGGAACAGTTGCGAATTGCGGTCGGGTTCCGTGAGCGACACATTGATAGTCTCGCGGCATATTTGCAGACGGCCCGCTAGAAG
>DATEEH010000034.1:0-3902 GCA_035281245.1 Nitrospira sp.
AGACAGAAGAGACAGATGGATCGACTTTCGAATGACCTGGCTCAGCAAGTAGCCGGAGGTCACCGATTTGACCAGACAGCTGCCGGCGCCCTCACGCCTGGCTCGTTCGAACAGCCATCGGTTGCATAAGTGGGTGAGCACGACGATCGGAACCTGAGAAATGTCGGATGGGCGACGCAGATGTCCGAAAACCTCGAACGCCGGAATGTCCGTGAGGTCAAGATCCAGCACGACACAATCGATCCGAGACGAGCGAAAGATGTCCAGATCGGATCGGCCGTCTTCCGCTTCGACAATCGTATGCTGAGGCGAGCAGTCGCTGAGCCGCCGCGCATAAAACCGGCGTTCGTCGTGATGGCCGTCGATCATCAGCACATGGGCCGGTGCATGGCCATTCTGGTGTGCGAACATGTGCGCCTTTGAACCACTCCTAAGCGGCCTTGAGGTGACTCGAGACTTCGAGGAAGCAATCGGGACAATATGTATACGTGAGTCGGGCGTTCGGCGGGTCCTCGCCGTTCGTTCTCTTATACACGTCCTTCGTGATCCAACGCTCGTAGGCCGTTTCGCCGTCGTCATGAATGAGGCGACAGCTGCGGCAAACTCGAATCATGTTGTCGGAATCAGACGCCATGGTGCTCTCCGTAGGCGTCAGCGTACGAAAGATCCGTCGCTTCCATGATTAGGATGACTCCTAGGGTTTCGCTGGATGACGCCTAGGGCCAATTGCGGCGTCAGCCGCTCAAGCGATTGGCGGCCGCATAATGCCGAAAGGCATCTCGTTTGCGGCCGAGCTTTTCATACAGCTGAGCCAGGTTACAATGCGCCTCAAAAAAATCGGGGTCGTGCTTGATCGCCTCCTGGTAGGCCGACAGGGCGGCGCCTTTCTGCTGGCGATCCTCGAGCACGACGCCGAGGTTGAAATGCGCGAGCGCGAGGGTCGGCTCATGTTTCAAGGCGCTTCGATAACAGCCTTCCGCATCGGCCAAGTGGCCAAGATTGTGGTGCAAGAGGCCGAGATTGATCTGCGCATCCGTCAAATCCGGCTGCAGGCGGATGGCTTCCTCATAGGCTCGACGGGCTTCCTCCGGAGAATCGTCCTGCAGGGTCAGCGCGCGCTGAAACCACCGTTGCGCCGCATCCCGCTCGCTTTGCCCGGTGTCCTTCCGAGGCGTCAACGGCCTGGGAGGAAGGATCTGTGCCGTCTCGAAGTTCAGCAGGAACTGCCCCGAGTCCGGTTGCCAGCGTGACGATCCATCCCACACGACCACACGTTTGCCTGAGGCATAGATCTTCAGGCTTGAGATAGACGTCTCCTCTCCCAGTTGCCGCTCCAGGCATTCGAGGATCTTACGGATTCTGGTGACGGAGACGCCGGCGTCGGTCAATCCTTTTGCCGTGCGAAGGACGACCAGGTTCTGGAACGAGTAACTGCACAAGGACTCTCGCTTGGGCGCCGGCAAGAGGGCGGCCCGAAGACAGGCCCGCAGCTGAGATCCATCGAGCCGAAGGATGCGACGGAGATCGGCTGCGGAATATTCGCCGGTCATCGTCTCCCGGAAGACGCCTTCTTCGCCGACTCGCGAGCCGTCTGTGCGGGCAACGCCCGCGAGCGGGCACTCTTTTTCTGAGCGTTTTGCGCCAAACTCTCTTTGAGCCGCTGCATCAAGTCCACGACCTCGGTGGGACGCACCGCGGTCTTGGGCGCCAGGCTAATGGTCTTCCCTTTGGATTTCTCTTGAATCAGCTCAAGCACGCGGTCGCGATACTCATCACGATAGGCGCCGGCATCAAACGTATCGCTGGAGATCGACTCGATCAACTGCGTCGCCAGTTTCAATTCGGCGGCGGCAGGTTTCTGGTCATTCTTGGCCAGCTCTTCGAAGGGCCTGATCTCGTCCTGATAATACATCCGATGCAGCAGCAAGCGTCCGTCGATCGAGCGGATGACGTGCAAACTTTCCTTGCCCCGCCACACGTACTTCGCCAGCGCGACGCGCTGCATGTCCTCCATGGCTTGCGCGAGGAGCTGGTACGCCTTCTCGCCCAGCTTCTCCGCCCCCAGATAATAGGTGCTTTCGAAATAGATGGGATCGACGGCGCTCAGCGGCACAAATTCAAGAATCTGCATCGCTTCGCTTTCGGCTGCCTGAAGCCGGTCCAGTTCCTCGGGATCGATGCGCACGTATTCATCTTTCGCAATCTCATAGCCTTTGACGAGTTCTTCATACTTCACTTCGCGTTGGCAGACGGGACAGAACCGCTGCTGCTTGATGCGGCTTCCGCAAGGAGCATGGAGTTGATTGAAATGAATGTCCTGGTCGTCGATCGCCGAATAAATCCCGACGGGGATGGTGACCAGCCCGAACGAAATATGCGCCGTCTCGAGTTTGCGCCCCATGCTGCGTAGGGTGCGTCGAAGCGAAGCCAGGGGGTACTAGGGGAGTCCCTAGGCGGGAGTCTCTCGGATTCGAGATGTGGTGGGAAGCTCTATTCAATCCACCATCGAGAACATTCACCGCGCTCGATCGCCTCGTTGCAACAATCGAGAATCATGATGATGCCAAGCTGAAACTGAAAGGCATCGCCTTTGGCAAAGGCGCCGTCGAGCATGTCGATCGCATGGTGGAACGTGATGTGTTCCGAGACTGCGGCAGGAGCGCCCTTGATCCGCATGAGTGCGATTTCCCATGCCCGACGCCATTCATTGCCGTTCCAGATCAGTTCACTACGTCGCGTTCGCCTTCGAGCCATTCAGCCTCTCAATCACACAACAGTACCACGTAGGGGAACGACCCGTGTTAGCGGAGCCTCTACGACACGTAAACTTCTCCGATTAAACGAGTAAAGATTTACAAAATCGCCGGTCTGAACCCGTTCCTGAGGCGCTGGCAGCTTCGTCAGATGTCAGCCGATCGAGGACGAGTCCCTAGCATCGCTTTAGATCCAGATTGAATCAAAATAGACTCATCTATATGCCTTCTTAAGTAGCGCGACTATCCGTACCCCTAAAGAGCGGCCCTTCGCGCAAATGCTGAACTGGCTTCAACTTCCACCGTGCCGAAGGGCATAACAGGGAGAAGTGACAAAATTTGGCCTAGAGGTTGCACTAGGTTTGTTCGCACGGTGATAGCTCATTTACATCTCGTCCTCTTTCTCCATATTCGCGACCAAGGAGGAGTCCATGATTAAAGCACTGGCTGATCAGGCAGGGGCAGCCCTAAGCAAGACTCAAAGTCCCTCCGGGCGCTCCGATTCCACCGGCGTCATCCTTTTCAACAGCATCGGCCAATTACTGTTCATGAACCAGGAAGCGCAGGTCTATATCCGCCACGTACAACCTCTTGCGATGGGAAGAGACGGTGGTTGCCTGATCCCGCCGGACGTCCATAGCATGGTGCGCGATCTTATTAGTCGCCTGCTGGAATGCGAACATCCGAAAGATTGCGAGTCGATCCAAATCGAACGGCTCTTTTTCTCTTCGGATCAAGGGCTGTTATTGCGGGGCTTCTGCATTCCCGACGAACCGATGGCCAGCAACAGTCGCATTCTTGTCACTATTGAGAAAGTGCATCAGAAGATCGGATGTCCGGATATCAGCGTCCAAGACCGATATCACCTCACACAGCGGGAACAAATGGTCATCATCTACCTCATGCTCGGTTTTACCAACAAGGAAATCGCCAACCGCCTGAATTTGAGTGAGTACACGGTGAAGGAACATCTCAAACGGATCATGCATAAGACAAAAACGACCACGAGAACCGGACTCCTGGCCAGGATGGTGTTCCCCATCGGAGCCAACGACGGTTCAAGAATGTTCTCGCATGCTGCCGGGATGGAGGAACGGACAAGCCTCGACAGAATGACCTATGCCATCCCGTAGTTTTTCGGAACTGTTT
>DATEEH010000035.1:0-9745 GCA_035281245.1 Nitrospira sp.
TGGGAAAACTTGGGACTGGAGCCCCACGGTCGCCATCGGAAGTCCATGTCGATCTCTCTGCCGGCATTGTTTCAGCCTGGCCGACTAGCAGGGTAAGGACTGTGCTCCAATGGATTTTCCAGCATGAGGGCCATCTCACCAGACTCGATTGTGCCTTAGACGATCGAACTTGTACGGTTCCATTAGAGACGATCAAGACAGCAATCGAAACCGGTCAGTGCGTGACGCGAGCCGATCGGGTGCAGACCATTGCTTGCAGTTCCATTCGCACAGGCACGCCAAGCGGAGAGACTCTCTATGTGGGCAGTTCGCATAGCCAAACGTTGCTGCGGATCTATGATAAACGAGCCGAACTACAGGCCAAGGGAAGGAATGATGGGGAGTCTCATGGGATTCGATGGGAACTACAGCTCAAGCAAGATCGCGCTCAAGTCTGCGGCCAAGTGCTGGCATATCTCGAAGAAACGGATTGGCTGGAGTTCATCATCGGTGTGCTTCGATCCTATGTCGAATTCCGCCATACAACCCGGGAGGATGCTGACGAAGACCGTTATCGAGCCCCGGTTCTTGGATGGTGGCAAGAGCTAACCGATGGCTTTCGAAAAGGTCGTCTCGTGATCGAAAAGGACAAACAGAGCTTGCCCAAAGTGAAGCGTTGGGTGAAACACTCGGTGGCGCCGATGCTGGCGGTGATCTGCGCACAGCATCCTGATGGAAAAGCGTGGTTAGAAAAGCAGATTGTGGCTGCCGTAGGCCGATGGAAACCCAAACATCGGGCGCTTTTGAAACCGGCCTCAACGGAAAAGGCAGAGCTGTCCACCGGCGGACACGCGGGCGCACCATCTCAGGGGGGTGAGGGGGTGTCGTCAGACTCCCCCTGCGAATAGTCTCATGCTACTCACCATCAAGGATTTATCGACCTGGCTTAGTATCAAACCTTCAACATTGTATTTGTGGGCGGCTCAGGGGAAGATCCCGTGCCGCAAGATTCACGGACTTATCCGTTTTGACCGTGAAGCCATCCAACAGTGGTTAGACACATTCGGTAGTCACACTACCCCGTTCCCATCAATTCACCCCGGCACCAGTAATGAAGATATAGACGCTGTCATTGCGAGAGCGAAGCGCAGTGTCTATACTCCTTCCCGCGAGAAACCAGACGAAGACAGGGCCAAACAAGGAGGTTAATGATGGCTCTGTTTCGGCGCGGCCGTGTCTGGTGGATGAACTTTTCGTATCAGGGCAGGCAGGTGAGGAGATCCACCGAAGTCACTGATAAGAAGCTTGCGGAGAAGATTTATCACAAAGTGATGGTCCAGATTGCGGAGGGCAAGTGGTTCCAATCTCCAGTGGGGGCAGATAAGACTGTGAAGGAGCTATTGAAGCGCTATTTGGCGGAACACTCTCTGCCTAACCGAGCCCAAACCACTCACAAGAGTGATCAATCACGCGCGAAGCAACTCATAAAGGTCTTCGGGGGTCTGACGTTGAAGGAAGTACGTCCGTCTCTTTTAGCAGCGCATAAGGCGAATCGCCGCGCTGAAGGGGCAGCGGCTAAGACAATCAATAGTGAACTGACGCTATTAGGGCATGCCTTTCAGTTGGCGGTAAAGGAATGGGAATGGGTGACGGAAAATCCGGTGCAACGCGTCTCCAAGGAAAAAGTGCATAATCTGATCGAACGATGGCTGACGGCCGAGGAAGAAGCGCGTCTACTGGCTGCTGCGCCAGCCTGGCTGCAGGAAATTATCGTGTTCGCTGTCAACACGGGACTCAGGCAGAGCGAAATACTCAATCTCACATGGTCCAACGTGGACCTCTTTAGAAGAACGATTACTCTGCTGGAGCAGAAGAACGGAGGGAGAGATACCCTTCCGATCAATGCGCGAGCGCTCGAAGTTCTGAAAGCCAGGGCGAAGGTTCGATCACTGAAAATAGATTATGTGTTCTTCAACGGAGCCGGGAATCGGATGGATGCGCGGGATCTTTTGCGTGTCTTCTACCCTGTCATGAAAAAGGCAGAAGTGAAAGGATTTCGCTTTCACGATCTGCGTCATACGTTCGCCACACGCCTTGTGCAAGCCGGCGCGGATATCTATACCGTTCAAAAACTCGGGCGATGGAAAACCATTCAGATGGTCATGCGCTACGCGCATCATTACCCAGAGAGTTTGCGCGCTGGGATTGAGATTCTTGATAGTGTTCCGGCAGGAGTTAGCACAGTTTTAGCACATTCGGCTAATTCGGCCGCTGAATCGGCTGCCAGAGAATCCGTTCTAAGCTGTTGAAAGGGAAGAGAGAGAGGATTGGTTGCGGGGAGAGGATTTGAACCTCTGACCTTTGGGTTATGAGCCCAACGAGCTACCAGGCTGCTCCACCCCGCGCGCGGATACTAACAAAGCGTTTCTCTGCAAGTCAAACTGCCGCCGTTGCTTTTCGTCAGACGTGAGTGCTAAAGCGATGCCATGCGGATCGTCTTCATGGGAACGCCCGATTTTGCGGTGCCGTCGCTGGAAGCCTTGCTCAAATCGGATGACCGTGTCGTCGGCATTGTGACACAGCCGGATCGTCCGAAGGGCCGCGGACAGCAGCTGACACCCTCCCCTGTGAAGGTGATCGCTGAGCGCGAGCATCTTCCGTTGTTGCAGCCGACAAAGATGAAGGATCCGGCCTTTCTGGCGGAACTCTCCGCTTGGAAACCGGACCTGATTGCTGTCGCGGCGTTCGGACGAATTTTGCCTCCCGCCATTCTGTCGCTTCCCCCTCGCGGATGTATCAACGTGCATGGCTCGCTGTTGCCAAAGTATCGAGGAGCCGGACCCATTCAGTGGGCCCTCATCAATGGAGAGACCGAGACCGGCATTACGACGATGCTGATGGACGAAGGGATGGATACGGGCGCCATGCTGCTGCAGGCGCGCATCGCCATTGCTCCCGACGATACGGCTGGGAGTCTGTCCCCCCGCCTGGCAGAGCTCGGAGGGCGGCTGCTCGTGGAGACGCTTGCACAATTGAAGGCCGGTACCCTGACACCGCGAGCGCAGGATCCTAGTCAGGCCACGTTGGCGCCCCTGTTGAAAAAAGAAGACGGGCTGGTCGATTGGACTTTGCCCGCCACAGCGCTTGCCAATCGTATACGCGGTCTCACCCCTTGGCCCGGTGCGCAGACATTCTTGAAGACGGACCGCTGGACCATTTGTCGAGCGAGCGCACTGCACGAAAGGGCCTCCTTGAGTCCCGGTCAGATTACGGCGCTCACCAAGGATGCGATTCATGTGGCGACAGGAGAGGGGGTGCTTGCGATCCATGAGCTACAACCGGCCAATGGCCGTCGGATGCCGGCGGGACAATATCTGATCGGACACCAGATCCACGTGGGTATGCGGTTGGGTCGCTCTGAAAATGTTTGCAGCGAGTAACACAACGATGATCTGCGCCAGCCATCATGCCAACCAGTCCGCCATCCGTTGACTCCAGTCCACCCTCTCCCTCGCGGACGATTGCTCTGTCGGTGTTGCTGGAATCTGTACGATCTGAGGAAGCGCTCGAAGTCCTCATGGATCGTGCTCTCACGCGAACGAGGCTCGAGGCACGAGACAGGTCTTTAGCAATGGAGATCGCCTACGGCGTGCTGCGTCGTTTGGGGACCATCGATTGGCGGCTTGCGCCCGTTCTCAAAAAGCCGCTGACCCGTTTGCCCGAGGCGGTGCAAATGCTGCTTCGAATTGGAGCCTACCAGCTCCTCTTTCTCGATCGGGTCCCTGCTTCGGCGGCGGTGTCGGAATCAGTCAAATTGGCAAAGGTCAACAGGCGGAAGTTGAAACAGGATTGGAGCGGATTGGTCAACGCCGTGTTGCGCGCGCTGATGCGGCAGCCGCCGCCGGCCCTGCCATCGATGGAGGAACATCCGGCGGAAGCGCTCGCCGTACGTTATTCCGTCCCCGAATGGTTGAGCCGCCGCTGGCTCGATCGTTTGAAGATCGACCGTGCGGAGGTGGCCTGCGAGCAGGTCAGCACCATTCCTCCGGTGGTACTTCGCGTCAACCGTCTGCAGACGACCCGGGATCAGCTGCTTCGCCGGTTGAATGAGGCGGATATGCCGGCCAAGCCGACACGGATCGCCCCCGCCGGTATCACATTGGGAGAGGGAATCTCGATTCCATCGCTTCCGGGTTTTTCGGAAGGCCAGTTCTATGTCGAAGATGAGGCGGCGCAGTTGATTTCTCCGCTTCTCGATGTGCACCCGGGCGACGTGGTGCTCGATGCCTGTGCGGCGCCCGGAGGGAAAGCGACGCATCTGGCCGAATTGATGAGAGACACCGGAACAATTTATGCGGTGGACCGGAGCGAGTCGCGCCTGAAAATGCTCGAAGCCAACTGCCGTCGATTACGACACACAAGCATCGTGTCGATTGTCGGCGACCTGAGGGATGCTACGCGGCTGCAAACGAGATTGCGCGCCATCGGCGACAGACAGAGTCCCGTGAGGTTCGATCGGATTCTCGTCGATGCTCCTTGCAGCGGCCTCGGAGTATTGCGCCGGCATCCGGAGGCAAAATGGCGCAAGAGCAGCGAACAGTTCCCGCGCCATCACGCCCTACAGGTACAGATCCTCGAATCTGCGGCTCTGTGCTTGCGACCCGGCGGCGTGCTGGTCTATAGTACCTGTTCAACCGAAGCGGAAGAGAACGAAGACGTTATTGAGGAATTCTTGCGATCTCACGCGGAGTTCCGCCGCGAGTCCGTGGCGCCCTGGCTTCCCAAGGAAGGGCAGCACTTCCTGACCGAGCGTGGGGACCTTTCCACGATGGGCAACCGGGACTCGATGGACGCTTTCTACGCTGCCCGTCTGACACGCATCAGCTGATGACGAGAACGACGCTCATTGCACCATCGATCCTGTCGGCCGACTTTGCACGTTTGGCCGAGGAAGTGGCCGCGGTTGAACGCGGCGGAGCCGACCTGTTGCACGTCGATGTCATGGACGGGCATTTCGTGCCGAATTTGACCGTCGGCCCGCCGATCGTCGAATCGCTGAAGAAGGTGACCAAGCTGCCTCTTGACGTCCATCTCATGATCACCAACGCCGATGCCTTCATTGCCGAGTTTGCCGACGCCGGCGCCGACTATCTCACGGTGCACGTGGAGGCCTGTCCCCATCTCCATCGAACGGTGCAAGCGATCAAGGAACGGGGCGTGAAAGCCGGAGTGACGCTCAATCCTGCGACCTCACTGCACACGATTGACGAAATCCTTCCGGACATCGACCTTCTGCTCGTGATGTCGGTGAATCCCGGATTTGGCGGGCAAACATTCATCGAGTCCTGCCTGAAGAAAGTGGCCACGGCCCGGCAAATGATTGACCGCTCCGGAAGCCGTGCGCTCCTGGAAGTGGACGGCGGTGTGAAGGTCGACAACGCGTCACGGATACTGGCCGCCGGAGCTGACGTGCTCGTCGTGGGATCCGCCATCTTCTGCGGCACGGACTATGCGGCGACGATCGCTGCGCTGAGGGCGGCCGGACAGCCGGCCTCCGCCCACCGATAGGTTAGCGGGTGGACATTTCCTCCCTCATCGATAGTTTGCATCCCCTCGAAATCAAAGTGCTGACGGCCTTTGGGTCCACTCCTTCCGGAGCGGTCCTCAACACCGAGCAGCTCGCCGACGCGACGGCTCTTGAGTCCTCTCAGCTCAGCATGGCCATTGAGTGGCTGCTCGCCAAATCGTTAATGACCATCGATAAAGAAACCGTCACCCCTGTTGTGTCCATGACGTCAGTGGGAGAGCGCTATTATGCCGACCAGTCGCCGATCGAGGAAGTTCTCGCTGCGGCGAGAGCAGCGGCGGGAACCGGGCAACGGTTGACGATCCAGGATCTGCAGTCACGTGAAGGTCTCGACCCATCGGAAGTCAGCAAGGCCGTCGGGCGTCTCAAAAAAGAAGGCGCCCTGTTGATCGTGCAGGGCGGCTGCATTGAATCGACCGGCCGTTCGAGCCCGACCGCCGAGCGTGTGAGAGTGCTGCTCGAGCAGCTCCGCCAAGGACCCCGCGAACTCGAAGCCTTCTCCGAGGTGGATCGACAAATCATTCTCGATTATGCCGTCAAGCGTGGGAACGCCAAAGAACCGTTCCGAGTCGACGAGCGGGTGGCGCGGTCGTTCAAGGTGGCGTCGGCCGGCATGACGGCGGTCGAGCATCTGGCCAAGCATGGCGTGGCCGAGGAAGTCTCGCAGCTCAGCCCGGAACTGTTGAAAGACGGCAGCTGGCGTACGAAGCGATTCAGGAAATACACCATCAATCTGCGTGCACCGAGAATTGCGATAGGGAAAAAGCATCCGTACCGTGAATTCCTGGACACGGTGAAGACCAAGCTGGTCAGCATGGGCTTTCAGGAGATGCGCGGCTCGCTGGTGGAGACCGAATTCTGGAACATGGATGCGCTCTTCATGCCGCAGTTCCATCCGGCGCGGGACATCCATGACGTGTATTTTGTCAAGCATCCGACGCACGCCACGCAGATTGCCGAACCGTTTCTCACGCAAGTGGCGAAGGCTCATCAAGACGGAGGCACGACCGGCTCGACCGGATGGCAATACCGGTTTGATGTCGAGCGGGCGAAGCGGCTCGTGTTGCGGAGTCAAGGGACGGCGGTCTCGGCGAGGACCCTTGCTTCGGGACCTGAAACACCCGGGAAATATTTCTCCATTGCCAGGTGTTTTCGTTACGATCAGGTTGACGCGACGCACGCCACGGATTTCTTTCAGGTGGAAGGGATCGTCTTAGGCGAGGACATCAACTTCCGGACGTTGTTGGGACTGCTGAATTTGTTCGCCCGTGAGGTCGCGCAGGCCAAGGAAGTCAAGTTTTTGCCCGCCTATTTCCCTTTTACCGAACCATCCGTAGAAATGCATGTGCGTCATCCGCGTTTGGGCTGGGTGGAACTGGGAGGCGCCGGACTCTTTCGGCCCGAAGTGACGCTTCCTCTTGGCGTCAGCGTCCCGGTCATTGCCTGGGGGCTTGGATTGGACCGTATGGCGATGGTGGCCTTGGGCATACACGACATTCGCGAACTCTTTACGGACAATTTGGACATGATCCGCACGACAAGAGGGCTCTTTTGACCTATGCCGACCATTTCCATTTTTAAGCAGGACCTTGAATTGCTCCTTGGGGAAAGCGCGGCCGGCAACCGGTCGGTGCCGATCGAACGACTCGAGGAGTGGCTGATGCTCGTGAAAGGTGAATTGAAGGAGCATGTGACCGAAACGGGTGAATTGCGCGTTGAGCTTCAAGACAGCAACCGGCCCGACCTGTGGTGTTGCGAGGGGATTGCGCGGCAAATCCGCATCAAGCAGGAAGGGAGGTTCAAACCCTACCGATTTCTCTCAAGCAAGCCGAAGCGTGGACAACGTCTGATCGTCGCACCAGGCTTGGAACGGGTGCGCGCGTATGTCGCAGCCTGTGCCGCGAGAGGTTATCGCGTGACCGAAGACGGCTTGGCGCAGCTCATTCAAACGCAGGAAAAGCTCGCCGATATCTATGGGCACAAGCGTAAGACGGTGTCCATCGGCTTGTATCAGCTGCACAAGATTCGCTTTCCGGTGACCTATGAGTTGGTTGATCCCGATACCGCACGGTTTACGCCTTTGGGAATGGAAACCGTCATGACGCTATCGGAAATTTTGATGGTCCATCCCAAGGGCCTCGAGCATGGGTACATTCTCGCCGGCCACGAGGGCGTCCCGATCCTCCGCGACGCGAAGCAGGACATCCTGTCATTTCCACCGATCATCAACAGCCGCGAAATCGGGGAAGTTCGGGCGGGCGACGAGGAACTGTTCGTGGAGGTGACGGGCACGGATCTTTCGATGGTCGTGCTGGCCTTGAACATTTTTGCCGCGAACCTGGCCGATCGAGGCGCTGCCATCGAGCCGATCGAGGTCCTGTACCCATACAAGACACCGCTGGGCAAACGCGTGGTCACTCCTCAGGATCTCTGCCGAGCTCGGACCATTCCGGTTCACACGATCGAGCACGCGCTCGGCCAAAAACTTGGTGGCCAGACGGTGAAGCAGGCCTTACAGGTGTACGGCTATGAAGTCAGCGCAAAAAACGGATCGGTGAAGGCCAAGCTGCCGCCCTATCGGCAGGACGTCATGCATGCCATGGACATCGTGGAGGACGTGGCCATCAGCCGTGGCTACGCAGATTTTTCTCCGGTCATGCCGGCGCAATTCACCGTGGGAGGCCTCTCGAGAATCGAGCAAACGGCCGACCGCGCGCGTAGTTTCATGGTGGGCATGGGATTTCAGGAGATAATCTCGAACATTCTCGGCTCTCCGGAGCAACTCCGCGATTGGATGCGCTTGGCGGGAACCCCGTGGGGTGAGACGGTGGAAGTCGACAACGTGATGTCGTTGAGTTTTTCCTGCCTGCGTCAATGGATCCTGCCATCGTTGTTGCGCGTGGAAGCCGCCTCGAGCCGGGCATTTTACCCCCATCGGCTCTTTGAGGCGGGCGACGTGGCAATTCCAGACCATAGCCAGGAGCTGGGTTCACGGACGGAAACCATCCTGGGCGGCATGATCGCTCATGCCACCGCACACTTTTCCGAGATCCATTCCTGCCTGGACGTTCTCTTCTACCACCTGGGCAGGGAATATAGCCTTCAGGCGCTGCCACACCCATCATTTTTGGAAGGCCGCGCGGGAGCCATCGTGGTGTCCGGCCACGCACTCGGCGTGATTGGCGAAGTGCACCCGGAGGTCCTCGAGTGCTGGCAGATCGGTGTTCCGGTCGTCGCCTTCGATGTGAATCTCTCGCAATTGATTGAGAGTTAGTGAGCGGAGGACGACCGTTCGCCGCCCTCCGCTCATTCAGGCAGGGAAACCCTGGCAGGGCCCGGTCGTCTAGGCGGTGGCAGGAGCGAGGTGTTGCTTGGCAAGCCCCACCAGTTGCTCAAACCCTGCGGCATCCTTGATCGCCATATCGGACAGGACCTTGCGGTCCAACAGGACGTTAGCCTTCTTCAGCGCGTTGATGAAGCGGCCGTAGGTGAGGCCGTGGGCCCTCGTCGCCGCGCTGATGCGCGCGATCCACAACTGCCGGAAATCGCGCTTTCGGTTCTTGCGGCCCGTATAGGCGTATTGTTGTCCCTTGTCTACCGATTCCGTGGCGGAGCGAAACAGCCGGCTTTTCGCACCGTACTGGCCCTTTGCCAGCTTGAGTCGCTTTTTCCTTCTCGCTCGTGTCTTAGGCCCACCTTTTGCGCGTGGCATGACGTCGTACTCCCTGGTTGAACCCTATTGGTACGGCAGCAGGCGCCCGAGCGCCGCGGCCCTCGTCTCGTCAACGACGACAGATCCGCTCAGCCGCCGCTTCCGTTCGCGATTTTTGCTGGTCAAGATATGCCGTTTCCCGGCTTTCTTGCGCACGAACTTTCCCGTGCCCGTCTTGTGAAACCGCTTACTGGCTCCGCTGTGTGATTTCACCTTCATCGTGGCATCCTTTTCGGCTAAACGTCCTGAACGTTGGTTTAATTCTTGGGAGCGACGATCATAATCAGACTGCGCCCCTCCATGCGCGGAGCATATTCGATCGTCCCGGTCTCGGACAGTTCCGCAATTACGGAACTCATGACCGCCCGGCCCATTTCCTGATTCGCCATCTCGCGTCCGCGATAGGTCAGCACGACCTTGGTCTTGTTGCCTTCTTCCAGGAATCCCTTGATCTGGCGTATCTTGAT
>DATEEH010000036.1:0-7314 GCA_035281245.1 Nitrospira sp.
GGCTCACCTGTTCAGCAGGCCTTCCGCCTGCCCCGCGCGGAGGCGTTCGACGGCGCCGAGAAAGACTTCGACCGGCTGCGCGCCCGAGATGCCAAATCGGTTGTTCAACACGAAATAGGGAACGGCCCGAATGCCAAGACGATGGCCTGCCGCCTCTTCGGCTTTGACCTCCGCTACGCCCTGGTCGGATTGGAAGACGGGTCCTGCATCGACACCGGCCGACGCGGCAAGGCCGGCCAGCACCCGAGCCGAACCGATGTCGGCGCCTTCTTCGAAATATCCTTTGAAGAGTGCGTCAACGACGGCATCCTGGCGACCGTATGGTCGGGCATACCAGATCAAGCGATGGGCCAGGAAGGTATTCGGTGTGCGCAGGATCTTGTCAAACGCAAACGAGATCCGCTCCGAGGCTCCGGCAGCCGCGACCTGTTCCTCGATACGACGGAAGGCGTCCGGACTGCCGAACTTCGTTTCAAGATAGGCCGTCCGATCTACGCCATCCGCCGCCATGGTGGGATTCAACTGGAACGGTCGCCAGGCGACTTCCGCACGAATCCCGTGCAGCTGAGACAGCGCACGTTCGAGTCGGCGTTTGCCGACGTAACACCAGGGGCACACCACATCCGAATAAATGTCAATCGTCAACGGCTCGTTCACGATAGATGGCCCATCCTGCCTGCCTGATAATCCTCCACCGCCTGAACCAATTCGGCCTTGGTATTCATGACAAACGGACCATAGCGGGCGATCGGCTCCTCGATCGGTTTGCCGCTCATCACTAACAGCCGGCTATCTTGATGAGCTTCCAGGGCCACGAGCGAACCGTGGCGCTTCAACACGACCAGGTCGGCTTCTTCCGCTGGGCTCGAGCCATTGACCGAAACATGGCCTTCGAGTACGAACACTGCCGTGTGATGACCCTCCGGGAGAGTCAACTCGACTCGCACGCCGGAGCGCACATGCATGTCATAGAGTTCGACGGGCGTCACCGTCAGAGCCGGTCCCTTCCGCCCTTGGAACAGACCGGCAATCACACGGAGCCGGCCTGCGCCCCGGTCGAGCTCGACCGTCGGAATGTCGGCGTTGAGGAGCGTTTGATAGCGCGGCCCCGACATTTTGTGTGCCTTGGGAAGATTGACCCATAATTGGATCGCCTGAAACGTGCCTCCGTGTTTCGCCCATGTGGCTTCGTGCATTTCTTCGTGCACGACGCCCGAAGCCGCTGTCATCCACTGGACGTCGCCCGGACCGATGACACCGGCGTTGCCCGCCGAATCCCGATGCGCTACCGCACCCCCGTACATGATCGTGACGGTTTCAAAACCACGGTGGGGGTGCTCGCCGACGCCCCGAGGGTGGTCCGTCGGTCCGAAATGGCGCGGGCCGGCGTAGTCCAGCATGAGAAACGGATCGACGGCGTTATCGAGATCGTTGCTCGGGAACAGGTTGCGTACCGGGAATCCGTCCCCGACCATATGCGTGGACCCAGGATGATACACTCCCAGAACTTCCTTCGCTGTCGTCACATCCGTTGCCATCATGCACCTCCTTGCCGGTTCGCCTTGGTCATGGCTCCCAGCATGATAACCGCCAGACTTGCGGCCGCAAACCTAGTGACAAACCCAGCCAGCAGCGCGAGACTGCCGAACGATTCGCCGATGATCACGAGAAAGGCAATTGATCCAGTGCCCGGTTATTGGCCAAGATAGTTCTAGTTAGAACTAAAGTCAAGAGGGCTAGTCCAGTGTCTGACGGTACCGTTTGATTCCGACCGCGAGAGCGACCACCGCAAACGCTGCGATTTGCCAGAGTTGGAGGCCGACCTCCTGGACGCCGTTGCCCTTGAGGAGAATGCCTCGCACGACCCGCAGAAAATGGGTGAGGGGCAGCAGTTCGCCGATGGTTTGCGCCCAATGAGGCATGCCGCGGAATGGAAACATGAACCCTGAGAGGAGCAAGGACGGCAGAAAGAAGAAAAATGACAACTGGACTGCCTGGAGCTGGTTTTCCGCCAGGGTCGAAAAGGTGATGCCCATCGCGAGATTTGCGGTGATGAAGACAAAAGCGACCACCAGGAGCAGACCGATATTGCCGAGCATCGGAACATCGAAGAGTATGCGGGCCGCGAGGAGAATGAGTCCCACTTGGACGTAGCCCACGAGAATGTAGGGGATGATTTTGCCCACCATGACCTCAAACGGACGGGTCGGCATGGACAAGAGATTCTCCATGGTGCCCCGTTCCCGCTCGCGCGTGATCGCCAGACCGGTGATCATCACCATCGTCATCGTGAGCACGACTCCCATCAGGCCGGGCACGATGTTGTATTGGGTAATCGCTTCGGGGTTGTACTGCGCATGAATGCGCAGATCGATGGGCTCGTCGTTCGCGGCCAGAAATCCGAGCGGCCCCTTCAGATCATGCCGCAGCGCCGTTCTGAGCAACGTCCTGAGAGAACCGATCGCATTGCTGGTGGCCGCCGGATCGGTCGCGTCGGCTTCGATCAAAATGGCCGGCCGGTCCCCTCGCAAGAGATCGCGCGTAAAATTCTGTGGAATGTTCACCACGAATTGCACTTCTCCGCGCGTTAACACGTCTCGGCCCTCCTGTTCGCTGGTCAGCTCCCGCTTGAACTCGAAGTACTCGCTGTTCCGAATGGCGTGGAGCAGCGTGCGGCCTTGGGGGCCGTAATCGGCCAGAAGCACGGCGGTGGGCAGGCGCTTGGGGTCGGCATTGATGGCAAAACCGAACAGCACCAGCTGGATCAGGGGCACGCCGATCATCATGCCGAACGTCACACGATCTCGCCGCATCTGGATAAATTCCTTTACGACGATCGCCCACAGCCGTGAGACCGAGAATCTACGTGACATGCTCATGCTAAAAAATTGTCCGGCGTCCCATGCATGAGGTGGATGAAGACTTCCTCGAGGCCCGAGTTGATACGGCGCCATTCGTAGGGTGAGGTGCGAAATGGCGCGATAGCCGCCTCAAGCCCGGCGGCATCATCGCTGCTGACATGCAACCGGTTGCCGAATGCGACCGCCTGACGCACCGCCGGATGCCTGCGCAGCTCTTCGGCAAGATCGTGCAGGTCCGGCCCGCTGACGGACCACGTGGTGAGCCGTGCCTGCGCGATCACTTCGGCGACCGTGCCATGCGTGAGCAATCGTCCATAGGCGATGTACGCCAGGCGATGACATCGTTCGGCTTCGTCCATATAGTGGGTGGTAATGAGAAACGTCAGTCCTTCCGCCGCCAACTGATGGATTTGTTCCCAGAATTCCCGTCGCGCCTTGGGGTCCACACCGGCGGTCGGCTCGTCGAGCAGCAGAAGCTTCGGTTGATGAATCAGGCAGGCGGCCAGGGCCAGTCGCTGCTTCCACCCCCCCGACAACTGGCCGGCAAGCTGCTGCTGTCGTTCTGCGAGCCCGAGTCGTTCAAGGCTTCGCCTGACCGCCTCACGCCTGTTTGTCACGGCGAACATCCGTGCCACGAAGTCGAGATTCTCGGCGATGCTCAAGTCCTCATAGAAGCTGAACCGTTGGGTCATGTAGCCGACTTCAGCCTTGATGGCTTCGCTTTCCCGAATGACGTCGTGGCCCAAGCAGGTGCCGCTGCCCTCGTCCGCACGCAAGAGACCGCACAGCATGCGAATGAACGTCGTCTTGCCGCTGCCGTTGGGGCCGAGAAAGCCGTAGATTTCCCCCCGACGGACCTCCAGGCCGATTCGGTCGACGACCGTGCGTCGACCGAACCGTTTCGTCATGCTGTGAACGTCAATCGCAAGTGGAGGTGTTGCGGCCATGTGGTCGGTCACCGGATCGGAGCGAATTGCACGTCCACCGGCTGGCCGGGATTCAAGTCAACGGCCGCCTGTGGTTCGAACACCACTTCCACCATAAAGACCAATTTTTCGCGGCTTTCTTGGCTGTAGATCACGGGAGGCGTGTATTCGGCGCGCGGCGAGATGTAGCTGACTTTTCCCGAGAAGCGACTCGGCACCCCGTCAACCGCAATCTGTGCGTCGTCGCCCGGATGAATCGTGCCAATGCGCCTCTCCGGCACGAACGCACGGACCTTGACGTTCTCAGGAGGCAACAGTACGACCACCGGCCGGCCGGCGGGCACCCATTCGCCCTCTCGGTACAAAGTGTCGAACACGAGGCCTGATTTCGGTGCTTGCTGCCGCTTCTGCCCAAGCTCCCATTCGGCCCGAGCCAGGGCCGCCTCCCGGGCGCGCACTTCGGCTTCGGCCGCAACGACTTGATCCGTGCGAGAGCCGAGTAAGGCCGTCTCCAGATCCGCTTGAAGCTGCGCCACTCGCTGTCGATCCTGGTCTCGTGCCGCCCTGGCTCGATCCACCTCAAGTTCCACCGCCGCGCCAGGCACCAGAGTGAGGCCTTCCTGTCTCGCCACCTCACGCGACGAGAGCCTCAGGGCCGCCTGCGCTTGCTTCAGCTGCGCCTTGAGGGATTCGATTTCCGTGGGACGCTTGCCCTTCCGAGCATCCTCGAGATTTGCGAGTGCCTGACTCAGTCGGCGTTCCGCTTCATCCCTGGCAGCCTTTTCCGACACTCGTTCCAAGGCAAACAACGACTCGCCCGCATTCACACGGGTGCCGCGCCGAACGGCCAATGATTCCAGAGCCCCGGAGAATGGCGAGGCGACATACACGAATTCTCCTTCGACATAGCCTTGCACTCGATCGGACGGGGCCGGTTGGCAGGCCGTCAGCACCCCCATGGCCATGAAGGCCGCTGTCCGCCAGACCCATGGTGGCCGGCGGGAATGCGCCTTCGTCCTCATGACCGTGCCCTCCGCTCTATGACCCCTTCCAGGATGACGCGGATCACCGTCGCGTACCCTTTCTCCAGGGTGAGGCCGAGTTCGGTCACCTTGGACGGGATCATGATGCTCTCGACGGCTCCCAGTAAAATCTCAATGAGGAGCGGGACTGGAATATCCTTGCGGATCAAGCCGGCTCGCCGTCCCTTCTGAAACAGCGCACCAACGTGACGCCGGATCAGGCGGCGGCGGCGATGTTCGACGATGCGGAACAGATCGGGTGTCTCACGTCCCAAATCGCGGACGAACGCCGGATGTATCTCGGCCGTATGCCGTTGCACGCACTCAAGGAAGCGATGAATCGCCTCCTTGATGTCGGAAGATTCGCTCAACCCCAGCCGGGTGAAATCGGCCTCAACCGCTTTGAGCTTGTCCTTGAGCACGGCTTCCACGAGCGTCGACTTGCTCGAGAAACAGGCGTACAGCGTTTTCTTGCTCATCCGCAGTTCTGCCGCGAGGTCGTCCATGCTCACTCTTCTAAAGCCATGGACAAAAAACAGCCGTCGCGCCGCTGCGATCACGTGCCGCGCCCCCGGCGACGCGGTTACAGGTGTTGTCCGCCTGGTGATCCTGGCATGCATGGCAAATACTCTGGAAACTCATTGAGTACTACAAGTTTCCATGCGTCGATGTCAACCTCGAGCACCAGTCTTCCTGCCGGGTCTGCCCCCAGCACGCGGGTGGCACGGAAGAGACCTCGACCGCCCGCAGCGGGGGCCCCACACCGGGCGGGTGCGAGGACGGCTCCAGGTCTCTTCCGTGACAGGACCCGCGTTATTTTCTTTCTTTGATCGCGCGCTGGACTTCGCGGCCGGCTTCCCGGCTCTTGATGGTTTCCCGCCGGTCGTAGAGCTTTTTGCCCTTGGCGAGGCCAAGCTCCACCTTGGCGTACCCGCGCTTGGTGAAGTAGATGCGGAGAGGGATGAGAGTGAGGCCTTTTTGCTGTGTCTTCCCCAACAGTTTATGAATCTCTGTCGTATGAAGGAGCAGTTTCCGGACTCGCGTGGGATCATGATTCATGATATTGCCATGGCTATACGGACTGATATGACATTGGTGCAGAAAGACTTCGCTGCCCCGCACCGAGGCATAACTATCCTGTAAATTGACGCGCCCTTCGCGCAACGATTTCACCTCGGTACCCTGCAGCATGATACCGGCTTCGTACCGTTCTTCGATGAAGTAATCGTGAAAGGCTTTTCGGTTCGTCGCCACCACTTTCTCCTGGCCTTCTGCGTGCTGTTTCGTCATATCTCGGTGTCAGTCCCCTTGACCTGATGCGGCCGGCCGCCTAAGATTCGCCATGCCTCCCGGCTCTCTTGATTCCTTCGGCACCGTCCTCACGGGACTGGCGAAACGCTTGGGGTTGCAGTCCCACCTGTTTGAGCTACGGCTTCAGCAGCAGTGGCGTGAGCTCGTCGGCGAACCGATCGGCTCTCATACCTGGCCCACGCAGGTCCGATACAAAAAACTCTACCTTATCGTCAGAAACTCGGTCTGGTTACAGCAGCTCGTCTTTCTAAAACCGACGCTGCTGGCAAAGCTCAACGAAGGAGCGGGAACGGAGATGCTCATCGATATTGCCTTCCGGGTGGGGGAGATTCCCGAGGCTCTTCCGATAGCGTCAGTTCCATCGCGTCAGGAGCTTCCCGTCACGGAGGCTTCGTTGGTCGAAGCCCGCGCCCACGCGGCTGCCCTGCAAGACCCGGAGTTGAGAGACCGATTGACTTCTATCATGGCAGAAGCCTTTTCCCGGTCACGCCTTCGGGATGGCGAGCCACCGCCTCCTTGAACAATTGGCGAGAATAGGCCGCTGTTGCGGCTGAATCCGGCCCGTCGAGCATGGGACCGATTCTGCCCTCTTCCATCGTTTCTGTCAGCTGGTAGAATCCTCGCAGCGCCCGCTTGAAGCCGTCGCGGACTTCTTTGTCCTCGCCCGTAAGATACTTGTGAAGGATCGGGGCCTCGGCCCAGGCATCGTGCGTAAAGATATAAATGGTAATGCGACGGTATCGACCGGAGGGATCGTCGGGCGTCGTCGGCCTGATTTTCATCGGTCCAAAGTTCCTCGTCTCGCGGCCCACCTTGCGAAACCGCTCGATGAGCGTTTCGATTTCCGTATCGCTCGTCCACGCCGGGACGTGCACCGCGACATCGGTGCCTTCTTGCGAGCCAATGCTGTAGGGGGGAATCGACCGGTCCGGCCGGCTCAAGTACATGCCGCCCCAGATCAGGGCGAACGAACCGAAAAACACCATCAGCGCAAGCTTAACGACGGTATCGAGCGGCTGTTTTTTCGTGCGGGGAGATGGAGAGTGGGGCGCTAGGTCGTTCATTGGAGACCATGGCCGGGGCGGGGCTGGTGCTATTGCCCGGCAGGGCCCTCTTCAGGACCAGCCTCTTCCCGCTCTCCGCTGTCTGCTAAGCGGGCCACGGCCACAACACGATCTTCGTCGCCTTCCAGAT
>DATEEH010000037.1:0-9845 GCA_035281245.1 Nitrospira sp.
GCATGACGGACGGAGCGACGGCGCCGACCTGTTCGTGTTCCCACGATAACTGATCCACCAATCCGGCGGTGTGCGTCGACGGAAGGGGGATCAGGACATGGGCACTCCAGGGTCCATGACTGATGTGCCAGGCATCCGGCGCCCCTTCTTCCAGTCCAATCTTCAACGGCCCCCCATAGGCCTGGTCATACCAGAGGGCGAGTTCTTCCGACATCGGTCGAGCACCACGATAGCCGATAAAGTACAGCGGCGGTCGCCTTGACGACGGCTTGGGGGATTTCTTCTTGATGCGCATGGTAGAACGTGATCCGCTCACGAAGACTGGAGCCTACTTGCCGGATTTTTTGGCCTTACGACGGTCTTCTGGATGGAGCAGTCGTTTCCGAATGCGCAAACTGCCGGGCGTGACTTCCACCAGCTCATCCTGGCCGATATATTCCAGGGCAAATTCCAGCGACATTTCACGTGGCGGGGTGAGAATCAAGGCCTCATCGGATCCTGAGGCCCGCATATTGGTGAGGTGTTTTTCCTTGCAGACATTCACGTCGAGATCTTCGTCGCGGCTGTTTTCACCGACGACCATGCCTCGATAGACCTCTACGCCGGGGCCGATGAACATCTCGCCGCGCTCTTGCGTCATGAAGAGCGCGTAGGCCGTGCTGATCCCGTCTTCAAATGCGCACAGGGACCCGTGCGGTGCAACCAGGAGGTCCTGTTCGTTGGCGGCTTCATATGCCTTGAAGACATGATGCATGATGACTGTGCCCCGGGTCTTGGCGAGCAAGACGTTCTTGAGGCCCATGATCCCGCGGGTGGGAATGTGATACTCGAGGTGCATTTCACTCGGACCGGCCTCGGAATGCACCAGTTTCATGTGGCGCATTTCCCCGCGGCGCTTGCCGATTTCTTCAATGACCGCTCCCTGGTAGGTTTCCGGGACCTGAATGGTCAGTTCCTCATACGGTTCCGTGACCTTGTCGGCTTCGCGGTGCAGGATGACTTCGGGCTGCGACACTTGGAGCTCGTATCCTTCGCGTCTCATCTGTTCGATCAACACGGCGAGGTGCAGTTCTCCGCGGCCGGCGACGAGAAATCGATCGGGACTGTCCGTTTCCTGTACCCGCAGCGAGACGTTCGTTTCGAGTTCTTTGAAGAGACGCTCCCGCAGGTGGCGGGAGGTGAGAAACCGGCCTTCTCGACCGGCGAAGGGGCTGTTGTTCACTGAAAACGTCATCTGCACGGTGGGCTCGTCAATGGTGACGCGCGCCAGCGCCGAAGGCTGTTCGGCATCGGCGATCGTGTCTCCAATGCTGATCTGATCGAGTCCCGCCACCGCGACGATTTCGCCCGCTTCGGCCTGCTCAACGTCGATCCGTTCGAGCCCTGAATACACGGCAAGATCGGAGACTTTCGCGGGGATTTGGGCGCCGTCCTTGCCCAAGATGAGCACGCTCTGTCGACGAGCGATAGAGCCGGATTGAATCTTCCCTACGCCCATCTTCCCCTTGTAGGAGTCGTACAGGAGCGCCAAAACAAGTATTTGCAGCGGGGCCTTGGCGTTGATGGCCGGCGCCGGGATTTGTCCGAGAACGGTTTCGAGCAGCGGGGCAATATCGGTGCCGGGCTTGTTCACGTCGACCGTGGCGGTACCTTTGATCGCCGACGTATAGACGATAGGAAAATCGAGCTGCTCGTCCGTCGCCCCCAGATGGACAAACAAATCGAACGTTCGGTTGACCACGTCGTCAATGACGGCGTCCGGCCGGTCGATCTTATTGATGACGACGATGGCTCTGTGTCCCAGGGCGAGCGCCTTCCGCAGCACGAAGGTGGTTTGCGGCATCGGCCCTTCCTTGGCGTCTACCAGCAGCAAGACCCCGTCCACCATGCGGAGGGTGCGCTCGACCTCGCCGCCGAAGTCGGCGTGGCCTGGCGTGTCGACGATGTTGATCTTCACCCCGTTGTAGGTGACGCTGGCGTTCTTGGCGCGAATCGTAATCCCCCGCTCGCGCTCCTGATCCATCGAATCCATGATCCGCTCGCCCATGTCGTCGATCTTGCGATGCACATGGGTCTGGCGCAGGAGCGCATCGACGAGCGTGGTCTTGCCGTGGTCGACGTGCGCAATGATGGCAATGTTACGGATATCGTTTCGGCGATCGTGCGGGGCGCGCAATTGAGACATGGAGTCGTATCCTTGACCGAAAAAAAAAGACGCCCCGACTGTCGGGCGTCGAAGAGGCAGTATACTCGAACCGTTACAGGCCTTACAAGCCGGTAAGTTGCTTGTGTTTTCCTCGACTCCACGGTATCGTGGGGACAGACCTCCTCGACCGCTTCCATGACCTTGATCGATCGGCCAGTTCAACTCTCGGATACTCCTCGCGAACCGCCGCCCAGGCGACCTTGGCGCTGGTGGCAGGTGACACTCGTCGTGGTGGCCGGCTTGTTCGTGGGTGGACTCCTGGGTACAGGCGGTCTGCTGTGGTACTACGCGCAAGACCTCCCGGATCTCGGTCAGCTGCAGAACTACCAGCCGAGCCTCGTCACCCAGGTGTATTCCAGCGATAAGCAGCTCATCGGACAATTTTTCATCGAACGGCGGATTTTAACCCCCCTTCAACAGATTCCCGAACACCTGCGGCGTGCCGTGATCGCCGTCGAGGACGTCAGATTCTTCGAGCACCCCGGCCTGGACTACATCGGGATTCTGCGCGCAGCATGGACCAACGTTCGCCGAGGCGGGAAGGTGGAGGGCGCAAGCACGATCACTCAGCAGCTGGCGCGCTCGTTGTTTCTTTCCTCCGAGCGGACGTTTGATCGGAAAGTGCGCGAACTGGTGTTGGCGTACAAGATGGAATTGGTCTCCACGAAGGACCAGATCCTCGAGACGTATCTGAATCAGATCTATTTCGGGCAGGGTGCCTATGGCGTTGCCGCCGCTGCCCAGTCGTATTTTGGGAAAGACCTTTCCGCCCTCACGGTGGCTGAGGCGGCCTTTCTCGCCGGACTGCCGAAATCACCGAACCATTTCTCTCCGTTCAAGAATTACGCTCGCGCCAAGAAGCGACAAGAGCATGTCTTAGACAGAATGGCAGAAGCGGGATTTCTGACTCCTGAGGAGCATGACGAAGCCGTCGCAGAGGCGCTGAGTTTTCGCCGCCCCGGCAGCGAACAGACCGCTCCCTATTTTGTGGAATATGTGCGTCAGCTTCTGATCGCGAAGTACGGGGAGACCATGGTCTACAAGGGGGGGCTTCAGATCAAGACCACCCTCAATTTTGAGATGCAACGAGCGGCGGAGACTGCATTCAAGACCGGCTTACGTGAACTCGACAAGCGCCAGGGATGGCGTGGTCCGCTGCGCAGCGTCGATCCATCCTCGCTCACGGCGGGCAACTCACCCGTGGCCATTACCGACCAGTCTCTCGCCGTCGGCGACGAACGTGAAGCCGTCGTCACCAAAGTGGGCAAAGACCTGTTTTGGGTGCAGATCGGCCATGTGAACGGCAAGCTCTCGTTCGACGATATGGCCTGGGCCAAAAGGCGCCTTACGGGAACGGACGTCGTGAAAGATGTGGTCGTCGCGGCCAATCCGAAACAGGTTTTGAAACCAGGGGACGTGATTGAAATCAGGGTAAAAAAAATCGAAAAAGACCACGTCTCCGTGCAGCTTGAACAGACTCCGCTGGTGGAAGGTGGGCTGATTGCCATCGAGCCGGGTCAAGGGGCGATCCGGGCGATGATCGGAGGTTACGACTTCAATCGCAGCGAATATAACCGCGCCGTCCAGGCCCATCGCCAGCCGGGATCGGCATTCAAGCCGATCATCTATGCGACCGCCGTGAATCAAGGGATGAGCCCCGCCTCTGTGGTCCTCGATGCCCCCGTCGTCTATGAACAGATTGAAGAGGAAAAGACGTGGAAGCCCGAAAACTATGGAAAGAAATTTCACGGCATGGTCAGCCTGCGCGATGCCTTGGCCCATTCTCACAATCTTGCAACGGTCAGGCTCCTCGATAAGGTCGGGATCAAGAATGTGATCGATTTTTCCCGCCAGGTGGGCATTACCAGCCCGTTGGCCGCCGATCTCTCGTTAGGACTGGGCTCTTCGTCCGTCGGATTGATGGAACTCACTTCGGCCTACGGCGTGTTCTTAAATCAGGGAGTGCGAGCCGAACCGTTTGCAGTCATCTCAGTCACCGACAACGGCGGGAAAGTGCTGGAGCAGCAGGAACCACAGACCCAGGACGTCGTGTCCAAGGAAACGGCTTATCTCATCACGAACATGATGGAAGATGTGGTGCAGAAAGGCACCGGGCAAGCCGCAAAGGCGCTTGGCCGTCCCATTGCGGGGAAAACCGGCACGACCAATGATTTCATCAATGCCTGGTTCATCGGCGGGACACCGAACCTTGTCGCTGGAACGTTCGTGGGCTTTGATGACCGCCGTTCGCTCGGCGAAACAGAATCGGGAGCCCATGCCGCACTGCCCATCTGGACCAGCTTCATGAAGGAGGCCCTTAAATCCCTGCCGGTCGTGCCGTTTACGATTCCCGAAGGGATTACTTTCGTAAAGGTGGACCCGGCCACCGGGCTGTTGAATTCCGAGCAGGAAGATCAGCCGGGGAATGTCGAGATCTTTGCGCGGGGAAGCGAACCGACGCAGGCAGCGCAACGCCGTTTGGATCCGATGGACTTCTACAAAATCGACCAGCCTGAATAGTTCAGGACCTCGAGTCCTTATACTCCTCGTGCCAGGCCATCTGAATCGTTTCGAGGATTTTTTCGTTGGATTTCTTGGGATCGTCCGTGAAATCCGGCAGGGCGACGATCCAGGCATGCATGTCGGTGAAGCGCACGGTCAAAGGATCAGTGTCCGGATGTTCCTCCACCAGCCGGATCGCGATGTCTTCCGCATCCTGCCATTTCAAATCCATGCGAACTCCTCATCCACGGCCGAGGCGGCCGCCTGCGCCTTCATCGGTTGGTGACTTCTGACACTTTTTTGCCCTGCAGACCGCGTTTGAGAGAATCATCGAGGAGGGCCACGGACAGGGGCTTCGCCGCTTGCTCCAATTCGGCCATGCGCGCGCGGATGGTCTTCAGGTCGTTGCCGTCCTTCGCGTCAATCAATGCCGACAGGGCCTTGCGGACGGCCGCGACCGCCTCCTGAGTGATGAGCGTGGCGCCTTCCGCCAGAGATTTGTCCGTGGTCGTGATCAAGGCGCCGGCATCGAGACGCGCTTCGATCAGTCGGCGTGCGTTGACGTCCTCCTGGGCGAACTTGAATGATTCCTCGATCATGCGTTCGACTTCATTGTCCGATAGGCCGTAGGACGGCTTCACTTCGATGGATTGGCTCTGGCCGGTCCTCATATCAGTGGCTTTCACGTTCAGAATCCCGTTCGCATCGATCAAGAATGTGACCTCGATGCGAGGCACGCCGGCGGGCAACGGCGCGACTTTCAGTCGAAAACGCGCGAGACTGCGATTGTCTTTCACGAGTTCGCGCTCGCCTTGGAGAATGTGAATGTCGACGCCGGTTTGTCCATCAACGTACGTCGTGAACATTTCCTTTGCGCTGGCGGGGATGGTCGTGTTCCGTCTGATGAGACTGCTCATGACCCCGCCCATGGTTTCGATGCCGAGGGACAGCGGCGTCACGTCCAGCAACAACATATCGGTTGTGCCGCCGGTGAGAATGTCGGCCTGGACGGCCGCACCGAGCGCCACGACCTCGTCCGGGTTGAGGTGACAGTGCGGCTGCTTTCCAAACAATGCACGGACGCGTTCACGCACAAGCGGCATGCGTGTGGATCCCCCTACCAGCACCACTTCATCGATGCCCTCGGGAGCGAGTCCTGCATCCTTCAAAGCCAAGCGGCATGGCGCCAAGGTCCGATCAATGATATCCGCCGTCAACGACACAAGTTGATCGCGCGTCAGTTCACGGGTAAACCGGCCTTTCCCTTCCGGGAGGTCGATCGAGATCTCGGTTTTCAACGTGTCGGACAAGCGGATCTTCGCCCGTTCGGCCTCCAGCCGCACCGTCTGCATGTGGTCTGGATAATGGAGAAGATCGATGGCGAATGCGTCCCGAATTTCGCCCAGCACGTGATCGGCGACACGGCGGTCGATGTCGTCTCCGCCCAAGTGCGTATCGCCGTTCGTCGCGAGCACTTCGAAAATGCCGTTTTTGAGCTTGAGAATGGAGATATCAAAAGTGCCGCCTCCGAAGTCGTAGACCGCAATCGTGCCCTGAGTTTTCTCTTGAAGCCCGTAGGCGAGAGAGGCGGCGGTCGGTTCATTGATGATGCGCACGACGTCAAGACCGGCGATCATCCCCGCATCCTTCGTGGCCTGTCGCTGGCTGTCGTTGAAATACGCGGGTACGGTAATGACGGCTTTTGAAATGCTTTCGCCCAGGTGCGCTTCTGCCCGCTGCTTGAGCTCTTTCAAGATCATGGCGGAGATCTGCGGCGGCGAATACGATTTCTCTCCCAGCTTGATGCGGATCACGCCACCCTGTTCTGTCAGTGAATACGGGAAGTAGGCGAGCTCGCTTTCCACATCTGCCAATCCCTTTCCCATGAACCGTTTCACGGAATAGACGGTTCGCGCTGGGTTGCGAGTCAGATGCTCCTTGGCTGCGTCGCCCACAATCAGGCCGTTGTCCGTCATCGCGACGACGGACGGTACCATGGTCCGGCCGCTGCGTCCGGGAATGACGGTGGGGACGCCGTCCTTCATGTAGGCCACGAGCGAGTTCGTGGTTCCGAGATCAATTCCAACAATACGAGACATGATTATCCGATGGTGGTCACGAGGTCGTTGACGATGTTTTTGACGTAGGTGCGATTGGAAAGAATTTCACGCATGTGCTTCAGCAGGCGCTCTCGATCTGTGCGGGTCTGGCTCGTAGCCTCGCCTCTGTCTTGTAACCTGTCCCATTCGACAAAGAGCCGCTCGAGCTGCGCTTCCATCGCAAGTTGTCTCTCCTCCAACTTCTGCTGTTCCGTCTGCAGTTGCGTACGCAGATTCCGTCCGGTATCGGAGGACGGATCGGCTGCCCGGTATTCCTCCAGGTTTTCCTGAAGCTCGATAATTTCTTCAAACAAGTCCGCCGGGGGAGACGATCTGATCTCCTTGACGGCTCCGGCCTCAAGATCCAGCAGATATTCGGCACGCTGGATCGGATCTCGAAGTGTGCGATACGCGGTGTTCAAGGTCGCGGCATTGCTGAGACTGATGGCCTGTTCCGTCTCGCTTTTATTCTGGTAGAAGTCCGGATGAAACGCCCGACTGAGCTCGTAAAACTTGGCCTCGAGTTCCTGCGGATCGATGATGAGACGCCGCGGGAAGCCGAGGCACGTAAAATAGTCCGCTTCTTTCGACACGGGCTGCACCTTGACGCAACGTTCGCAAAAATATTCACCGGACACTTCGGATTGGCAGTGCCAGCACATGCTCCTGGCCATCTGCAATTCCCGACGCCCTGTATTGTGAACCGGCGAATGATCCATCTTCTCTGCGTTCCGCTCTGACAAAACAGGCATGGCGGCTTGCCATGCCTGTGGGAAAAATCCGTTCTACATTCTTCGTGCGTTATGCTGAGAACGACTCCCCGCACCCGCAAGTCTTGTTGGCGTTTGGATTGACGAACTTGAAATTCCCGCCCATGAGATCTTTCTGGTAGTCGAGTTGCGTCCCCTGGAGATAAATCGCACTCTTCGCGTCGACAATGACCTTGATCCCATCAATGTCATAGACTTGATCATATTGGCCGATCTTCTCGTCGAAGTTGATCGTGTAGCTCAGTCCCGAGCAGCCGCCCCCTTTGACGCCGAGACGGAGTCCGCCTTCCGTGATGCCCTGAACATTGATGAGGCGTTTGACTTCCTTGACGGCCGCCTCGGTCAGGCTAATCACCGGCATCTGAGTCTCCGTGTTGGTGGTATCCATGAGGCGCTCCTTCCTGCCGTTATTTATTTTCGGTTTTCTTGTGATAGTCGGCCAATGCCGCCTTGATGGCGTCTTCAGCCAACACCGAACAGTGAATTTTCACGGGCGGGAGGTTCAACTCCTGCACAATGTCCGTGTTCTTGATCTTTTGGGCCTCGTCCAGAGTCTTGCCTTTTAGCCACTCGGTGGCAAGGCTCGAACTGGCGATGGCGGACCCGCAGCCGAACGTCTTGAATTTCGCATCCACGATCGTATCGTTCTGCACCTTGATCTGCAGTTTCATGACGTCGCCGCACTCCGGCGCGCCGACCATACCGGTGCCCACGCCTTCCTCATCCTTTTTGAAGCTTCCCATGTTGCGGGGATTGTTGAAGTGATCGACGACTTTGTCGCTGTACGCCATGATAGCCTCCGAATGTGTGAAATCTGAGATTTGCGATCTGAAATTGCCTTTTCTATTCTAATGAGCCGCCCACTGAACTGATTTCAAATCGACCCCTTCCTTGGCCATTTCGTAAAGCGGAGACATCTCCCGCAGCTTCGTCACGATTTCGATAACCTTCTTAATGGTGTAGTCAATCTCCTCCTCGGTGTTGAACCGCCCCAATCCGAATCGGATCGACGAATGCGCCAGTTCGGTTCCGACCCCCAGAGCCCGAAGGACATAGGAAGGCTCGAGTGTCGCAGAAGTACAGGCAGAACCCGACGACAACGCGATTTCCTTCATGCCCATCAAAAGCGATTCCCCTTCCACGTAGGCGAAGGAAATATTCAGGTTTCCTGGCAATCGATTGGTCGGATGGCCGTTGAGATAGCTTTCTTCCAATGCGGCCATGATGCCCGCCTGGAGGCGATCCCGCATGGTGGTCAAACGGGCGGATTCGACCGCCATTTCCTGCTCGCAGAGCTCACAGGCCTTTCCGAACCCGACGATCAACGGGACGGGCAAGGTGCCCGAACGCATACCGCGCTCATGACCGCCACCGTCCATTTGCGCCGCAATCCGGACCCGCGGATTCCTTTTCCTGACATACAGCGCGCCGACGCCCTTGGGGCCGTAGATTTTGTGAGCTGAGAACGACATGAGATCGATGCCCATCGCCTGGACGTCGACGGGAATTTTTCCGACGCCCTGCGTGGCATCGCAATGGAACAACACGCCTTTCTCTTTGGCAATTTTACCGATCTCGTGCACCGGGTTGATGGTGCCGATTTCGTTGTTGGCCAGCATCACCGAGATGAGGATGGTTTTGTCGGTGATCGCGTTGCGGACGGCCTCAGGGCTCACCATGCCCTGCTTGTCGACCGGAAGATACGTCACCGTGGCCAGTCCTTTGCCTTCCAATGACTTGGCGGTATCCAGCACGGCTCGATGCTCAGTGGCGGACGTGACGATGTGATTGCCTTTCTCCTTGTACATTTCCAGGACGCCTTTGAGCGCCAGGTTATCGGATTCGGTCGCACCGCTGGTGAAGACGATTTCCTTTGGGTCGGCCTTGATCAAGCGGGCAATGCGCTTTCTGGCTGTTTCAACCGCCTCTTCGGCCTCCCACCCGAACGCATGGTTGCGGCTCGCGGCGTTGCCGAACTTTTCGACAAAATACGGCAGCATTGTCTCCAGCACGCGAGGATCCATCGGCGTCGTGGAGTGGTTATCCAGGAAGATCGGAAACTTCATCGTTCTACTCCTTGTGCAGTCGGGGACTGAATGGTGATGAGCGGGGTGCCACCCAACATGTCCTGCAAGGTCATGTTGTTCAGCAGTTGGTAAATGCTGTCTTGCACTTTCAACAATGGTGTGCGGATATTGCAATGTTCCCGTTGCAGGCAGAATTCGCCCTCTTTTTCATGAGAACAATCGGTAATTCCCAGCGGACCCT
>DATEEH010000038.1:0-20084 GCA_035281245.1 Nitrospira sp.
TCGACACTTTCGGCCTGACGCCCGATCGGGCTATCACGCCGGGAATCCTTTCCTATGGGATCTACCATCGAAAGCGTCGTCGGCATGGACTCCAATACTGCCCCCGCTGTTTGCTGGAAGGTATCGTCCCGTTCCACCGTCGAGAGTGGCGATTCGCGCTCCAGTTTGGCTGCGATGATCACGGCATCCGATTGCTCGATGGCTGCCCGCATTGCGATGCGCCACTGATGCCGCATCGGAATTTCGATGCGTCCATGATCAACTGTAGCGAGTGCCACGGAAGTCTGGCCGCAGAGCCTCTTGAGCTCACCGAAGGCCAATGGGCAGCGTGTCACGCCGTGAGGCAGATTTTTCTAGGCGAGGACTTCGTCGTCGGCGCCAATCAAGTTGCGCTACAGGAGATCATCCTCGCGACTCGCCTTCTGTTCTCGTTCGTCACGAGTAAGCGGATGCCCACCGAGTTGGCTGACGAATTTGAATGCGCGGCCTCGGAGCTGCCAATCCGCAGGAAGCTATTCGACACGCTAGAGACCAGCCGTATCGGCGTGCGGGCATGGGCCATTCCGGTCTGTCTCTCGATGCTCGAGGCCTGGCCTGACCGTTTCGTGAAGGCCTGTCGCTCGTTCGATGTCTCGCAAACAGATGTCATGGACACCAGGAGGGACACAGCACCTTCATGGCTTCTGGAGGGAATCCGGAGACTGTCTCACGTCCCCCGTACTCGGCGTCCTAGACCCCGACGACCCCGGAGCAAACGCAAGCACAGCTACAAGGATGCGTTTCAGATGGTTCTCTTCGACGACTACCTGGCAACTGCACCGGGCCGGAAACTCGGATGAGAGTTAAACATCTGGAGTGCGGTCGATGCGGGAAAGGGATGCCCAAGGCTCACAAGGTCTTTCTGGGGATCGCTTATTGCCACACCTGCTATGTCAGGGACTTCGTGGTGGTCGCGTGCCGTACCTGCGAACAGCCGGCGCGCGTCCACAAGTCAGTCGGACACGGCCAGTGCCGTACATGCGAGTGCAACGCCAGGCGCTGTATTCGATGTGATGGACCTGTTCCTCAGGCCGCGTTGCGTACCCCAGAGGGAGCTGTCTGCAAGAAATGCCGACGGTACTTCGAGCCGTTCCCCAAGAAATATCCGTCGCCCAAGGATTACGAAACCTGTTCGACCTGTCGGCGCCATCGGAAGGTTGCCAAGTACGACGAGCGAAAGCGGCCCGTCTGCGTTCAGTGCGACGCTGATCCCCAGCACGCCCAGCGTTCGTTGGAGGAGCAGCATGCTTACTGGTTTGCGCGGCTGGTCAGACAAACACACGCGCTGAAGGAAGGCCTAGAGAGCACAGAGTGGCAGGAACTTTTCGTTCGGTTCATCCAGTCGCTCGAAGAACGAATGGACCCCGCGCAACTGGTTGTGAAGATGCCTCCCTACATCGAAGCCTTCAGTCGATTGGAGGGGCTTTTCCCCGTCGCATCTGACATATCACCAGATCGGGTCCTCGAGAAGCTGACGGCCGCCGAACTACGGCAGATTGAGCTTGTAACAACATTTCTGCACAACGTCGGCTTCAAGATTCCGACCCGCGCCCAGGCCGAGCGCGCGTCCGACCGACGACGTATCCGACAGGCTGTCGCGGAGGTCAGCGAAAGCATCTACCGGGGATCCCTCGAATCCTTCGTGATGGCGCAGTTGAAGGCGGTGGACCACGCGAGCCCTGGCAAGGTGCGATCCATTCGACTCAACGTCAGGGCCGCTGTTGAGTTCCTGAAGTTCGTGGGCGAGAAGCCGCTCGATACGGGGCTCATCGCGCGATTCTTGAAGCATTCCCCAGGACACAGGGCCTGCCTCTTCGCATTCGTCGGATTTCTAAAGGCTGAGCACCCAGCTCTCAGCATGCCGAAGAAGACGCCACGAGCTGTGTCGCCTGACGAAGGAGGAACACTCTCCCGCACGGCAGCGACGACCTTTCTTGCCGAGAGCACCACTTACATCGATTTGCGTGCGGCCCTCGTCGGCTGGCTGATGGCGACCTTCGGAACTCCTCTGACCATCGCTGCAAGGCTGCCTCGATCTTCGTTGGCGATTTCATCCCACGGCGAGACGAAGATCACGCTGAATGGCCGAGCCATTCAATTACCTGAGGACGTACAGCCTGCTGTGCGAACGTACATTCAGCTCCGAGACGACTTGGTCCGGGATGGATCAGAGTGGTTATTTCCCGGAAGGCCCACGCACCATCCAATGACCCCTGAAGGATTGCGAGTTCGACTTGTAAAGCACCAGGTCATTCCGGCAGCTGCGGGTCGCTCAGCACGGGCACAGATCATTGAGGCTGCGGGGAAAGCCTCCTGAGTGCCAATTCCACTGGGGCCGACCAGCTATTCCAACGGGTTGAAGCCGGCCATTGCAATGGATTGACGCCGCGGATTCCGGCCGTTCAGGCCGCGTGCTTCAACGAAAAGGAACCGGCCCGCCGGGCAGTCTATCCCTTGCGATCAGACGCTTGAATATTGCATCGACCTTAGGTTAGCGTCGGGTCGGGGAATACTGCGTCAGAACCTTAATCGGGGGAACCGTTATGAACGCTCGTGCATGGCTGATTGGTGGTGTTTCGATCTTGCTTGTTTGCACTACCGGATACACGCAGACAACCGCGAAGGAGAAGATCGTCGCCTGCAAGAAGGTGAAGATTGACGCGCTTGTGGCGAATTCGTTGGAGTCCTTCCCGGATCAGGTCTTTGTTGCTCACTGCGAACCCGGCAATATCCAGGGCTTTCCTCCGAGATGCGGAGGGATTGAAAATAACGTCACGCCTGCTCAACTGGTTGTGAAACCGGGTTACAGAATTGTTCCTGGATCAGTCTCGTTGGTGGATGCGGGTGGAAACACGCCTAGTCGTACCGGTTTTAGCATCACGTCTCAGGATGACCGGCAAGTGTCCGCTCAGGCTTATTGCAATGGTCACGGCTGTGGAGGACAAGGCGCCATTGAGGCGCGTGCTCGACTGAGCGCACGGCAGGAATATGTACCGACCTCGAAGGATTTCGACAACGCACTAGAGACGTGCATCGATGAAGTTCTCGGTCAGTAATCATGCGCGACTTTCGGCCGATCTTGATGACCCTTTGCCTTGGAGCAGGGCTGTGGGCTAACACTGCCGCCTCCGAGGTAACCGTCGATTTCCCTGAAACGAATCCGGTCGCGCTGGGAGAGGGGTGGGATATCGACAAAGCTCAGAAGAAATTCAAGTCCTGCATCACGTTCGACCTTGAATCTGGCCAACACAACAGCACCCGCCTTAATTATCAGCAGGAGGTTGACAACGAATCGCTGTCGAGATCACTTAACGTATCTGCAAGCGCGAGCTTCAAATCTCTTACTGGCGACAACTATTCGGCGTCGGCGACCTTCGCGCAAGCGATGTCGTTCACATCTACGTCGACCTATATGAGCGCGTTGGCGGAGGTATGGGTAGGGCCCAAATATGTGGTGCCTTCGTCGGTAAAATTTGCAACCCCAGCACTGCAAGCAATGGCGAAGACTAATCCCGCCGAGTTCTTCAGGCAGTGTGGAACCGGATTTGTATCAGTTATGCAACGCGGTGCGAAAATGGTGGCGGTTCTTGAGTTCAAGGGAACCACCCGAGATGAATCTCAAGATATCGCTTCGACCGCAAGTTACAGCGGTCTGACCGGTGGGTTCGATGTCTCCGCCGACTCGAAGATGAAGAAATATCAGGCGAGTAACCGTTTTTCAATCCAAGCGACACGCAGTGGCGGCGATGGAAAGACGATCAGTTTGTCTCTGGAAGAACTTAATCAGGAAATTAAAAACCTGCCCCAGCAGGCTTCTTCGGCCCCGATCACTTTCGCGATGACAGTGGAGCCCTACACGTCCCTGCCGGACTGGCCAGATTCACAAATTGATGTAGATCTGAAGGATCACCAAATTCTTTCGCGATCCTTCGGTCGGCTTATGACAATTTGGAGTTACGCGGATGAGGCCCTGAAGAGTAAGAGCGGCTGGCTACTCAAATACGACGCTAACAGGGATGCTGTCGCCGCCTTAAAGGGCGATGCCCAGAAAGGGCTTGAGGACATTCGTGCACGCGCAAAGAGTTGCGCGAAAGACGACAAGTGCGACGTGGGCCCCTGGCAAACGTGGACTGACTTCGATATGCGATCTCGCCTGCCCTTGCGCGGGTATTTCAGTGACCTAAAGCTGGACGACAATAACGTCGATCAGATTGCAACGGTCTTGGCGCGCGCCCGAATGGAGCAATGGATCGACGATGTGGAAACCATTCGCTGCACGCGGTATAGCGAGTGCCCTCCTGTTGCAGAGTACCAGCGTGTCGAAAAGGCGCTCATTGGTCGCATAAAAGCGAAGCTACCACTTTAGAGCTTCAAAATTTTCCCAGCTATATCACCCACGCAAATGACAGCGGCTTCATGCTTTTGATGCGAGATCGAGAGCCTGGACGCGCTGATTGCACAAGCAGCGTGGATTATCTTGATTGGCGACAGCGTTTGCGCCACCAAAAATGGAAAAAAGGTCAATGAAACTCATTTCCATTCTGGTCGCAAAGTTCGCTTTCCTTTGCATCGTCGGTTGCGTGTCAAACGCGGCGCATGCGGAAGTAAATGACTCTACTGTTCGTAAGTGGATTACGACTGGCAGTCTTCAGATAACCTGCGGCGCCGCCTCCGCAGATGCGGATTTGACTCAGAGCTATGACCCGGAGGTCATTCTGACGAACTGGAAATTCCTTAAAGACTGTAGAGATGGAGGCATGTCGCAAGACTTAAACCTCGCTGCCGCGGAGTGGTATCTGTTCATTCGAGGCGCTGCCAGCTCTACGGGGGACACCTTCTATAAGCAGCTTCCAAACTGGTACGAAACGATTAAGGTCGCAGCCTCGGCGGTGAACCTGTCGAAGCTCCTCGAAACGTCTTCGCAGCCGGTGTCGCCTGCGGACTCGAAAGTCACGGCATGGGGAAATGCCGGTGTCGAAGATGGACTTCGGGATTACAAGAAGCGCACGAGTCAGGAACCCTCTTTGAAGACGGCTGCGTTCAAAACGGGGTTTGAGTTCATCAAGTCGCGGTTCTACTAAACATTAGCTGGTCGTGCTGCGCAACCTTGCTGGCGGGGCGCGTAGTCAGGAGGAAGCTCGACTCCTGGAGTCGAAGTCGTTCCGTAGACTTGGAAGCTTCGCCACTACTCTGTCCGAGTCTGTTGTAGCCTTAGGCACGCCCTGCTTCGGTTGAAAGTCGAGGGCAATAGTTTGCCAAGACTTCTCGCCTGCCTGAGGCGTCGGAAAGCTCACAACGACAAGACGTGACGTTTGGCGCGAGACGACTTGCCTGAGTTGCGCTCCGGCTTAGGCGCGGCTCAAGGTCAGCGTTGATCCGGCTGAAACCCCACCTTCATGGCCGTCCGCTCCTGGCACACAGCGTTCGGTCACTCATTGGGCCAATCACTGATCACTAGGTGCGCCACTAGCTGATTGCGAAGTCCGAGAACCACTGCTCAAGTGAGCGAGAATCCGCATCCCGACAGCCCTGCGGCTTCTCGCGCGCCGCTGAGTGAGGTGTCTCTTGTCGGCCGCCGTCGATAGGGTGGATTTCGCCTGACTTGGTGGCTGTCACCAAGACGAATGAGGCTTCATTTCGTTGAATCCGATGGCATCGAGCCAGTGTTGCCGGCACCTGAGCCATCACGCCGCCATTCGATGCTCGTAGTACGGTAGCTCTCGGTCGTCGAGCGTGGAAATCCTGAGCCGATGGCGGAGTTCAGGCGGCAATACGGGACACCTGCGCGCGACAAGAACAGTTCGTCTATTGGCCGCACGGCAAGCGTTACGAAGCGCGCTTCGCCTTCCTGAATTCCCATGGAGGGATCGGATTCGGATCCGCCCACAGTCCCCGGCGAGACGCTTTTGCCTCAGCCTCTACTTCAATCAGGGTCTGGTCCTGAAGGTATTTCCTATAGGCCCAGGCGAAACCCAATCGGACCATCTCGCGATTGGCGTTCATCTCTCCCACCCAGACAGTTGCGACCGCTCGCCCGTACCGGTCGGTATCGACGATTTCGAGTCGGACAGTCCGCTTGAAGACCAGGTTCGACAGAACTTCCTTGGCCTTGCTGCCGAACGCCTGACCTCGTTCCGGCGTATCAATCTGATTGAGACGGACCTTGGTCTCGACCCCATCGCAGAGCACCATGATCGTGTCTCCATCGGTGACGCCAACGACCTTTCCGACACAAGCAAAAGCCGGGGCGCCGGTCAGCGCTAACACTGCAAGGACAGCGAACACAATATTACGAATCGGCGCCACGGTGCCCCTCTTGGATCGCATCTGTTTCATTGCAAGAGCCGCGCCGCAAACATCCTGCGCCCATCATGGCTCAAAGAAATGGTAGCAATCATCGGACTCCATCAGTTGCTCGAGGGTGGTTGGCCAAAACGCGAGGCCGTGATCAGACACCTTCTTCGTCTTAATGTCTCTATAGATGGTTGGCTTCAACAGCTCGTAATACCGAGGCTCGATCTCTCCGTACGAGTTTCTATTAATGGCGTAGAACAAGCCTGTCGCTACCGCATCGGCCATGAGGAGCCCAGCCAATTGGTCGTGATTGACTGCTCGAACCCGAGCGGGGTCGATACGGGTCCAATTAATCTTGTGCTTCCTGCCCGCCTGCGATCGCGTCTTGAGCTTGGCGATGTAGGCGGACATTTCGTCGTACGAGGTAGCGGCCCGGTTGGAAAAGATCAGCTCGCAGAAGCCGTCGCCAGGGTACGTCTTGTTTCGACTCTGGTAGCAGAGCGAAGAGATTCGCTCTAATAGAAATCGACAAGCGTAGTTATAGAGTCGATCGCCCTGACCCTGGAAGACCTCGCGACTTTTTATACTCGCTTTCTCAATGGCCACGGAAACCGTCCTCACCGGGGCGCCGGCGACGGCTCGAATGACGGGTATCCGCTGCTCGTGTCTCAGCTCGCGGAAGTGGAGTACTTCGCCGTTAGTCTTCCGAAGAATTCGTCTGGCCTCATCGATCGAGCCGATCAAACGAGTATCGTTCTTCTTACTGACAACCACTGCGGACAGAACGAACCACGGCGTGCTCCCGCGACCTCCGCCTTTGAAGTTGAAACCGATATCTCCGGACTCGTCGATGTAAGCGCGAAAGCTTTCAGGCATACGGAGCGACCAGTAGGACTAGGGACGATGACACGAGGGCACCTTCATTCCTGATCGACCGAGGCCGGCCGAGCAACCTGTAAGTTGCATCGTTCGGAACGCAGGGCGAAGAGAAGCGGTATCTGTTGCGCACGAAGTCGATGGAGGTCAATGCAACGGCTATCACGATTCAAACGCCGGGCCTTCTGGATACCGCACGGGGCGAGCAGAAACCCATTGATGCATAGGCGTTTGTCGTTGGGCCAATCAAAGGATCAATGGCGCTGGGCGATAGCAGGCGGAGGCACTTTCTTGCGAATGCACGTGAGGTATCGAACGATACCTGCAGGACAGGCGTGCGCAGGGTGGTTGTAGAGGTCGTCGTTCGCGATGGCAGCGCACTTGTGGCGTGGGATCCTCGAACCTGGAGTCTGTCCTTATTCATGGCTCGATCATCCTTTGGGTGATCGGGCTTTTTTATGGCGCATCGGCGACGCACTGCAAGGCCTCCCTCTGCTAGTTGGACGGTTACGGTTTTGCATCGTAATGAGCGGAATCGCGACAACAGCCGAGCGGGGGAGCACTCGTGCCTCCTAGCCCCTAAGCGGCCAGTCACTAATGCTCACCTATAAGCGCAAGCAGGAGTTCACTTGAATGCTGGGTCATGCCGCTTGCACAGGCTCAAGTAGCTGAGGGCATCGCTAGTCAGATGCGCTTTCGAAGCACCAGATTCCTGTAGTGCTCTCCGAGCACGGTCAGTCGACATGATCGGCTTTCCATGGCGGCATCGTACATATGTGTTGTTCCGACGGCAGCGACAAGCCCCACCTTGTTGCAGCGCTGAAGCGTCGCGAATTTCGCGTTGTTGACCGGATCAGGTGGTGGCACGTTCGCTTCAGTCCCATTTCGTTTCGGCTCGAACGACGGATCCAGTTTCAACTCATATCCCGGGTCGGGAAACAGCTCTGGAATCTTGTGCAGCTCCTGCAGATCGATCGGAGCTTGGACGCGCCGAAGAGAGACGAATCGCGTTACGTTGGTTTTGAAAACTGGACGCTGCTCCCAAGGACCCAGGGACTGGTCGATATGGGCATAAACGCTGCCCGGGGTAATTGCTCCCACGAGATTGCTGGCACCGCCGCTCAAGGCATCGACAAGCAGACTCGTGAAGACTCCCTGGCCGTTTTCCTCGTTGGCATATTGCTCGGCAGTCGACGCGGTCAGGATGGTAGTGCCTTCGGCGATTTCTGACAGGTTCTTGAGATTTCCAGACGCCGCCGCGGTGCCCGAATAACAGCTATCGAGGACGATGATGCGGTTTTTTGATGAAGAATCGTTGGCAAATCGCATCACGTCGTTGAGCGATACGCCTTCGTCCCCACTGATCGAGTCGCTCGCCATAAGATAGCCGCCGGTGCTTTCGATGTGCCCATGGCCAGCGAAATACAGCAATGCGACTTCGCTGTCTCCCTCGAAAAGCTCCTTGATGGCCAGTCGCATCTGCGATCGATTGACGACTTCGGTCGGCCCGATTCCGGTGAGCAATATCGTCGAGAAATTGATGGAGCCGTCGGCGTTGCGTTCGAGAACGGCATTGACTCTGTTCGCATCGGCCACACAACCATACAAGGGACTGACGTGAGCGTAGTGATTGATGCCGATCACCAGGGCTTTTCTCGCAGACATCAGCGGCCACCGCCAATCAGTATTTTCAGGTTATCCCAGGTCCACTTGTAAACCTTGTCTCCCGAGGCAGCAGTAATTGGGGCCGTGCAATTCTTGTCCGAGTACGCGGCCAGCAGGAAATAGGGGATTCCCTTCAACCTGACGATCTCAAGCTCCTCCGCCACGCCGGCTGCGGTATGCGTGTGCTGGCCGCAAAGCACGATGACGACGTCGACGTTTTCCATCCGGCGTCTGATCTTCTCCTTCCAGTCGCCGGGCAGATGATCCTTGACCGAGGCGTCCTTGAAGTCGAAAGGGCTGTCCGGAAGCGCAGCCTGACCAGCCAGCATGACCTTGGCACCCACGTCGTGGTCGTAATCGAAGCTGATGAACACTCGTTTCTTGGTCCCCACAACTTTCCCTTGCCTATGATCGGCGTTCTAGTTATTTGGATACGTCAGAGCTGCCCGTCGGGCAGCCCGCACTCATTTTTTTGTCGACGATGGCGGTGGTGGCGTCGGTGTGGCTGGCTTGGCTACGGGGAGCGGCCGACCCACCTGTCCACCGTTGACGCCTCGCCTAGTGAGTGGACTGTTGTGCCCCGCTGCGGGCGGATGACCTTTGTTCATGACTGAGTCTCGGTTTCGAACTTCATGAATTCCACGTACATCACCTCCGCTGCCGGAATCAATATCGATTCCGCTGACGCGAGCGGTCGCGGTTCCTCTCCAACAGGTAGCCAGGAAGCGTTGTTGAGGTTGAAATGTCCCGACAAGGGCGAGTTCGGGAAATCGACCGGCCAGCCGAGGATACGGTCGTTGTTCTTCAGGGTGAGAATTAGGTAGCGCTCTTCGCAGTAGAAGTGCCGATACCACTCAGACGGATAACTCGTGGCCTTCGTGAACTTCAGCCTCCGAAGGTAGTTATGCACCCAATCCTTGTTGGCGGCCACGCCGGAAGCCATCCCGATCACCAGGCCCAACAATATGGCAATGACAAAAGCCGATTGATCGGTCCACTTGCCGAGAACGAACAGATGCGCTCCGATTCCGTTCGCGATCCACTCGACAATCAGAACGGTGGGCTGGATCGCCGCCGTGAAGAGTACTGCCTCGACGATGGACTGCAGATCCCGCGGCTTGTCGTAGGCCGTCAGACGCCGGAAGGCCCAGGTCGCCACCAGGCCGGGCAGCAGATAGTTGAGGAGACCAACAATTTCAGTCGTGGCGAATTCCATTATGAGTATTCCGCCTTATTTTGTGCTGTCGCGGCCCGCTCGAGCCGTGATGAGCGGCAGATAGCGCTTGACCTGATCGCGGTCGCTCTGCTTTTCCTTCTCGGAAAGCGCGGCGTAGGGCGTATTCATCAGACGCTCCCAACGCGCAACGAGGTCGGCCGGCAGCGTCAGCGAGCCGTCGGAGTTCAGAATCCCTTTCGAGTGCAGATATTTCTGCCAGTGGGCCCACCGCTGGTGTTCGATGTTCGCGAGCTGCTCGAGCAAGGCCGCAGCCTCGTCGTCACCTTCTGGCGAGGGCTGTGGGGTGTCGTGCATGTCGGTTTCGATTCCGGCCACCGCTATCGAGGACGCTGCTAGACGCTGTCGATGAAACTGCTGATGTTGTCGTCGGACCAGCTGCAGGTCGCGACACCATCGATCTCGGTTTTGTCATCGGTGTACGCCCATATTCCCCGAATGGGTTTCTTCTCTTCTTTGGCGCACTGGATCTCCCACTTCTGACCGGTGGACGACTTGGAGTGCTTGCTCACCAGCACAATCACGCCATTCGAGCGCCGGATACGGGTGCGCACCCGGTCTTTCCACTCGTCCGTCGGGTACGGCTCTTTCACCGACATGTCGGTGAACTCGTAAGGCACCCGCGGATGCCACGTCTGACCTACGAACAGATCCCGTTGACGGATGTCCTCGATCGCAAACGCAATGAAAATGATTTTATTGTCTGCCATACCCTTGCACCTATATTTGTGATTATCAGATTCCATGCATCTCACTTCCAATCTACACCGTTACGTAAGTCCTGGATCTAAGTCCGCCCAAGTAATCAGCTCTACACCTCTTACTTCTTCGATCCATCGAGCAACAGCGATTCGAATTCGGGATCGGACCGAACGAAGGCGGTGAAGGTGGCCCCAAGATCGACCGTGGCGGTACCTCGGGCTGACTCGATCATAGTCCTCAGAAGCCACACCATTGGTCCCGAGTCGGCGCCATCGACCAGCTTGTTCGGAGCAGCCGCTACGCCTGCAGGGCGAGCACCGATCAGAAGCTGATCGACAGCGTTCGCGAAACCTTGCTCTATCCAGTCAAAGTCGTGCCGACCGTCCGTGCGGATGCCCAGTCTCTGCCGTCGATTTCCATTGGGGCGTTTTCTTTCCAGCAGATTCGACAGCTGCTCGACGCATATCTGGTCCCAGTCGGCGATCGGATCCATCTGCCGATGGGTCGCTACAAAGCTGACCGCCCACAGCACGCCAACCTGGTCCTTGATGTCGCGCTCTTTAGCGCTGTCGATCAAATGTTCGCGAAGGTGTTTTAAGTTGGGAGACAAGGAATCCTCGGAGGTGAACATGGAGTCCTGATTTCGGGCCGGACTAATCAGACGCTTTTTCTGCTTATTTTTCTCGCATCATGGTGATAACGAATGTCGGGACCCAGCGGCTTCCTTGGCCATCTCACTCCCCCTCTTGACCACGATAGACTTGAACCTCTCCGAGAAGGTCAGCACGTCTTTGAACTTGTGGGCAAGGGTCCTTTTCCAGTACGGGTCATGCACTGAGGTCCAGCTTCCCCGCTTCCTGGCATAGACGTCCAGCAGTCTGTCGATGTCGGCGGACGTGAACCGGCGCCCATCCAGCCGGGCAACCAGGCACGTCGATAGTTCTTCCTTCTCATATCGTCGCTCGACTTCGATGAGGTAGAAGTAATGACCTGCGTGAAGGACCTCGTAGGCGAGGGACTGCCTCACTTTTCCTTCTATTAGCGACCATGAGAACTCGTCGGACAGAGATGTCGTCACGATCCCCGACGGGTGAATGGCAGACCTCGATCCGCCCACCGCGCGGATCCTCAAGTCAGCGTCCTTCTTGAGGTGGCGGACGATAATGACCATCTGCTTCAGTCCCGCGGGAAGGAACACGCGGGATGAAACATCGTCGTCCTCGGTTGTCTTGATCTTGTACCGAAAGCTCGGCACCCCCTCGCCCCAGCTCGCCGCCACCCCTGTTGAAACCTCTTCTTCCGTCGAGGTTCGACCACCTTTCGAAGCCTTGCTGCGAGTTCCTCGCGTCTCCTTTGCGGGAGGCGGCGTCGGGCGCTTGATGACGATCGGGGGATTTAGCATGGGGACAGCTTCCACGGTTGCCGATGTCCGCCCATGCCGCGCCGACGGATCCAACTGGTGGGTGACGCGAGCCGTGCCCCGCCGAGTCTTGAATTCATCGAAGGGCGAGGCTTCGTCCGTCGTGACCGTGGCAGCCGCAACCGGTTCGTCTCCGCCCAGGCGGAACCATTCGACATCACCCAGCTTGGGCATTTGAATGGCGGTCATGCGGTAGACGTAGAACGTACCCTTATCTTTCATCTCACCCCAGGTCCCGGCCGCGTGAATCGCCCAGCGCTCCTGGAGGGGAGGTAGGGTTTCGAGACCCACGGACTCTTTGGACATAAAGGCGCTGACGATCCGGTTCACCATGCGGCTTGCGACCATCCGGGAATACGGATCGCACGCCAGCATCGCAATGGTCGGGATGGCGCCCTCGCTCAAACCGGGGTGAATCGCGAGCACCGTTTGACCTTGCTCGACGATGGTTGACTGCTTTGCGTCGTAGAGCTTGTCCATTGCGCTATCGATCGGACCGGACGTCAATCGAAGCGTCAGCTCGCTGTCACGCAGGAACCAGGATCGCGCGATCTCGAAGAGCGGAATGATGATCCGCTTCAACTTGGTCCTTGGTTTCGAAATCTGGATGCGCATGGCGTAGAACGTGCCCATGCGTATCGGAATCAGGTGGTTTCCATGCCGTCCATTCCTCTTCTCTTTCGGATCGCCGACAACGTCATAGCTGACGACATCCGCGCGCCTGCTGCCGGTCTGAAGATTGACCTCGCATTGAAGGGAGGTCGCCGGGTGCTCGCCGACGTACCGGCCGTCGCGCCACAAGGAGCCCAAGGGGAGCTTGCAGAGTGTGCTGACCCCGATCCGTTCGATGTGGATTCGCCTGTTCGGAACATAGGGGGGCGCTGCTCCGACTTGCCGGAAGGCAACGGACACTTCGAGCTCTTGTGGAGAGAACGGATTGACCCTGACCGCGCCGATCCACTCGACGCGCCAGATGCCCCCATCCATCGGCAAGGCCATATGGATGACGTCTAGCACGTCCCTCGCTCCTTGAGGGGAGCGACATTCGTCATGGGTTGTCAGGCAAAGCGACGTGCCCGCTCACGGTCTCACGATTCTCATCTACCTTGATGTCGCTATTACGATGGGCTCACATTTCTGAGCGTTGCTCTACGTGTTTTGTGCGGTCCCTCTGGCCTTTGGCCGACATCCAGACTATTGCCAGTAGGGAAAGCGCCACGATATTTAATCCAAACCCCGTCTGTTGAATCCCAAATGAGCCCAACGATACGTCTGCACCGAAATTCGCCCAGACGTTGCCTTGCCCGGACATCGTGATGATCCAGAATGCGAGCCCGGTGCTGATCTTGTAGGAGAAAGCTGGCGTGCTTATCCAAATGGTCTGGACTGCTAGTGCAGCCAGAACGGGCCAGGTACGGCCGGGGGATAAAGCGAACGAGATCCCCGCAAGGGTAATTCCCAGAAACATCACGATGCCCGTCACAGACATTACAACCGGCATGCCCTCCGCGGACGTTGCAGTCATGACCGCGCCGAAATAGCCGCCGCCGATAGTCTGGATGAGCAGGATGATTCGCACCGCTGTATTCATGCCTATCGGTCTCGGGGATCGCACTCACTTCCAACGCATGGCCAACTCTGACTCATCTCGCCTTGAGCAAGACGCTGGCGTGATGCGCTAGATGATCGGCCACGAAAGTCTGGATAAAGTAGTACCCATGGTCATAGCCAGCATGTTTACGCATGTCCATTTTCTGGCCGGACGCAGCGGCCGCGGCTTCCAGCGCTTCGGGTTTCAGCTGCTCCGACAGGAATTGGTCGGATAGACCTTGATCAACAAGGATGCGTCCTGGATAAGGCCGGTTTCTCATCAGGATCGTAGCGTCCCAATCGTCCCACCTGTGCGCATCTGTCCCTAAGTAGCCGCTGAATGCCTTTTTCCCCCAAGGCACGTCCGACGGATTGCAGATCGGCGAGAACGCTGACAACGACTTCCACTTCGACGGGTACCTGAGTGCCGACACGAGCGCTCCATGTCCTCCCATGGAGTGCCCGAAGATGCCTCTAAGCCCTCTTTCAGCGGGAAACTGCCCCTCGATCAATTCGGGAAGCTCCAAGTTCACATAGGACGACATCCGATAGGACTTGGACCAGGGGTCTTCGGTGGCATCAATATAAAAACCTGCTCCAGCCCCGAAGTCGAAGCTGTCCGTCTCTCCTGGATAGCCACTACCACGTGGACTGGTGTCACAAGTCACCAGTATCAGGCCGAGCTCGGAGGCCACTCGCTGGGCCCCGGCTTTGATCACGAACGTCTCGTCCGTACATGTCAGGCCCGCAAGGTAATACACAGCCGGCATTCGCTTGCGTGATGCACCTGCAGGCACAAACACCGAGAACGCCATCTCCGATTGCGTCTGTACGGACATATGGGAGTAGAACCCTTGACGCCCTCCGAAGCACGAATGTTCACCCCGGCACTTTATGTCGCTCACGACGCCATGACTCCATTTGAGGGTTGTATCGGACGCACAGTCCATCGAACAAGGATCCATAGGGCGAGCGCGTTTCCTATAACGAATACGACGTCTCCCGCCAGCTTCCCGCCAAAGCAGGTGACGGAGCACGCCCATAGCGCTTGAGACAGGGTCGAGCAGGCAAATACGTAAGGCCAATACGAGGGATTGCTGCCAAACGCCTTCCAGTCGGTCTCGGATCGCAAGACCACAATCGCGACCAAGGCCGCTATTACCAACACTAAGCGGGCGACCGTGGGTTCAACAGGGACAAAGGCAAGGCTTAGCGTCGAAGGAACAGCGACGAGGATGCCTAGTCGACCGCGACGCGTGTGGTCCATCGGGCACGGGGCGCGTACGAACGTACTTACGGCCCAAAATGAGATCGACAGCGCGGCGACCCACGCAAACCATCGACCCGCGCCGAGTAGACCGATCCGTTCAGCGGATATTGCAAGTACCGACCATGCGGAGCCGTGAGGCAACAGTGCTTCGACATGGATGCAGCCGTCCACCGTACGGCGCTTTTGTACGACAGCTTTTCCGGCTGCGAACAACATGGCAGCGATGCAAAGGACTGCCAGTACACCACACGCGATAGTCGCCGGAATCCACGCCTGCCCATTACTCACGCAAATCTGGCAAACAACCAACGGTGCCAGTACAAGAAAGCAGCGCTCTCGGCGACGATCGTCTGCACGCCCTGATTGCCACAGACTCGCCACGAAAAAGGCCAGAAATATCAAGCTGGCTGCTTGCGTAAGTCGGTGGAATCCATCGAGATCAAGTTGCTGCTCCCAATTCACGCTTGGGGCAATCCACGCTGCGCTCAATCCCGCCAACGAAAATGCGGCGGAAACGTGGGCCGCGTACGCGCTGGCCGTGCTTGAAGGCGGACTAGAGGCAGGTCGTGAGCAGCAGGCGGTGTCTTGGGATGAAGTCACGCTGCCGCGCGAAGCCCCTCGTGCTGCAGGACCCTGGAAATGGCAGGCCGCTCGGAGACGGCAGCCATTATTCGATTCAGGTTGGGGCATTCGATGCAATCCGCTAATGGCCCCATCCGTTTGATCCACAACCAGAACAACAATAGGTAAGCGTCACAGATTGAGTAGCGATCACCCAATGCATAGGAAAGACCCTGCAGCCGTCGATCCAGCTCGGTGAAGACCTGACGTAATACTTCAAGCCCGACTGTCTGCAGCGTACGTATGTCTTCTGGTCTGGATCCAATCAGACGCTCAGGCCGGAACATCGGCCGGAATGCGGGATGCACAGTACTCGCCAAGTAGTTCACCCATTCTTGCGCCCTGGCTCGCTCGAGCGTCCCCGGCTTCGGTAGCAAAGCCTTTTCAGGAACCAGGTCGGCCACGTAGTTAAGGATCGCCCCGCCCTCGGTGAGAACCTCGTCATTGGGCAGCCGTAGCGCCGGAACTTTGCCAGCAGGATTGATTGAGAGATAACCAGGCGCCCAGGTCTCGCCTCGGCGAGTGTTGACCTCGACTGTGCAATACCGCAGGTCCGACTCTTCCAATGCAATGTGAGACGGGAGTGAACAAGCCCCTGGGCTGAAGTACAACGTGTACATGCTTTGCTTACCCATTTCGACTAGCCCGCCGCTGGGCTTTTTCCTTCCCAGGCCATCGTCAGAAGGTGGCGCACGCCGTCGAGTGTGATCTCACGCGGATTGGCATAGGGATTCGCCAGCGCCAGCTTTGCGGCGACTTCGATACCCTCATGCGGCATGCCAAGATCTTTCAGTGCAAGTGCGGCGCCGCATTTTTTTGCCAGCTCATACAGTCCAACCGCGGGGTCCCCGCCGCCAAGCGCTCTCGACACTCTTCGCATCGCATCGGGCGTTGCCGGGCTGTTGTAAGCCACAGCGTGCGGGAGCACGACAGTGTGTGTCTCGGCATGAGGCAGATTGAACGTTCCGCCGAGGGTGTGGCAGAGCTTGTGATGAAGTGCTGCGCTCGTGGCCCCAAGTACCGCGCCACACAGCCATGCGCCATAGAGGCATTCGGCTCTAGCATTCAGGTCGTTAACGTTGACGATAATCTTCGGAAGAGCAGCGGCAATTGCACGGATTCCCTCTTCAGCCATCAAGGATAGAACCGGATTGCCGTCCGTTGCATACAGACCTTCAACTGCATGTGCGATTGCATTGATGCCGCTCGTTACCGTGAGGCCGCGGGGAAGCGTCGCCGTGAGCAATGGGTCGTAGATGACCAGTTTCGGCAGCACCCGGATGTCCCGACCGGTCTTCTTCAGCCCCGCATCAGTGAGCCCGTATATCGGCGTCATCTCAGAGCCGGCGTAAGTCGTGGGTATCGCTATAACGTGAGTCGAGGACTCCAATGCGATTGCCTTCCCCAGGCCAATGGTCGATCCCCCGCCAATACCAACGATGCAGTCGACATTCAGTGACGATGCCTTGGCAATCGCTTCGCGCGCCACCTCAACGGGCACGTGCATGACCGCGCGATCATGTATGCCGGCCGCAGCACTACCGAGAAGCCTCGCAACACGCTCTGCTTGATCTCGCTGCTCCGGAGTGGAGAGCACGAGGGCTCGCTTATAGCCGCGCCGAGCCAGGTGTTCTCCAACGTTTTCCAGCTCGCCTGCGCCGAATACGACGTCGCCGGGCAGGGGTGAATATCGGAAGTTAGGGATTGCCATTCACGCTCCAGGACTTCGAACCTTCAGGAAAGCAAAAGCGAACGGGCATCGAGCTGTCGATGTGCATCAACCGAAACGAGGAGATCTCGTGCCAACTGAAGATCCTTTTGGTCCACCGCATGCGGGCGATCTTCGATTCGAGACGCCACGGTCGCACCTCGCTTCTGAAGGTGAGCGACCGTCGCGCGCGTTCGATCGGCGGGAACGAATGGATCTACATCACCCCCCGTGAGGAGGACTTGCACACCGTAAAGCCCATCCGCCTCCGGCCATGCGATCGTCGGCGGCCCAATGCGGCCTCCGTGCCAAGCGACCACGCCTCCAACACAAGCATTTTTTGATCGCCCAACAAATTCACAAGCGAGAGCAGCGCCTTGAGAAAAGCCGACGAGAACGATCTGGCTACGCTGGTACCCTTCGCCTAGAAAGTGAGCGCGGGCCGTCTCGATTGTCGCAAGCGCATTGCTTAGGTGTGGCTCATTTTCTGACAATGGGGCCAGAAAGCTCCTCGGATACCACGTCCCTCCCGTTGCTTCTGGAACAATTATCTCGATGTCTGAGATTCCGATCATCGTGATTAACTGGCGGATGGAGGTGACGCTTTGGCCACGACCATGCAACCCGATGACCGCGAATTTCCTATTCACGAGAGCCGTCCCTCATCTACCTGTTCACCATTCTGCGGTTCAGTGCGCCTGGTGCGCGACGCACTGATCGGAATAAGGAGAATCCGCTTCCTGCATAGCCATCCCGTGTTCAGAAGGAATACTGGAGCGTCAGTGACAGCCAGTCGCGATCAGAAATGTTTCCCAGGAAGTTGAACGATGTCGCCACGTCTTCACCTGCAAGGTTTTGCCCCGTGCGCGACTGCGTGTAGTAGTAGTGGTAGTCAACGGACATACGCAGCTTGTCGTAGAACGTCAGCCCAACACCCAGCGACGAGATGATCTTTCCGTCAAAGTCGGTCAGATTAACCGGCGACGTGTTGTGAAGGCCGTAGAGCGCGAACAGCGTCGAGTTCATATCGATGCCGGGCCACACCTGGTACCACGCGGGCTGAAATACCAGTCCCAGACTGGCGTTGTATCGAGACGAGCACCCGTCCACGGTGTCACCGTCAACACCGGGAGCCCCCTCCAAAGCCGCGTCGGCACGACACGCGTCGGTTCCGACTCCCTTATAGAATTCTCTTCCCGACGTGATATCCATCAGGTAGCCGCCACCCAATTCCATGATCGATACTGTGGAATCCCACAGACGAACACCCGCCACGCTGACGGGGTGTCCGATGTGTAGGACGTTCGCGACTGTCGTCAGGGTTTTGCCGCGAGCACGCTCCCCGTTGTCGGGTTGGCCGAAGGGGGCGGAATACAGGAGCTGGGAGTTCAGCGCGCGGTTCTCTGAATAAGCGAGATCGAATCCGAAGCTGAGCCCGAACTGCTGCGTGGCCACCGTCAAGCCGTACAGCTTGGTGTCGGTGGGATACCTCAGTCGATAAGAACCCGGCAGGGCAATGGTGCCAACGTCAATGCCAAGCCCGCCTAGCAGACCCTGCAATTGCGGAAGCGCTGCGATCAATGCCGGCTGGGTCTGCGCGTTGGCTGTGGAAAGCCTCAGCCAAGGTAGCGTTTCGTCGAATTCACGATAAAAGACTCCGACGGTGGCTTCGAACGGAAACTCGATATTCGCTTTCAGGGACAGGCCGTAGTGGTCGCGATTGGTTCCGACATCGTCTGACTCGCGCTTGAGCGAGTAGACGCCGAGCACTCCAAGGTTAGCCAGATAGAAGCTGTCGGGGCCGTTGACCAGCGCGTCAAAAGGACCGAGGAACGTGCCTCCTTCCGGAGCACGTAGCTTCCGCCATCCGTGGTCTGGCAAGAAGTATTGGAAGCCGATCGAGAATGTTTCGTTCGGAGTCCAGGTGCCGGACACCTGGTTCACGGGCACGAAGAGGTCCTGTGCCCGGATGGCGGGAATCGTAAGCGCGGCATTCAGATCAACGGGTCCCTGTGCATACGAGACGCCGTAATAGGGGTTCAACAACGCTTCGCCCCAGAACAACGCGTGATTGCCAGCTCGTATGCTGAACTGGCCGTCTCCGACTAGGAAGTTGCCGAAAACGAATGCATCTTGCAGTTCGGCCCACTTAACGTTGCGGCGATTGGTATCGTCGCTGTACGACCCGTCCGTGTTCTCATACCCCGTGACTCTACTGTCACAGTAGGAGACAGGCGGCCCGGCCAGAAGTGCCAACGCTCCGGTAAACGGCAGGCCAGGGTCGTTTGGCCCAAGAACCCCCGGAGGGATTCCCGCCGGCGCATTGCCAGATCGACATCCCACGCGATCATTGTGATACGCATGATCATAGAAAGCGCTGCCAGAGATACGCAGTCCGATCTTGTTGGATGGATCATCAGGGGAGTAAACAAGCTGGAAAGCGGGCACCGCGTCGATCCTGTTCGACACGATCTCGCCGCGGTCGAACTTGTTGTCACTTCCGTCATAGAAGGTTGACTTCGCGATTTCAGGATCCTTCGACGCCGTCCGAACACCTACGATGTATCGAAGATCTACCCGAAGATTGGCTTCGAGTCCGTTGATTCCTGTGTCGAACTCGGCGGCCTGTCCGGGCGCCGCCGCGACAAAGGCAACGAGTCCAAAC
>DATEEH010000039.1:0-73321 GCA_035281245.1 Nitrospira sp.
GTCTCAAGGAGCCGCATATCTGCAGCGGGGGTTTTAACCCGCATGGCTGTCGACATGCTGCGTTTCCGCTGGCTCCTTGAGACAGAACCTGCGAGGGGCTCGATCCCTCGGTGCCGAAGCACCCCTACCCAGGTGAGGAGAGGAGGACGCAAAGCCAAAACGACGATGTCACATTGGCTGCCTCTCGATTCTCCAAGAAAAGGCTACCCTCGAGATGCAGTCCAAGCAAGAAAGATCGCGAATTGCTAGAGAAGGGCGGCAAGAGCCGATTTCCGCCTTTGTTCGCCCTTTGCCACGGATACGTGTGCAGGAGTATAATTTCCTTAGCCAAACCTACCAATTAACAAGGAGGGTCATCACGCACTCCTTGCCTCTTTTTGATGGATTAATGCCGATCCAACCTTTCGTCGAGCTTGCCGCGGTTTTTGGCTCGCTGACTCTGTTGGTTTACCGGCTACACCGATTAGGTTATCGGTTTAACAAACTATTCCAATCGGTAGCAGCGGTCGCGATCGTCTACTGGTATCTTCGCTATCGTATCTATCCTCCCCTTCCCTTCTCCATCTTCGCCACGTATATGGCAGGCGCTTGCCTTGCGATTTGGGCCTGGGTGTCGTCGAACGAAGAGTATTGGGAGGATTTTCGGCGACCGTTAATCCAAGTGATGGATGCACATACTAAGCGCACACGTGTAATTCGCACCGTTATGTTAGTTCTTCTGCCACTTGTAATGGCAGGTTGGACCTACGGCGTACTCGTACCGCCTGACCCTTCTACAACTGCCCCGGTCGAGCTTCGAACCTATCACCCAGCACCTCCCGCAGAAATCATCGTGTACTCACCTGAAGATTTTCGACGGTGTAGGGAATCTAGGGACGGACTGCGTCGATTCACCGCGGAGCGGATGACAAAGGACTATGTGGCGATTTATGCAAGCACACGGGACCAAGTTCTAGATTGTGACGAATAGGTTGCTGAAAGACCGACTCCCGCGGAATAACAAAAGAGGACGGCCTGTTTTTGGGTATTGTTCCCTTTGCACGATTTGACACACCCCTTCCCCCATCAGTAGCCTGATCTCACGCTTCCTATTTTATTGAAAGGAGTCGATCGTGCGAGCTGCGTTTACCTTTCTATTGACGCTGCTCCTGACAGGGTGCATCAATATCACCAACGAGCTTCAGCCAAGTCATCCGGACGTCAAGGCGATCCTGATTGGAGCAGACTGCACGCCCATTGTGCTTGGAATGGCGCTCGGCACAAACACCATTGAAGATGCGAAAAAGGACGGAAGGCTCCTGGGAGATGCAGGTGAATTCCGCGGGCGTATCAAGCTCAACGATCGAACCGCCATCAAACGAATACGCACCGTTCAGTTGACAGATTTCTATATATTGCTGGTGGGTTCCAGCTGCATCCAAGTGATCGGCGAACCCTGAGTCTAATTTCGGACGAATAATGAATGGGTTGCGCCTGACATGCGTTTGTCTATTTGAGATATGAGATCTGCGATTTTCAATCGCGCAACGCGCACGCTAGAGAGATTCCCAGGCGACCGCGTAAGTAGGAGGGGGATACAATTCCTTTTCAACGCTAACGTACCAGGGACGCCTCTCATGTTAAAACTGATCACATTGGCGGCATGTGTGATTGGGTTTGTCTTTCTCGGTCCAAAGGCGTTGGCTGAATTTCGTCAAGCAGGTCGGGCAACTCCTCCGCCCGATCCCGGCGACATCGAAAAAAACAGGAACACACACGACACGCCCAAACCGGGCGTTGCCGCCTGACTCAATGCCTGATCTCGGTATCCCTCCCGCACAATAGCAATCACATGGTGGCCAGCACGAGGCGGAGGAGGCCGGACAGGTTTTCGGTTTGCGCGGAGGGCATCAGACGATTGACCTGTAAGTTGTAGCCGCCTTCCAGAGACAGCTGCGGTTTCCAATCGCGCAATGGTTCGAGTTCCCATGAAACGATGCCTTTCCCGCCGATAGTGTCAATCTCAATGAGTTTATCGGTCGATCGCAGCCCGAAATAGTTGCCGATGACCGTCATGCTCAGTTGCTGGCTCTGCTGGTAATTCATGGTGAGTGAGGCGGAGGGAGAATCGATCCGTGCCGCCGACCATTCCGGACGTTCCGCACGATAGCCGACGGTGGGAGTGATAGTGAGCACAGAAAGCGGACGCAACGAGGCCGTCAGCGTCTGTGTTTGGACCTGACTCTCAGCGGCATGGTTCAGCAAATCGGTTTCGTATCCATAACTGGAGGCCAGCTTGGCATCCCACATGACGCCGCCATAGCCGACCGCCGCCTCGAGCCGATGATGGTCGGCTTTCTGCGGAAAAAAGCTCAAGGCATCCATCGTGTTGCTGGCAGTATTCTGCGCGTACTTCAAAGAGAGGCGTGGCCAGGCAGGTTTCGACCACGACACATCGATCCGATTATAACGCTGTTCCACACGAGGGCGTACGAGATCCCTGTCGACAGTATTCGACTGTTGCCCTACGGCACTGTGAATCGCCATTGCGCCGAGATTCCACTCCCCCCAGGCCTCTCTCACATCCTGCACCGGGTTATGATCGAAGCCTTGTCCCGCGTTTCGATACAGCACGCCATAGCGGACCACGCCTGAAGCGCCGGTGACAGCAAGTCGCGTCATACGAGGTGAGCGATCGTCCCCAGGGACGTGCGTCTGACTCGCCCTCACTTCAGTTTCCGTCGAGAAGGAGCCTTTGAGCCATGTCGTCGACGCGAGGAGTCCCGCGAAACGCGGCCGTTCCGTGGTCGGGTCCAGGTTGCGGACGCTCGGCGCATCCACAGGCGATCCATTCCCCGTCGGCGTGAAAGTAGACTGAAATATAGGCGTCGTCACGGGCTTTGGACTCACTCGCCATTCGTTCTCAGTTCCCGAGACGGGAGCACTCATGAAGAGCATTGCAATCACCCACGCAGATTTCAAAACGTGATGCATTTTTGCGATCGTAATCAGGAAGGTCTTCGGTTTCAATCGCCGAGCGTAAGATTGCCGTAAAATTTCTCTAATCTGTTTTTCACAGACCTTTGGCATACGCGAACGAAACTTCGGGTCTTTCCTGTAGTAGAATGCCTGCCATGGCTGCTCGAACATTTCACGGTCTCGTTTTTTCCCTCCTCACTCTTGCTCTTCTGAGCTGCGAGTCGACCGATCGCATGTTAGCCGCGACCGAGCAAGCGATGGCCAGCCGCACCGGAAGGGATGTCATCGCCATTGTCGGAGGGAAGGACCCGTCAAAGGTCGCCAAACAACGGCTCGACTTGTATGCGCAGGATCCTGAGCGGCTGTTAAAAGATCTTCGCGCCGCGCAGCGTGATTTTCAGACTCTTTACGAAGCGCTCAGCGGCAATGTCCGCAAAAAATGGGGGCCGAAGGAAGTCAAGCTGCCGGAGAAGAAGAAATATGTGAAATACACGGAGAATTATCGCAGCCGTGCCATCGTCGATTTCGACCGCGGCCAGATTACCGTGGAAACAGTTGAGGAGAATAGTCCAAAGGACAGCCTCCGCCGCGCCGTCGTGGTGACGTTATTGACGCCCCAAGATCCTCGCGTGGTGGATGTCTTCTCCGACAAAGAGGTCCCGCTGGACAGCAACGAAGAGCCCTATCTCCTCGGACTCGTGCTGGATCAACAGGGACAACCGGTGCGCACTGAGGCGGAAGCGGAATCGTTTGCAAGTTATCTGGTGGAGAAGAAATCATCCACGAGAATGATCGAACAGGACGGTACGAAGAAACAGGCGACGTTCGTCACGATGAACATGGTCGTGAACCTTCCACAAAAGCAGGCGGAGAAGTATCGTCCGTTGGTGCTTCATTATGCCGAACAATATAAGATGAGCCCGAGCCTGGTCTTCGCGATCATCCGAACCGAAAGTAATTTCAATCCCTACGCCGTCAGTTCCGTTCCTGCCTATGGTCTCATGCAACTGGTGCCGACAAGCGGTGGTCGTGAAGCCTATCGCCGGGCCAAGGGCCGGGACGTCGCCCCGACCAGAGATTACCTGTTTGACCCCGAGAACAATGTCGAACTTGGGACCGCCTACCTGAATGTGCTCATGTTCAACCAGTTGGATGAAGTCGCCAATCACATTTCCCGGGAATACTGTGTGATCGCCGCCTACAATACCGGTCCCGGCAATGTCCTGCGGACCTTCTCCAAGAATCGCACAATCGCCGTCCAGCAGATCAACGGACTGCAACCTGCCGCCTTGTACGACAAGCTCCGGTCCGGTCTTCCTTATCAAGAAACCCGCAATTATCTCGACAAGGTCACGACGAACCGGAAGAGCTACGTCAGCGCAGGCGGTGGAGTGAATTGAGCTTTGAGAGCAAAAGAGAGAAAGGCGGGTCCTGCCGCCGACCAGCCCACTCGGCTTCGCACCCCGCCCGGTGTGGGGACCCCGCTCCAGGCGATTGGGCGCCCAGGTCGGCGTCACCCGCTTGAAGGGAAGGAGTCCTCAAAAGCATTATAGAGGAGAGAAATTAAAGGTTCCGTTCTTAGTCGGCTTTCACCTTCTCTCCCTTGGATTCCATCTGTTCCTGTGGCGTCGTGCCATCAAAGGCCAGCAGAGCTTCACCTGCGACATTGGTGAATTTGGGCGTCAACACGAAGCTAATGGGTGGGAGGATCCACCACAGGGTGGTTTCATCGGACTGAACGATTCTCACGCGCTGGGCGCCTTCTTTCTTCGCCTCCTCCGTAAAATCGCGAACCGCTCCTTTCAGCGAAGCATCACCGATAAAGGGCTGCACGACGGCAAAGTGCACCGCCGCTTTGGTCATATTGATGTGGACGGCATCGGAGCCGTCGATATCTTTTAGTCCGTTGAAATCAGGGGCCCGGCTCGTGAACGCACAACCCGACAGCGATACGAACAGCACAGTCCCGGCCAGTGTTATACCCTTGAACATGGGCGCGTTCCTCCTCGCGATTATGCTTTTCGATCGAATGACTGTTACAACATTAGTCAGCAAGCTATGTGCCGACTTCGATCTGTCGCACCAGCCATTGCGGAGGTGAAAATATGGGCTAGTTCACGAAGAGCGCCTGAGAGAAGAAGGCACTGTGCACTTCAGCAAAGCGGCTCATCTGATGAACAACATGTCCTTAATAAGGACACGCGTTCCTCGCCCCTCTCATACTGTGCAAATCCCTGGCAGTGTGAGGACGTCAGTTGTTGCCTCGTGATGCACTCCGTCACCGGATAAACGCACCTGTGGAGGTCAGCCGCACGAATCTGCCGATCGGGGTGGACTGATACCGTACGAACTGCCCTCCGGCATACACGTCCCCGCTTCCATCTCCGGCCGGCAGGACACGAAACACCGTATCGCTAAAACCTGGCCCCGTGGAGAAGCTTGTGTCGACTGTGCCATTTTGATTCAGTCTCACCAGCTGGTTGGCCTGCACTCCGTTGTACCTCGTGAAGGTGCCGGCGACGTACAAGTCACCACTCGCATCGCCTGCCGGCACGACGTGAAACACCGTGTTGTCAAAGCCTGCCCCCGTCGCAAGAAACGGATTGATCACGCCGTTTGTATTGAGTCGCACGAGGCCGTTCGCCGCTTTACCGTCGTAGTTGTTGAACGCGCCGCCGACATACAAATCGCCACCGTCTGCGGGTGCGATCGTCTGCACGATATTGTCGAACCCCGTTCCGGTCACAAAGCCGGCATCCCTCGATCCATCCGCATTCAGCCGCACCAGCTTGTTGGCGGGTGCTCCGTTGTAAACGGTGAACGCTCCTCCCACATACACATCACCACTTCCGTCCGTCGCTGGCATGACGACAAACACGGTGCCGTCGAACCCTGTCCCTATCGCAAAGGCAGGATCTACGGTGCCATCCGCCTTGAGACGCACGAGGCGATTCACTTTGACACCGTTATAGTCGGTGAAATCGCCGCCGACATAGAGAGCTCCGGCACCGTCCGCCGCCGGAGTGATGATGCGGACAGCGTTTTCGAATCCAGTCCCAATGGCGAAGGAGGGGTCCAACGATCCATCTGCTGAGAGCCGCACGATGCGGCTTCTCTCAACGCCATTGTAGGACGTGAAGTCCCCTCCCATGTAGTTCGTCCCGCCCGGGCTCCCCGCCGGCACGAGGCTGAGCACGCTGCCATTGAAACCGACTCCTGTCTTAAAACCTGAATCGATCGTGCTATCGGCATTCAAACGCACGATGCGAATCGCCTGTGCGCCGTCATAAGTGGTGAAATCTCCGCCCACGTAGACGTCGCCGCCTCCATCAGAGGCGGAAGTCATGATGAAGACTGTATTGTTAAAAGAGGGAGGCTCGGTGGCCGGGCTCCCGCCACTCCCGCCGCTGTCATCGTCGTTGTGACAGGCCGGAGCCGACAGCGCCAAGACCACGAGAAGGCATGCTCCACTGATGCACGACAGCTTGTTCAAAGGACCTCCTAATCGGCCACAGGAGCTGGTTTGAGGCAATTATCCCAGACGATTGGCCGGAGTCTATGTTCTCCGTCTGCCCGTCGTCTACCCCCCGAACAGGGGGAAAGAACGATTGCCGGCCATCCGTTGCCCCGGGGTACCGAACGGTGTTCGGCGTGATCTCCTTGGATTTCCTCGGCACGATCCCCGTTGACTCGGGTTGTCCTGAAGACTAGCCTTTCCTTGTGTCCCAAGAAGTCAGAGTCGCGATGCGCTGCCGGTACTGCTCCTCAACAGCCTGCCACCGCGCGACACGTCATGGATGGAAGGATTTTCTGTTTCGCGCGGTCGGCCTCTTTCCCTGGCGCTGCGCCAAGTGTGGCGCCAGGTTTTATTGCCTGAAACGCTCCGAGAAGTGAAAGTTTGAGCGCAAGAAGCGGATGGCAGTGAGCGTCGCGGAGCGCTACCATGACCATCGCGAAGGGGGGGGAAATGCCGGTGACGCCAGCGACGGCTTGGAAGGCAGTACTCAATCATGATCGCCGATTCGACGGGAGCTTCGTCTACGCAGTCTCCTCGACCGGCGTCTACTGCCGGCCCTCCTGCCCTTCCCGTCGGCCCCGACGCAGTGGCGTGACATTCTACGAGTCGCCGCAAATGGCCGAAGCGGCGGGGTTTCGTGCCTGTCTGCGCTGCGCACCACGCTCACCTCATCGATCTCGCGGTGATAAGTCGGTGGAACAGGCACGACGCCATCTCGATCGGCATCCGGATGAGCCGACGTCCCTGACCAGCTTGGCGCAACTCGTCGGCTTGAATCCTTTCCACCTTCAACGCGTCTTCACGCGGACGGTCGGCGTTTCGCCGAAGGTCTACGCACACGGCCTCAGGCTGCGGGGGTTTCGCGAAGCCCTTCGACGCGGGCATGACGTCACCACGGCGTCTTATGAAGCGGGGTTCGGATCGAGCAGTCGTGCCACTGAGCAAGCATCGCGAGATCTGGGCATGACGCCCTCGTCCTTTCGAGCGGGGGGAGCCGGTCTCACCCTGTACTATGCGACGCTTCGGACACCCGTGGGCCTTGTCCAAATGGCCGCCACCGACCGAGGGCTGGCGTCGGTCATGCTGGGAGACAGCGGCCCCTCCCTCGTCGCTCAGTTGCGCCGGGAGTATCCGAAGGCGCGTCTTCATCGCCAGCCCAAGCTGCTTCACCATTATCGAACAGCGTTGCTTCGATATCTGGAAGGCAAGCCGCTCACAGCCGACGTGCGCCTCGATCTGCACGCAACTACTTTTCAACTCAAGGTATGGCAGGCGCTGCAGCGGATCCCGTCCGGCTCGACGCGAACTTATCGGGAAATCGCCCAAACGATCGACCAGCCGACCGCTTCACGCGCCGTGGCTCGGGCTTGCGCGACGAATCCTTTGGCGATCCTCATTCCTTGCCATCGTGTCGTGCGGGAAGACGGGGGGCTGGCGGGCTATCGGTGGGGCTTGCGTCGAAAACACGCCTTGCTGAGACTGGAAGCGGACGGAGGCCCGAGCGGTCAGACGGCCGACGGATCCCGAGCTAATCAGTCGGTCAAGGCGCGCAGAAGGTCGGCCACGGAAAGCACGCCGATAATCGTGCCGTCGGCGGTCACCGGCAAGTGACGGATCCCTTGTTTCTTCATCAGGCCCATGGCCTCGGATAACAACTCATCCTCCTCGATGGTCACGAGCGATTTACTCATGCAGGCGGTGACGGTCGTCGTATTGGGATCCAGGCCCTTGGCCACGGCTTTCCGGCTCAGATCGGAATCGGTGACGATCCCGATATAGCGGGAGCCGTCGTCCACGATCAGCGACCCCACTTTGTATTTCTGAAGCAGCAGCCCGGCTTCCTTGATCGTCGCCGCCCGGTGGATGCTGCGCACGTCGTGAGACATATAGTCTTCGACTTTCGACTGTGAAAACGATTTGCCGTTGCCGTGTCTGGCCGCCTGCACCCGACGACGCAGGTCGAGATCGGCCAAACAACTTTCCAACACTTGCCGGCGCTGCTGCAGGCTCTCCCGTTCAACGTTATGCACGCCGTTCTCCTGGGCTTCCTCCGGCAGTAAGGCTGACTCGCCGTTCTTGGCGTAGAAATACGCCTCGGCTTCATCCGATGCCGCACCAAACACCTGACTGATGAGCTCCTCAGCCGCTTCGTCGAACTCATCGATGGATGTCGTGGACCGCTTACGAGACAAGTACGGTTGGATCTTGGCCAGTTGTTGCTTGAATCTCTGAATGTACCGGTCAAGGATATCGGTACGTGTTAACCCAGTGCGAACCCGTTTAGGCATTGCGTCCCTCCTGAATGGCGACACGCAGAATAGCGCAACCTCATCCATCCCTCAAGAGGCGAGAATGGCAGGCCTAGAGCGGTCGCCTGTAGGCAGGCACGGCCGCGCTGGCGACGGCGGTCGTCAGGGCGGTCCGTGCTATCCGCCTCCGCGTTTGCCTTGCATTTCTTTGTCGTAGAACTCGAGCATCTGGGCGATTTCTTCCTTGGTCATCCCCCTTTCGATCCACCGGTGGCTTTCATTGCGCAGCATCGTTTCTGCCACCTGTGGTGACAACTCGCGCACCAACGGCAGGAATTTCGTATAGAAGGTCTTGGCCACTTCGTAAAACCCTTGCCAATGGACGTAATCGGGCGCGACCTTGGAGAGGCCGTGCCTGGCGCGGCGTCCTTCGTGGTGCCACAGTTCATAGAAAATCCATTCGATCTTTTCATCATAGGGGGTCGGCGTGATCTTCTTCATGGCCAGCAGTTGGTCCATGGCGTCCTTTGCCGGCTTGCCGAATTTGTCGTTGTAGAGGTTGATGCCCTGATCCATCGAGATAAAGAACCGATCCACGATTTGCTCGCTGTGGCAGGAGGAGCAGACTTGTTTCATGGCTTTCCTTCTGTCCTCATAGTTCTCCAAGCGGGTCGAGATCACCGGTCGCAACGTCCAACTAATCCGGTCTCCCACGTCATGCGTGACCTCCTGCGAGGCGGTCGCACTCATGTGACAGGTCGCGCAAGTCGGATAGAGGTAGTCCTTTCCGGGGTGCCACTTTTCCGTCGGGTCTGCCAGCTTCATTTTCTCCTTGTTGGCCTCGTACATGACGCCATGCTTGCTTTCGTAATAGGCCTCGATCTGTGGGTGATCAGGTCCCATATGGCACCGGCCGCAGCTCTCCGGCTGCCGCGCTTGCGCGACTGAGAAACTGTGCCGCGCATGACAGGCCGAGCACGTCCCCTTGGACCCGTCGGGATTCACCCGTCCGATGCCGGAATTGGGCCAGGTCGCCGGATGCAGCTTGCCCTTCTCCATCACCTTCACGACGCTGCCGTGGCAGCCGGCGCAGCCCGTGGTCACGATTTCCGGCCCCTCGACGACGTTGCCGAGAAAATTGTCCAATGACCCCGTAAACTGCGCTGCCTTGGCATGATGAGATTTGGCGAATTCCTTGGCCTCCCGATCGTGGCATCGCATGCAATCCTTGGGCGTGACCAATGTCGAAATGAGAAACCCTTCGTGGTCGTAGCCGTCGGGTTCGCCCTTCTCTGCGCGATGACATTCCACGCAGCCGATCCCCTTTGGCGCATGGCGGCTCACTTTCCAATCGTTGATGCCTCCGACGCCCACGTCTTTGGCCATGTGGCAGTCGATGCACTTCTTGTTCTCGGCGGAGACGAACGGTCGGAGACCGCCGCCGCGCCTCTCTTCGACCTGGACATAGCCGACCCCCGTGAGCGCGAGAAAGAGGATCAGGCAAAGCCCGCCGATCATGTAGCGGGCGAAGTTCTGCTTGCCGTTGCTCGTGCGCGTATGTTCGTCTTCAGGATGATGGGGCACGTTGGGCTCGTCCACGTAACCTCCTTACAAAAAGGCCCATCCTCTGGCCTCGGGCCTCGTGTTCACATCTGCGTATCCAGGTACATCAGGCCTGCCACGGCGCACACCACCACGGCGGCGACGATGGAATTGATCAGCTCCATCGGCCAACCGCGTTCGGACAGGAGCCGGTCGAGAAACGGATAAATCACGAAGAGGCCGGAAAACCCCATTAGGGTCCACAGAGCCACGGGGCCCGGCAGCAGAGTAATCCACATGAAGGGCGCGGAAAAATACCAGGGGGGCGAGACGTCCGACGCCACCTCCTGAGGATTGGCCGGCGCCCCCAGTACCGGCGGAAAGATCATGGCGATATTCACGATCAGGAGCAGCAGTCCCGCCGCGATGGCGCCCATTTTCAAGGTATGCTCCGGGTAGAAGGGATGGAATCCGCGGCTTCCCTTCACCTCCGCAAATCCCAACAGACGCACGGCCACCACGTGGCCGATCACCAACCCGCCGAGAAGGACGGGCAGCAGTTTGGTATGGAGATCGTACAGCCTTAGCAACGTGATGCCCGACACCTCTTCCCCTCCCCTGAGCAAATACAGCAACGGGGTCCCGATGACGGGGAGGGTCCCGATCATGTTGGTCACCACCGTCATTCCCCAATAGGAGACATTGTCGAATACCAACGAGTAACCGGTGAAGCCCATCGCCAGCGTGACAAAGAGCACAATCGAGCCGCTCACCCACTTGAGCTCGCCGGGCGGCCGATAGGCGCGCGTGATGAACACACGGATGACATGGAAGAACAAGAACAGGATCATGAGATCCACCGAGGTCTTGTGCAGGCCCCGCACAAACCACCCCAGATAAATGTCGTTGGTAATGCGATCGACGCTCTCGTAGGCCTGTTCTGTCGACGGCACGTAATAGAACGTCAGCAGCAGACCGGTCCCGACCAACAACCCAAAGAGGGTCAATGGCAGCGCTCCCAACGTGTAGGGCCACCAATCCAAATGCTGCGGAAGATCCTTCTGGATGTAGTCGATCCAGGATTTGTCCGTCGCTGTGTCTTGGCCTTGCGTGGCTTGTGTTGCCATGGTTGTTGTCTTGCCCTCTCACCGCAGCCTTCAGCTGTCAGCCCTCCGCATGAGGTGCCGCGGCTGATAGCTCAATGGTGATCGCTAACTGCTTGCGAAGCTCACGTACAACTGCTCGCCGCGTTTCACGATCTGCAATCGATCCAGCGGCCGGGGTGGAGGCCCGGCGATGTTCAGGCCGGTCCGGTCGAACGTGCCCAGGTGGCAGGGGCAGATGAACTGCGCCCGCTCCTTGTTCCATGACACGAGGCAACCCAAATCTGTACAGCGCCGGGAAAAGGCCGCCACTCCGTCTTCGGTCTTCAAGACGAGGATCTTGTGGCCCCCCAGATCCATCGGTACGGCCTCCCCGAGCGGCAGGCGGGATTCGGCGCCTATCAACACGGTCGCAGACTCTTTGTGAGTCCGCGTCGGCAAGAGAAACTGCAGGAAGCGAAAGCCAAGCGTGCCCATCCCGAACAACACCCCGAATCCCATCACCGCCTGACTCAGAAAGCGGCGCCGCCCGATATCGTCGTGCACAATGGCCATTGGCGTTACCCCGTATATCCTTTCTCCCCGTGTTGATGGAGATCCAAGCCCATCCGCTCCGCCTCTTCGTCGACGCGCGGCGTCATGAGCATTCCAAGAATCTTGACCAGCGCACAGGTCATCGCGCCCGCCACGACCCAGGCGGCCAAGGCGGCCACCACCTGAGCAAAAAATTGATAGGGATAGCCGTAAAACAGTCCGTCGCTTCCACTCGCATTGATTTCCGTCGACGCAAACAGGCCGGTCGCGATCATTCCCCAGGTTCCTCCGACGCCATGCATCCCGAACACATCCAATGAATCGTCGTACCCGAGAATGAGCTTCACGTAATTGACCACCATGTAGCAGAGACCGCCGGCTCCGAGGCCGATGACAAGTGACGACATGGGACTCACATAGCCGGCCGCCGGCGCGATGGCTACCAGCCCTGCCACGGCACCACTCATGGCTCCAAGAGCCGTGGGCTTGTCCCGCTGCAGCCATTCGACCGCCATCCAGGACAACGCCGCGGCAATTGTCGACAATTGGATGGTGACAAACGCGCTCGTGACCACCGCCATCGACTCCGAGGCGGCAGCTCCGGTAAATCCGAACCACCCCACCCACATAAAGGCGGCGCCGCAAAACGACAGAGGCAGATGGTTCGGCATCATGTCGATGCGTCCATAGCCGTGCCGGGGTCCGATGAGGATCGCCATGACGAGCGCGCTGACACCTGCGCTGATGTGAATCACGGCTCCTCCCGCAAAATCGAGCGATCCGAGATTGACCAGCCATCCGCCTCCCCATAACGCCTGGGCCAAGGGCACAAACACGCCCGCGATCCAGCAGAGACCGAACACCAGAAAAAAAGAAAATCGGATACGTTCGACGATGCTCCCCGCCACGAGGGCCAGCGCAACCGACGCCATCATCCCCCGATACAGAGAGAGCAACGAATCGTGATAGCTCGTGGCTTTCTCCGCGCCGTTCCAGGCGATCCACCCGTTTGCGACCAGACTCCATGCCAATGACACGAGCGCCAGCGCGGCAAACGGCAGGGCGATCGTGTTCATGATGTTTTTCTTTCTCACCATTCCGCCGTAGAACAGCGCGACACCGGGCACGGCCAGCGCCAGGAGCACCGTGGAGATCAACAGCCACAGCGTCTGATCGCCTTGTGAGGTCACGCCCGCCCCTCCATCACTGAGACCTGGTACTCGCGCGGTGCAATCATCTCCAGCGAGATATCTCTGGAGCGGCTCAGATGATCAACGGCCAGCAACACCTGGGCCCACGTGAATTCCGGCAATTCGCACAAGCTATCGAGTGTCTGCGGCCCCTGTTGACGAAGTATTTCCAAGAGCCGCCGTTCACAGGCCGTCGCCTCGCGTGACCGTTCTTCGGATATCATCATGTCAGTCCTCCTTAATACTTGAGACTGTTTATGCATAGACCCGACGGCAAACCGACTTACACTCAAAGTTGCACCTGAGGCTCAAAAAGGACTTCCCACCTTTTTTTTTAGCCTCATGAATAGGCCCGCTCGTTATGTTGACTGAGATCCAACCCCATGCGCTCCTCTTCGGGTAGAAGGCGCAACCCGACGACCCGATCCACGGCTTTAAGGATGACCCACGTTCCGGCCGCCGAGAACACTCCGACCACCACCACCGTCAGCGCTTGCACCGCGAGAAAGGAAGCGTTCCCGTGCAAGAGGCCGTCGGCGCCGGCGGCATTCACTGCTTTCGAAGCGAGAAGACCCGTCAGCAAGATGCCGCCGACACCAGCCACACCGTGGATGCCGACCACGTCCAGCGAATCGTCATAGCCGAGTCCTCCCTTTTTCATGATGGCAACGTACGACAGTCCACCGGCAGCCATTCCCATGAAGAGCGCGGAAAAAGGGCTCACGAACCCGGCACCGGGCGTCACCATGGCGAGTCCTGCGATGGCGCCGCTTGCGATGCCGAGCACGGTGGGCGTGCCACGATGCCACCACTCCACGGCCATCCAGCTCAAGGCGGCCGTGACCGCCGCGGTGTGAGTGGCGACAAACGCCACAACTGCCGTTTCGTTGGCGCCGAGCGCGCTTCCGGCATTGAATCCGAACCAGCCCACCCACAGGAGGCCGGTTCCCAACAGCACCATCGGTAGATTGTGGGGAGCCATGTAGTCCGTCCCATAGCCTTGACGCGCACCAAGGACCAGAGCGCAGACCAGCGCGCTGATGCCCGAACTGATATGCACGACCGCCCCTCCGGCAAAATCCAATGCCCCCAATCCGGCCAGCCATCCTCCGCCCCAGAGCCAATGCGCGATAGGACAATAGACGAGCAACGACCACAGCAGCGAAAATAGGACCAGTGCGCCGAACTTCATGCGCTCCGCAAACGCGCCGGTGATGAGCGCCGGCGTGATCGCGGCAAACATTAACTGGAACACCATGAACGCTTGATGCGGGATCGTCGGACCGTACACGGCGTGTGGCGACAATCCGACGCCGCTCAAGCCCGCCCAGGCGAGACTGCCGACCACCCCCTTGACGTCGGGCCCGAACGCCAGGCTGTAACCGAGCAGCACCCAACACAGGCTGACGAGGCAAAGAATGACAAAGCTGTGCATGATCGTGCCGAGAACGTTCTTACTGCGCACCAGGCCGCCGTAAAACAGAGCCAATCCCGGGACAGTCATGGCGAGCACGAGCGCAGAGGAAAGAAGCACCCAGGCTGTGTCGGCACCGTTGATGAGCACCCCGGCAGTCGTTTCTGCAAGCGCCGTATCCGGCATCATTATGCCTGCATACAAGCCGACGGCCGTCATTCCGATGCCGACTCCGAGCTGCTTCTCCATAGGCTGCTTCGCGTCCTCCATGTTCCGGCATTCACTGCAAACACAAAGGCGTCCGCCATTCTCTCCGAATGACGGACGCCTTTGTCCGTTCACGTTGAGCGGAGCGGCCGAGACAACGTTGTCTCGGCCGCTTCGCAACGAATGAATCTTTCCTGGCCTTCAGCCCGTTTGAGTATTTCTCAGAAAGTCTTGTACTCCAGCCATTTGCCGTTGAGCGTGATCTTGCAGCGCGCTTCGCCTTGGCTTCCCGTGACCTTCTCCATATCGAGCGTAAAATCGATGGCACTCATGATGCCGTCGCCGAACATTTCATTGGCCTGCTCGCGCATTGAATCTCCATACACGCCGATGATTTCCATCAACCGATACTTGAAGGGGTCCGTCGTATTCGGAAAATCACTGCGTACCGGGAACTTGCTCAAGGACGCAGTAAGCTCAGCATCCAAGCCCAACAGATCACCGACTTTCTTCGCTTCTTCCGCCGGCAGCTTGTGGTTGCCTTGGAGCACCGCGGCCACAAAAGTTGGATTTCTTCCCACCGCTTTGGCGACTTCGGCAATCGTCACTTTTTTCGCCACACGCTTCGCTTTGATCGCTTTCCGCAGTTCGTCCTTGTCCATGCTTCTGGCCTCCCTTTTCAGCCTGCGCTCCACGCTCTCCTGATCAATGCGCCACCAGCGAGTCCCCCTCAAAATCGACCACGACTGGATCTCCGTTTGTCAAAACCTCAGGCCCCATTCCATCACTGCTTCCATGTTTAGCATGGCGGACGAGGAAGTGAATGATGTGATTTCGAATCTTATAGTAATGGGGATGTTCAATAATCGTTTCACGCGACCGTGGCCGCGCAATCGACACGTGCACCATTTCGGCAATCCGCGCCTCAGGGCCGTTGGTCATCAGGAGAATGCGGTCGGACAAGAGTATCGCTTCGTCGACGTCGTGCGTGACCATGAACACCGTATTTCTCGAGTTGTTCCACATCTGAATCAATTCCTCCTGAATCACACCGCGCGTCAATGCGTCGATCTGCGCGAACGGCTCGTCCAACAGGAGGACCTTGGGCTCGATGGAAAACGCCCGGGCGAGGCCGACACGTTGTTTCATACCGCCGGACAGGGCTGCCGGTCGTTTGTTCTCCGCCCCTTTGAGCCCGACAAGTGCGATGTATTTATGGACGTGGGTGGCCACCTCATCGTGACTCCAGTCAGGATACGCGGAACGCACGGCCAGCTCAATGTTCTGGAACACCGTCATCCAGGGCATCAGCGCAAAGTTCTGGAAGACGACCATGCGGTCCAATCCCGGCCCGCTCGCTTCGCGGCCGTTGAGGATAATGCCTCCCTCGGTGGGTGTTTCCAGGCCGGCGATGATGTTGAGCAATGTGCTTTTTCCACAGCCAGAGTGGCCGATACAGGTCACGAACTCTCCCTTCTCAATCTTGATCGTGACGTCCCTAAAGATGCAGACCTGCCCCTCACCGGAGGGGTTGGAGAAAAACTTGGTCACATGATCGATTTGCAAAAAGGACATGGGGCTACTCCTGATAGGTGACAAATCCGGCCAGTTTGTTGAAACCCGCATCGAGGATCACGCCCACCACCCCCACGACGAGGATGGCAAAGATCACACCTGCAATATCGAGGTTGTTCCATTCGATCCAGCTTAAGTAACCCACTCCCAGTTCCCCGAGCAGCATCTCCGCAGGCACCACTGCGACGAGCGCGCTGCCGAACGAAATGCGCAAGCCATTCACGATGGTGGGGGCTGCTCCTGGAAGAATGACTTTGAAGAGCCGCTCAAACCAGGAGAGCTGCACGATGGCGGCAACGTGCAAATACTCTTTCCTCAAGGAACTGACTCCGAAGGCCGTCGTGGCCAGGGTTGGCCATATGGCCGCCATGAACACCACCAGCACGGCCGTCCACTTGGGATCCTTCACCGTATAGAGCAACAGCGGCATCCATGCCAGCGGCGAGATCGGTTTCATGATTTGAATAAAGGGATTCGCCGCACGGAAGAGGACTTTATTCAGGCCGAGAATCACGCCCAGCATGATGGCGATGACGGAAGCCGCAAGGAAGCCGCCGGCAAAACGTGATACGGTGTAGAGCACCAGATACGCGATGCCGTGATCATTGGTGCCCTTCTTCACAAACGCTTCCGCCAGTTCCTCGCTAGCTTTCTCAAGCACTGCCAATGGACCCGGGATGCCCTTCACTTTCTCCTTTTCGGGATTCCAGGCATAGCTTCCGTCCGCCCCTCGTACGATGTCGCCGTTGAATTCCATCATCTGGAGCTGCTCGTCGCTCAACCCCCGTTGATCGAAGGTGGAACGCAGTGTGAAAAAATGCCAGCTCAACAAGAACACGACGAGCACAAAGCACGCGATGTACCACGGATTGCCTTGCGACTGCGTGGCTCCTCCTCGCCCCGTCTGAGCCCTCTGATTCCCTCGCCAGCCCGTGGCCAACCGCCTGGCCGATGCAGACCATTTTTCCAGAACGCGATGGACGATGGGCCTCAACGAAGCTTCGCCGCGCGCTGTCCGGGTCACCTCAGGCGTCATCGTTCCGTTCATCAATCCCATCCCTTCTCTTAGGCCATACTGTGAATTTTGAAACTCTTGGCGTAGGCATCGGCGTTGTTGGAATCAAATTCTTTGCCCATGATGACATGCTTTGCGATCGTCGATTGATGTGTCGCATACCCCAATTCCTTCGCAATGCGGTCGCAATCCGCCGCGCGGTACACCTGTTCGGCGACCATCTTGTAATTGACGTCTCCCTTAAGATGTCCCCAGCGCTTCATTTGCGTGAGGATCCAGATGGCCATCGAATGCCAGGGATAGGGATCGAAATCGATGCGGTTCGGCTCTTTCCGGATATTGCCCAGTCCGTCGGCGTAGGTGCCGGTCAGGATCTGCTCCAGCACGATCACCGGTTGGTTCAAGTAATTGGTCGGCGCGATGGCCGCGGCGATTTCCTTGCGGTGCGCGGGATCCGAGGCATAGTGCGTCGCGTCCACGATCGCCCGCCACATGGCGAGAAAGGTGTTGGGATATGTGGTCGCGAATTCCTTCGTGACGGTGAAGGCGCAGCAGGGATGCCGGTCCCAAATGTCTTTCGAGAGCTTGTAAATAAAGCCGACATTCTCGTAGACCGCGCGTTGGTTGAAGGGATCGGGTCCGAGATAGCCGTCGACGTTCCCGGCCTTGAGATTCGCGACCATTTCGGGCGGAGGCACGACCCGTATTTGGACGTCCTTGTCGGGATGGACACCCCCTTCGGCCAGAAAGTATCGGAGCAGATAATTGTGCATCGAGAAGTCGAAGGGGACGCAAAACCGGAAGCCCTTCATCTCTGCGGCGGATTTGACCTTCTTATGTTTGATGTGCAGGGTGATGGCCTGGCCGTTGATGTTCTCGACGGCCGGCATGTAAATCGGCGTCGGAACAGAGCCGGCGCCCAGCGTGATCGCCAACGGCATGGGCGTGAGCATGTGAGCGGCATCGACTTCCTTGTTTACCGCCCAGTCGCGAATCATGGCCCACCCGGCCGCCCGCTTCACTGACGCGTTCAAGCCGTGCTTCTTATAGAATCCCAGCGGCTCGGCCATGATGATCGGGGTGCCGCAGGTAATGGGGATGAAGCCAATGCTGACATCCGATTTCTCCGGCTTGCCCACCGGATCCGCGGCGAATGCCTTGAGCCGTGCCAAGGGAAACATCTCGGCGATCAATGCGCCGAGCGTCGCCGCACCCAATCCACGGAGCAATTGACGTCGCGTCGGTCCGGCCGCCTCGAGCACGGCAGCCGTGACGGCTTGATCGAGCGTCTGTTCGAGATGGCTTTCGGAAGAGCTTGACCGCTCCGGCTTTTGATCGCTCATGATGCGCTCCTTATGCCTGTCCGAAACAACAAAGGCGTCCCTCCCTCGCTCGAGAGAAGGACGCCTTTGTCCCGTACTCCGCGGATCGACAACGACCCGCGCCGTCATGTTGAAACCAAAAAGGCGTCCGCCATTCCCTGCAGAATGACGGACGCCTTTGTCCGTGATCTTTTGAAGCCTTACCAGGCGTCGTTGCCTGATTTAGCGTGTAGGACCTTGTAACATGGTTCTTTACCCCTCGTCAACCCTCACCAGGATGCTGAAAAAATACCGGCCAGGTTCGTCCTCGGATCGTCTCTGCGCTTCCTGCGGCGCACGGTCTTTTTGATCATCCCGCAAGAGTGAGCACAATCATTCTAGACGTCGTAATACAAGAAGAACTCGTACGGATGGGGCCGTAGCCGCATGGCATCGACTTCCCTGCTCCGCTTGTAGCCGATCCACGCCTCGATCACGTCTTCCGTAAAGACGCCGCCTTTGAGCAGGAACTTGTGATCTTTTTCAAGATTGCTCAGTGCCTCATCCAGGCTGCCAGGCATCGTCCGGATCTTCGCCGCCTCCTTGGCTTCCAGATCGTACAAATCTTTTTCGGCCGGTTCACCCGGATTGATCTTGTTCTCAATGCCGTCCAGGCCGGCCATCAGCATGGCCGAAAATGCCAGGTACGGATTGGCGCCCGGGTCCGGAAAGCGGACTTCGATGCGCTTCGCCTTGGGACTTGGCGAGTACATGGGAATGCGAATACCGGCCGAACGATTGCGGCTGGAGTAGGCCAGCAATACGGGCGCTTCAAATCCGGGCGTGAGACGCTTGTAGGAATTCGTCGTCGGGTTCGTGATCGCGGCCAGCGCCGGTGCATGCTTGAGGATGCCGCCAATGTAGTGCAGACACATTTGGGACACACCGGCGTATTCCTTTCCAGCAAAGAGCGGCTTCCCTTCCTTCCAGATGCTCTGATGCGTATGCATGCCGCTGCCGTTGTCGCCGAAGATCGGCTTGGGCATGAACGTGACGGTCTTGCCGTGGCGACGCGCGACATTCTTGACGATGTATTTGTACATCATCATTTTGTCCGCGGTACGCACGAGCGAGTCGAAGCGGATGTCGATCTCCGCTTGACCCGCAGTCGCCACTTCATGGTGGTGCTTCTCGATGGCGATTCCCACCTTCTCCATCTCCAGGATCATCTCGCTGCGAATGTCCTGCTGTGTGTCGGTGGGCGGTACCGGGAAGTAGCCCTCCTTGTGTCGAATCTTGCCGCCCAGGTTGATGCCATCCTGGCCCATATTCCACACGCCTTCGTCGGAATCGATGTGGTAATAGCCGCTATGGCTCGTCTGATCGTAGCGCGCCTGGTCGAAAATGAAGAATTCGGCTTCCGGCCCCCAATATGAGGTGTCGCCGATTTTGGTGCTCTGCAGATATTTTTCCGCCTTCTGCGCGATGTAACGGGGATCGCGCTCATAGGTCTCCCGTGAAATGGGATCGACGACATTGCCGACCAGGCTCAACGTCGGCACCGACGTGAACGGGTCGAGACAAGCGGTCGCGGGGTCCGGTACGACCAGCATGTCGCTGTTGTTGATCGCTTTCCATCCACGGATGGAGGAGCCGTCCAATCCGGATCCGTCCTTGAACAGGTCCTCCGTCAACTCACTGGCCGGGATCGTGAAATGCTGCCACGTTCCGATCAGGTCGACGAACTTGAGATCCACGACCTGCACCCTGTTCTTCTTTGCAAATTCTAATGCCTCACGAACGTTCATTCCCTCCTCCTTTCAGGATTCCACCGGCTTCACGCCGCCTTGACTTCAAGAAATTTTTCGATCGCCTGTTCGATTCCCATTCGCACGCGCTCCAATTGCCCGTGGTCGCGGACCTTGGCCCCCGTCGGGTCCGTGACATAGAACACGTCGGCCACTTGATCCAGGCGGGTCGAAATCCTGGCGGCGTGGATCGACAGCCCGAGCTGAAAGATCGCATTCGTAATGACATGGAGCAACCCTTGGCGGTCATCGGCGAACACGTCGATGATGGTACAGCTGTCCGACGTTTCGTTGTCGATCCGTACTTCCGTCGCCTCGGGTGCTTTGGGCAATGGTCTCGTGAGCTTCAATCTGGCGCCGCGGCGGAGCACATCGTCCACATGCTCCCATCCTTTGAGCACGGCGGCGATACGATCGCCAACCGTGTGGCGCCGCTCCGCCGGGGGCTCCCCCTGATAATCGGGATCCGTCACCTGAAAGGTGTCAACGACGATCCCATCGGCTCTCGTCAAGATCTGTGCGTCCAGAATCTGCAGGCCGCTTCCGGCCATGACACCGGCAATTTTCGAGAAAATCCCCGGCGTCAGATCGTCATGGGTGATCACCGAGTACTCGCCCACGCCCAGCTCTCGGTTGAAGTCCGTTTCGACAACGACGTCCCCCCGGTGAAGCTTCCGCACCGCGGCCAGATGCGCCGCAATACGGGTTGCGCCCGTGCCGTAGACGTACCGTTCAGGAAATTGTTTCAATTGGGCTTCGACCCAGGCGGCCTCGCTGCCGGTCCCTTCAGGCCCCCCGAGATGCTGACAGACTTCCTCGACCACTTTTGACCACCGCTCCGGCGCCCCCTGGTCGTCACGATCGCCGGACACTTCGGCCATAGTCCTCGTGTAGAGCTCGATCAAGAGCGACTCTTTCCATTTCGTCAGCACCCCGGGGCCCACGGCGGCGATGTCGGCCGCCGTCAAGGCGAGCAGCTTCTTGAGGACTTCCGGGGTGCCCACCTCGCGAGCGAAGGGCAGGACGACCTTTTCGTCGTTGGGATCGCGACGGAAGGCGGTGTGCGCCATGAGAAGATGACGGTGTACGAGGAAGCTGAGCGTCCTGGTCTCCTGCTCGTCGAATCCCAGGCGAAGAGCCACCTCCTCGGACAACCGTTTGCCCACATCGCTGTGGTCCTCCTCCTGCCCCTTGCCAAGGTCATGCATCAGGACGGCCAGATGAAGGATGTCTTTGCGTTTGATCCCGCGATAGACCTCACCGAGCACGCCGGGGTCCTGGCCGAGCGCTTCGGCGCGTCCGACGGCGAGCAGGCTGTGCTCGTCCACCGTGTACTTATGGTACTGATTGAATTGCATCAAGCCCCGCACGGTGCCCATGGCCGGCACGAGTTTCTCGAGCAAATGCGCGCGATGCATGGCTTCAAGCGTGGCGGTCGTGCGCGGTCCTGCAAGGATCCTGAGAAAACCGTTGCTGACTTCCGGGGTTCGATACGCTTCGGCCGGCACTTGATCAATGTGACGGTGAATGTCTTCGATCAGCGGCGGCACGATCGTCAGATGACTCGCCCGCGCAAGATCAAAAAGCCGCAAGAGCAGCGCGGGACTGTCCAGCACTTTGTTGCGATGTTCGTCCGCGACCGACAGCAACGTCCCGCGCACCACAAAGTACTCGTCGACCCGGGGAGCGGGCAAAAAGCGCGTAAGCCGGTGCCAGAATGGGACGCTGCGACAGCGTTCCACAAACCGCATGCACCGCTCATGCAATCCCATCGTGTGCTGGTAATACTGCTGCATGAATTGCTCGACCGCGAGCAAATGCGGTTGATCGTGATAGCCAAAGTGCTGGGCGAGCCACACTTGCTCGTCGAACGTGAGGATCTCCTGGGGGGCTCCCGCGTGCACATGCAGCAGCGCCCGCACCCGCCACAAGAATTCCCGGGCCTCCGTCAGCGCGAGGGAATCGGCTCGAGACAGGACCCCGCGGTCAGACAGTTCACGGATGGTCGGCGCGTGGAAACGCGCCATCCCCGCCCATTGCAACAAGTGAAGATCACGGAGACCGCCCTTGCTTTTCTTGACGTTCGGCTCGAGGAGATACACCGTTTCGCCGAATTTCTGGTACTCCCGGCGCCGTTCTTCGAGCTTCTGATCGAGATACAGGTCGGTGTTGCGGGACACCACCTTGCGGAAATATTTCCGGTGGAACTCCTGAAACAGATCGGCACTTCCGGCAAGGAAGCGCGCCTCCATCATGGAAGTTTTCACCGTGGCGTCGGTTTCCGCCAACTCGATACTGTCGGCAATGGTGCGAACGCTGTGGCCCACCTGAAATCCACAGTCCCACAACGGATGCAACACCGCGCGCACGAGAGACTCCACGGCGCTTTCGGACCCTGCCTGATAGAGAAACATCAGATCGATGTCCGATTGCGGAGCCAATTCACGACGGCCGTAGCCGCCTAGTGCCATCAAACAGCACTGCTGCATGGCCACCGTCGTCATCTCGTCACCGCCCTGCCTCATCGCCTCGCGATATCGGCCGATGATGAGACCGTCGACAAATTCGGTCATGGCGGCAAGCGTTTCCGCACCGGAGGCGCCGGCCATCACGCGACGCGCCACGAGGGCACGATGCTCATCGAGCACCTGCAAGATACTGGCTGCCTGTGGCAGGGAAGAGGAAGAAGATTCGAGTTCCATGGTCGGTACTACAAGGCGGTTTCCCCGGTCTCGCCCGTACGGATCCGGACTGCCGCGCTCAGATCGCGTACGAAAATCTTGCCGTCCCCGATGCTGCCGGTCTTGGCGGCCCGGGAAATCGTTTCCAGCACGCGCGAGACTTGTCCGTCCTGGACAGCCACTTCGATTTTGACCTTCGGGACGAACTCGATCGTATATTCCTGCCCCCGATACGTTTCCTTGTGTCCCTTTTGACGGCCGAACCCCTTGACCTCGGTCACCGTCATGCCTTGCACGCCGATCTCCAGAAGGGCATCCTTCACTTCATCGAGTTTGAACGGCTTGATGATCGCTTCGACCAGCTTCATTGGTGCCCCCTAGAAGGAATTGGCGTCAGGCCCGACAGGGACGAGTTGAAGACGCAGTCGGATGAAAGTTGCAGGATCATGAATAGGCTCGCTCATTGTGTTGGGTAAGATCCAGGCCCGTTGATTCTTCTTCCTGACTGACGCGCAAGCCTACCGCTCCATCAACCAGTTTCAAGATCGCGTAGCTGCCGAGAAAAGAAAACGCGGCGGTGGCCACCACGGCAGAGAGTTGCATCGCCAGATGCCCGTGCGCCGCGAACAATCCGACTCCCAGCATGCCCAGCATGCCGCCGACGCCGTGCGTTCCCATCACGTCGAGCGTGTCATCATAGCCGATCTTCCCCTTCCAAACAATTGCCATATACGAGCAAAACCCGGCAGCGATTCCCAGCAACACCGCCGACAACGGGGTGATGAAACCCGCTCCGGCCGTCGAGGTCGCGAGACCTGCGACAGCCCCGCTTGCGATGCCAAGCACTGTCGGTTTTCCCCGATGCTTCCACTCAGCCACCATCCAGGCCAGTGCGGCCGAGACGGCGGTGAAGTGTGTCACAGTCACGGCGCTGACGGCGACGGCGTTTGCACCGCGCGCGCTACCCCCGTTGAAACCGAACCAACCGAGCCACAACAACCCTGCGCCCAACAGGACAAACGGCAGATTATGCGGCGCCATATAATCCGTGCGCCAGCCACGGCGTTTTCCCACGACCATCGCGCACGCCATCGCGCTGAACCCCGCAGTGATGTGAACCACCGCGCCTCCCGCGAAATCCATCGCGCCCATCTTAGCCAGCCAACCGTTCCCCCACATCCAATGGGCGATGGGCGTGTACACGAACATCGACCATAACCCGGCGAACAGGAGCAGCGCCCCGAACTTGATGCGTTCGGCGAAGGCGCCTGCGATGAGGGCGGGGGTAAAGGCGGCAAACAGCAACTGAAAGAGCATGAACGCCTCGAGCGGAACGGCCGGGGCATACACCGGATGCGGGGCTGATCCGATGTTCGCGAGCAGCGCCCAATCCAATCCCCCGATCACGCCTCCTCGATCGGGGCCGAAGGAGAGCGTGAAGCCGCACAGGAGCCATACGGCGCTTACCACGCAGAGAATCGCAAACGCCTGCACCATCGTGCTGATCACATTCTTGCTGCGAACCAGCCCGCCATAATAGAACGCCAGGCCGGGAACGATCATGCCGACGACCAACGCCGACGCCGCCAAGATCCAGGCCACGTCGCCACTGTCGATCATGGGCTCCCCCGTCTGGCCGGCCCAAGCCGGCGACGCCCACACCACACAAAAGGCCGCGATTCCCCACAGTCGACGGCTATCACGCATACTGTCTCCTCTCGTAACAGGACGCTGAAAAGCCTATTCTCACCCACCCAGCCCCGGCGCGCCGGGACGCGCACGACTCCGGCAGCTACGTTCTCGCCGCGCTTAGAGGCTCAACGGTAAACCTCACTGAAGGCAAAAGACCTATCCGCTCGCGTGTGACCGAAGCGAGCGGTTCAAGCGAAGCTTGGTTTGTACCGCTTCGCCTCTTCGCTCGCTGCGGCCGCCTCGCGGAAACGACGCGTCTCGGCGCGTCGGGGCTGGGTGGGTGAGACGACGGCCTTTTTGAGCGTCCTGACCAACGTTCTTCGTAGTCCATTATTATAGGCCGCGATACTTGTTGGTGATCGGCATGCGGCGGTCTTTGCCCAAGCCACGATGAGTAATCTTGATCCCGACCGGCGCCTGACGACGCTTATATTCGCTGCGATCCACCAGTCCCACCACGCGCAATACGGTCTTTCGATCGAACCCCATCTCCACCATTTCCTCCACCGATCGATCCTCTTCCACATACGCTTTCAAGATCGGATCCAACACCGGATAAGGCGGCAGGCTGTCCTCGTCTTTTTGATCGGGCCGCAGTTCGGCGGTCGGTGCACGATCGAGGATCCGCTTCGGGATCAGCGCGCTCACGCGATTACGTCGCTGAGCCAATTCATAGACCATGGTTTTGGGGACGTCCTTGATGACGGCGAAGCCGCCGGCCATGTCCCCATAGAGTGTGGCATAGCCCACGCTCATTTCACTCTTGTTGCCGGTGGTGAGCACGAGATGGCCGAATTTATTCGACAACGCCATTAAGAGATTGCCGCGAATACGGGCTTGAAGGTTCTCTTCCGTGGTGTCGACGTTCCTCCCGGCGAAAGCAGGCTTCAGGGTCTGAAGATAGGCCTTGAAGGGAGGCGTGATGGGCAGCGTCTTCAATGGGATTCGCAGGCGGCGGACCAGCTCCTGCGTGTCCTCACGGCTTTCCCGTGACGTATACGGCGACGGCATGAAGACCCCGAGCACATTGTCCGCGCCAAGTGCGTCCACGGCGATCACAGCGGTCAAGGCGGAATCGATGCCGCCGCTCAATCCGATCAGCACCTGCCTGAACCCATTCTTCGTCACATAATCCCGGACCCCCAGTGTCAGTGCACGATACACTTCATCCAATGGGTCGGCCAACATTTCCATCGAGGCAGTCATGCGGGTTCGCTTCCCTGCTGCCCGCCCTCTCAGCACGACCCGATCGATGGCAGGGCCCGATTTCCTGCTCAAGCCCGGCTTTCGCCCCTCCGAGGCGCGGGCTCTGGCCACCGCCTCGACATTGAGATCGACGACCAGGAGATCCTCCACAAACCCTTTGGCATGGGCAATGACCTCTCCGGTGTGATCCAGGACGACACTGTTGCCGTCGAAGACCAATTCATCCTGCCCGCCGACGGTATTGGTGTAAGTCAGAATCACGCGATTGTCCCGCGCACGCGTCGCCAGCATCTGCTCGCGTGACCGGCTTTTGCCGACATGAAACGGAGAGGCATTGATGTTGACGATGACCTCTGCGCCGGCGTTTGCCTGGTCCCGAGTGGGACCTTCCGGCAGCCAGATATCCTCACAGATGTTGACGCCCACAACCGTACCCTTCACGGTGACCAGCGGAAGTCGGCGTCCCGGATGGAAATACCGGTTTTCATCAAAGACACCGTAATTCGGCAAGTACCATTTCGCATACGTCAGCGCCAGGCGCCGGTCGGCGATCACCGCTGCAGCGTTATAGAGGTGGTGACGTCCGGCCGGAAGCACTGAGGCGCCTTCATGCGGATCCATGGGAGAACCCTGGCCGACGTAACCGACCACGGCCGCGACGTCACGCGAGGCGCGAATGATCTGATTCAATGCACGACGGTTGTCGGACACGAACTGCGGCTTCAACAACAGATCTTCGGGCGGATAACCCGTAATCGCCAACTCCGGAAACACCACGAGATCCGGCCTGGCCTTCTTCGCTTCCTTGAGCCAACCCGTAATTCGTCGCACGTTGCCGTCCAAATCCCCCACCGTGGGGTTCATCTGAACCATGGCAATGCGAAAGGTGCGCATAGGTAAAAAAAAACGCCCTCTGGTCCTAGCTAGGACCGAGGACGTCATTGTCCGTGAAAAGTTTCAGTGTGATCTGGAGACTCCATTGTCTCCGAGCGTGCGGGAGAATAGCACCCGGATCCGTAAGGTGTCAAACACGCTGGATCTAATATTTCCTGAGAATCGTTGCCGGCATCCGCCATAGGATGCTACGGACTGCCGCCCACAGTTCCGTCAGCACTTGAGTCATGACCGGCGCCGACTTGGCGACCAGTTTGACCACTACACCAGGAACCGACGGCTGAGAGACCCCGCCGAGAAGGTCCTGATCACGCCACTTTTCAAGTACCTCCCACAGCGCAGCTTCAAGGGATGCCCAATGGGTCGACAAGACGGCATCCCCGACCACAAAGAGAGATCCGACATAATCCCAATCCGCGACCACCCCGATGCCGGCCGGTGCCTCTGCAGGGTTCAGCGTGTAATGCTCACGCACGACCGCCCCCGACGGTATGCGAATTCGAATGTCATTCTCGAGTGAGGCGAAGCGCCAGCGCTCGCCATGAGCGATCCGTCCCGAAGCAATCGCATCCCAGAGCACCAGAGCGGCGCCGGCACCCAACGTGGCATGGATGCGTTGCCGGAAACGTGAACCGGCGAAAGGGATCGTATGCTCCGGCATCCACTCGAGGATCCCTTCCTCCCCCACTTCGATCCTGACCTCTTGAACGGCGTCTTGTTTCAGGGATCGATAGACGCGATTGGCGGACGGCGTGGAAATCAACACGTGCGCCTGTGGTCCGAGGGAAACATCGATCGAGAGCTGATCCCCGCCCACCAGACCACCCGACGGATTCACCAAGAGGGTGTAGGCGCTGCCCGAGTCATCGAGATAAATCGGCGGCAAGAGATGCCACGGCGTCTCGCACTTGGTGCGCCCGAACACGGTCCGGTCGCCTTGACGCAGATATTCCAAGGCAAGTCTTCCGACACGGCCGATCGTCGCGGTTCGAGCAGTGCGGCGCACCGAGGGAGGGATCACGAGCGGTGTGACGGCGCTCCTACCGGTGCTGCGCATGTTGATGAATGTGAGATTCAACCCACCGCACCACGAGGTCCAGTCCCTCGCCCGACCGGAGGTTGGTGAACAGAAAGGGGCGGTCGCCGCGCATGCGCCTGCTGTCCCGGTCCATGACAGAAAGATCCGCGCCGACGTACGGAGCCAGATCGATCTTATTGATCACCAGCAGATCCGACCTCGTAATGCCGGGGCCACCCTTGCGGGGAATTTTGTCCCCTTCCGCGACATCAATCACATAAATGGTGTAGTCGACCAGCTCAGGGCTGAATGTGGCAGCCAGATTGTCTCCGCCGCTTTCCACGAACATGAGATCGACATCCGGGTGTCTCCGCAACAATTCATCGAGCGCTTCCTGATTGTGAGAGGCATCTTCTCGTATCGCCGTGTGGGGGCAGCCACCGGTCTCGACGCCAAGAATGCGGTCCTGCGGCAAGGCCCCTCGTCTTGTCAGGAACTCTGCGTCCTCCTTGGTGAAGATGTCATTGGTCACGACGGCCAGGCTGTAGCGATCTCGCAGCTTTCGGCAGAGCGCTTCGACCAATGCGGTTTTGCCGGAGCCGACCGGCCCGCCAATCCCGATGACCGGGACGTGCCTCGAACGAGCCGCGGTGACCCGACCCGTTCCACAATGATGCTCATCGGCTCGATGCATAGAAAGTAGAGAGCTTATGGCTTATAGCGAATGGCGAATAGCATGGACGACAGGAAAAAATAGTATTGCCTTTCCTCGTTCGTGCCATAAGCCATACGCCATCGGCAAGTTTCTACGATCGAAAAAGCCGCGATTCCAACCGAGCGTGCCGCATGGCATAGATGTCCTGAATAGGAGACCACGATGCCAGGCCAGCCTGCGGCTTGATGCGATGACTCAATTGCGTAATCAGCGGACTCCATTCCGACAAGAGGTGCTGCCCTTGATGTTGGCCCACCGGCAGCAGCTTCATCGCCGCCGAGACCAGCCCTTGGGCGGTTTGGTACAGAAAGGCCGCAATCGTATCGCGTCTGGACCATCCGCACGCAGCCAGTGTCAGCCCCACCGCCACAGCCACATGACCAGACGTTCGTCCTTCGTTCACGGCGGCGCGATAGTCGAGCAACAGCCGATTGTCGTGAAGCTGTTCGGCTGCCGCCCTGATCACCTGCCGTCCCATTTGCCGGCTGGCCTGTCGAGAATCACGGCCGAACTTCAACGCTTCCAGAGCATGGTCCACAGCCAGTGCCTGAGCCAGCCGGCCGCTCCTTGCCGCCTGATGCGCCACTGCGACGGCAACCGCCTCGCGCTTCCCGATGCCGTTCACAAGCAGGTCCTCGACATAGTGCGCGAACTCTCTCCCATCGCGAACCGCTCCGTCCTTGACGGACGCTTCCAATCCGAACGAAAACGCAAACCCCCCTGACGGGAAGAAGCTATCGACGAAGCGGAGTCCTTGGATGAGTGACAACGTGTTCATGGTACGAGCGACCGAGGACGAAGCTTGGGAAAAGACGCGTCTCGGCGCGCCAAGGCTGGGCGGGTGAGACGGACCTTTTTCATCAGCCTAGAAAAGGAAATATCGTTGGGCCATCGGTTGCACGATGATCGGCTCACACGTGAGCGTCACGCCATCGGCAGTGACCACGTAGGTTTCGGGATCGACCTCGATCTTGGGCAACGCATCGTTGAGTTTCAGGTCGCGCTTCTTGATGGAGCGGCAGTTGTTCACCGCGACGACGCGCCGTTCAAGCTTAAGTTTCTTAGGAATCTCTCGCTCGAGAGCTGCGTTCGAAACAAAGGTCAGGCTGGTACTGGCGACCGCCCGTCCAAACGCGCCGAACATCGGCCGGCTGATGATCGGTTCCGGCGTCGGAATCGACGCGTTGGGATCGCCCATCTGCGCCTGCGCGATAAACCCGCTCTTCAAGACCATTTCCGGCTTGACGCCGAAGAAGGCGGGCTTCCAGATGACGAGATCCGCGATCTTCCCCACCTCGACGGAGCCGACTTCATGCGCGACGCCATGAGTCAGCGCCGGGTTGATCGTATATTTCGCGACATAGCGCTTCGCACGAAAATTATCGTTCTGCCCCCTGCCGGATTGGATCCCGCGCTCCGTGAGATGGCCGCGTTGCACCTTCATTTTATGAGCCGTCTGCCAGGTCCGGATGATGACTTCTCCGATCCTGCCCATCGCTTGCGAATCGGAGGACATCATGCTGATGGCTCCCATGTCATGCAGGATGTCCTCTGCGGCAATGGTTTCTCGTCTGATCCGCGACTCGGCAAAGGCAACGTCCTCTGGCACGCGCTTATTCAAGTGATGGCAAACCATCAGCATGTCCAAATGTTCGTCCATCGTGTTGACGGTAAACGGCATCGTGGGATTGGTGGAGGAAGGCAAGACGTTCGGCTCGCCGCAGACCTTGATGATATCCGGCGCATGACCACCGCCGGCACCTTCCGTGTGGAAGGAGTGGATCGTCCGTCCTTTGAAGGATTTGATGGTATCCTCCACGAAACCCGCTTCATTCAACGTGTCCGAATGAATGGCCACCTGCACATCATGGCGATCTGCAACGGTTAAGCAGGTGTCAATCGCAGTCGGCGTCGTGCCCCAGTCTTCGTGGAGCTTTAGTCCGATGGCGCCCGCCACAATTTGTTCGTTCAAGGGTTCCGGCTGCGAAGCGTTTCCTTTCCCAAGAAATCCAAGGTTCATCGGTATCGCCTCGGCAGCTTCCAGCATGCGATGGATATTCCAGGGGCCGGGTGTGCAGGTCGTGGCATTCGTGCCCGTGGCCGGTCCCGTCCCGCCTCCGATCATCGTCGTGATGCCGGCCGACAGCGCTTCCCAACATTGCTGAGCACAAATGAAGTGGATGTGCGTCTCAACGCCGCCGGCGGTGACGATGCAGCCTTCAGCCGAGATCGCTTCAGTGCCGGCGCCGCATGCCATCCCCGGCGACACGTTCGGCATCGTATCGGGGTTGCCGGCCTTGCCGATGCCGACAATGCGTCCGTCCTTGATGCCGATGTCGGCCTTGACGATGCCCCAGTAATCAAGGATGAGAGCATTGGTGATGACCGTGTCGAGCGCGCCGCCGGCATTGGTCGCACGGGCTGACTGTCCCATGCCGTCACGGAGCACTTTGCCTCCACCGAAGACGGCCTCATCGCCGTAGGACGTGAAGTCCTTTTCGATTTCGATGAGCAAGTCCGTATCCGCCAGCCGCACACGATCGCCTGTCGTGGGGCCAAAAAGATCCGCATACTGCTTGCGTGGAATCTTCAACGGCCCCCTCCTTTCCGGATGAAGCCCTGTTCGGCCGCGCGCGCAAGCGCCTGCCCCTTGGTTTGCGCATCGTCCAGGGCACCATTCGTCAGGCCGTTGATGCCGTGCACCGTCCGTTCTCCGGCCAGCCCGACCAATGTCACACGTTTCTCTTCGCCCGGCTCGAAACGCGCCGCCGTGCCCGCAGGAATGGCCAGCCGAAAGCCGAAGGCTTGTTCGCGGTCGAAGACGAGTCCGCGGTTCACTTCGAAGAAATGGCAGTGCGATCCCACCTGGATCGGGCGGTCGGCACTGTTCTTCACTGACAGTTCCTTTGTGGGTCGATTCGTCAAGGCATCGATGTCGCCGTCGGCAAAGAGAATTTGTCCGGGGATGATGGGTTTCGACTGCTCCGTCCTGATCGTTGCCGCTAGGGAGCTTCCCGTTTTCTTCGTAGTCTTCCCGACGGTTCGCTTCTGCGCTTTGGCCATTGGCACCTCCCTCAGGCACGCAATGCAATGAAACGGCTATCGAATGGGATTGTGGACGGTGACGAGCTTGGTACCGTCGGGAAACGTCCCTTCCACCATGATTTCATGGATCATTTCCGGCACGCCCGGCATGACGTCCTTGTGCGACAGCAAGGTGGTGCCGTAGGTCATCAACTCGGACACCGTCTTTCCGTCCCGGATACCTTCAAGCACTGCCGCGGTCAGGTAGGCGACGGCTTCGGGATGATTGAGCTTGAGGCCGCGCTTCATGCGGTCGGCAGCAAGCCGGCCCGCCGTATAGATCAGCAATTTTTCTTGTTCTCGTGGCGTCAAGTGCATAGAACCTCTCGCACGATGAAAACGACGATTTTCACCTAGGTAGCGGCCAAAAACGCTTGCGGGAAGCCGGATGCTAGTCTACGATTTCGCCGCCTGTCAAGCTGCGCTCGGAGACCGATCCCAAGGAGGCCTGCATGGCGCGCATCGAGCATCCAGCATGGTTCCGGCACCACCCTGTATTCGAGTTCGTGGATTGGGTGCTACGAGGAATCGCCCAGGTCGTCTTTCAAAACAACCCGCGCTCCGGGGCGGTGATTCTCGCGGCCATTTTTTATAATTCGTGGATCTATGGGATCGCCTGCTTGTTCGGCACGATCATCAGCACGGCCACGGCCTTACTGTTCAACGCCGACAAGGGCCTGATCAAGAACGGTCTCTTTGGCTTCAACGGCGCCCTGATTGCGATTGCCCTCGTGGCCTATACCAGTCCGAACTTCACCACCGGCAACCTGCCGAATCTTTATCTCTGGCTCTATATCGTGCTCTGTGCGGCCTTTACCACCGTGATCGTGCCGGCATTCGGCGCCATGCTCGGTCCGCACAAGGTGCCGGGTTTCACCATGCCTTTCGTACTGGCCACGTGGTTTTTTCTGGGCGCGCTCTTGCAGTTCTCGACGATTGATGTGTCGAATGCCGTCAAGCCGACGTCGCCGGCCGATTTCACCGGCCCAAAACCGGCGTATACGTGGCTCACGTGGTTTCACGGAATCACGATGGGCATCGCAGAGATTTTCTTCCAGGACAACTGGGTGACCGGAATTCTGATCCTGATCGGCATTGCCATCAACACGCGTATCGGCGCATTAATGGCGCTGATGGGGTCGACCCTCGCGGTTGCCGGCGCGGTGTTGTACGGAGCCCACGACGAGGCCATCCGCGACGGACTCTTCGGTTACAACGCGGCCCTGACGGCCATGGCACTGGGCGGGATGTTTTATGTCCTGACCTTCCCCGCCTTCCTCTACACCGTCATCGGGGTGCTGGTCACCGCCCGCGTCTGGGCATCGCTCGGCGTGTTCTTGGAACCGACGGGCATGCCGGTCCTCACCTCAGCATTTGTCTTCGTCACGTGGCTGATGCTGCTGGCGAAGGGAGGTTTCCCCTCACTGATTCCCGTCGCGCCGGCTGAGGCGACGACGCCCGAAGAGAACCTTGCACGTCATCGTGCCGGTCAAAACAGATAGATCACATCGAGGGAAAGCGTGGGCTGATAGCTGGTCGCGCGGTTACCGAGTTGAAAGACGTTCTGATTGGACTTGTCGTAGCGGTATTCGAGACGCGTCATCAGCGATGCAAACGGCTTGTATTGCACCGTGCCGGTCACCTCCCACAAGGTCTGTGCGATAGGGACGGATTGGACTTCAGAGGTGGCGCCGAAACAGACATTGGCTCGCGGTTGATAGGCTGTGGTGCCCTGACAAGCCACAAAGCCTCCGGCATCTTCAAAGATTTCCGCCCGCAGGCGGAGCCCCCACTGCTCGGTGAGGTCATGGATGAGATATGCGGCCACCCCATCCCAACGTGCGTTTCCTCCTGCGCTGATCAGGCTGCTATGAGATTGATTGGCGTAGTAGGACTCAATGACCGCCGACGTGCGGTCGCTCAGGTGGAGACTGAGAAATCCTCCTGTCAGGAACATGGTCCCTCCCGTCGTGCCGGAAGGCCCGTCTCTCGGACCAGCCACTCCATAGAGAGTCAGTTTCACCTTGTCGGTCGGTGAGAGAGCCAGGGCATATTCGACCAGCGGATCGAAATTGGTATCTGCACGGGCTGAGTTAATATAGGCGATCGCCCCGACGGACAACGACACCTGCTTGTTGAACTCGTAAGAGGCGCGGACGCCGCGAGTCGTAAACGGCTGACCCAATCCGAACAACCAGGAGCGGGAATAGTTGGCGTTGCGCGGGCTCTCCACCACTTCATAGCCGACCAGGCTGTTGATCTGGCCGGCCTGCAGATTCAGTCCGTGACCGACGGGAGCGATATATTGGACATAATACTCTTGGAAATCGGCCCACTGACTGATACTCGTGCCACCGATGAATCCGGAATCACGTCCGGCATTGAACTTTACATGGAAGCCGACTCGATCCCAACCGGCTCCCTCGGTCTTTGCTTCCCGCTCCAATACGAGTTGAGCCAGGTTTGGCCGGAATTGGTTGGAGTTGACATCGAAGATCCGGAGCTGATTGATCCGGTTCGACGGATTATTGAAATTCTGCGTGTACGAGCCTTCCAGGTAGCCATACCACTGCAACCTCAGGTGTTCCGACAATCGCCGCTTCTCAACCGTCTGCTCCGCTTCCTTTAACCGAAGCGCGGCATGTTCGAGCTTTGTGGCGACGGGACCTGAGGGCTCTTCTCCCCTTGCGTCAGCAAGACCAATGGCGAGAACGAAGAGGACGAGGCAGAAACGACTGGAGACATGGCTGCAATACCACATGCCCCTCTCTTAACCTATTCACACGAGGGCGGCAACAAATCGGTTGGTGGAGGGGCACGCTTATCGCAGCGCGTCATTGAGCAAGTTGGCCAGGCGAGCCCCGGCGAGCGCGATGCGCTGCGCCGCCAACTCCCGCGCTGCTGAAATATAGTCGTCGGTCACTTCGTAAGGACCATCACCCACTTCGATGGGCGAGACATACACATGCGTTTGAGCCGCCTCGAAACTTTCTTGGATCCACACATCTTCATCATCGATGGAGGCAAGCGCGGGGTCGGCCGGCGGCAGTTGGCCGGCGTTGTCGATGGCGGTGGCGTAATCGGTACTCACTCCAAGGATATGATCCCAGAAGGCATGGAGTCTTTCTTGCGTCTGACAGGAAGGACGACACACAAGCACGCCGTTGCCTCCGGCATCCCCTTCGGGATGTGCCGCGTCAAAGCGGGAAATCGCGTGCAAAGGTTGATGGACATCGGCCACCAGATGGATGAGCCACACCAGGTCATAGGACTTGAGTGGATCGGAACTCTTCGCGGATTTCAATGTGCTGCGAAACAACGCAATCTGCGTCCGCGCATTCGGCGTCTCCGGATCAACGAGCGCCGTGTGGTCCGGCGAGAATGGCACATCGATGAAATGCCAATACTTGTGCATGAGTTTATCAGCGTAGCCGACGTTTCGAGCCGCCTTCCGCCCTGAGGGACGGTTTCCGTTTTGCATCCCATCCGCCTCGTATGCCGGATCGGCTTTGATGTCATCCGCCCACCGAGCGGCGCGGAGAAATGCGGCTCTCGGCTTTTCATCCTCAGGGAAATCGGCCACCCATGCGGCATATCGCGGGTTCAGCTTGAGCAATGCGGTGACATTCTGCCGGACTTCCGGTGCCAGCCGGTCATAAGCGACTGCGGCCACCATCATGTGTCCGAGATCGCCCCAGGCTGAGGCAGCTGAAGGCAGGCAGCTGATGGCAATTAATAGAAGGAGAAAAATCCTCACAACCAGATTTGTTACCTCAAAGGCAGGCATAACATCGGCAACACACCACTTGTTGCTCCACACTCCTTTTACATCTCACAAAAGGCGGGCAAGGTGATGTCTTCCCCACTCGCAGCAGGAGTCAGGCGGCGGGTGGCACTAATCTGGGCGGTTTTCTCACCCGCCCACCCAGCCGATCATTTCCACCCGCCCGACCCACCGATTGCTTTGCAATCGATTTCCCCGGGACGCGGCCTTCACCAAGCGCGCGCAGCGGGGCCACACACCAGGCGGGGTGCGAGCACGGACGGGCTGATCAGTGACAGGACCCCCCGCTTTTTCACACCGTCAAGTGCTGCCTTACCATCTCAGCGCTCAACTCATCACTCTTGCCCGCCGCCACCACCGCCCCTTTGGCCATCACCACATACTTCTCGGCCAATCTCGCGGCAAAATGGAGTCCCTGTTCGACCAGGAGAATGGCAAACCGCCGTGATCGCTTGAAGCCGATGATGACATCTTCGATCTGATCGATGATCGAGGGCTGGATGCCTTCAGTGGGCTCGTCCAACAGGAGCAGCTTGGGATTTGACAACAACGCCCGCCCGATGGCCAACTGCTGCTGCTCTCCGCCGCTGAGTACGCCGCCGGGGCGGTGCAGGATCTGGGTCAGTTTGGGAAACAACTGGTAGACTTCGTCGAAGGCCATCTTCTCCGTCGCCCCATTGGCGGAATCAGACCTCGCCCAAAATCCCAACTGCAAATTTTCACGCACGGTCAGGTGGGGAATGATCTCGCGCCCTTGCGGGACAATGGCCAGCCCGCGCTTTGCCCGGCGATCGGTGGTGAGCTTCGTAATACTGCTTCCATCAAAGAGCATGTCCCCAGAGCGCGCCGGCAGCAGCCCGGTAATGACTTTTAGCGTCGTCGTTTTTCCCACGCCATTTCGGCCCATCAAACAGACCACCTCGCCGGGCGAGATGGTAAAGGACACATCCCGCAGAATGTGACTTTCACCGTAATACGCGTTGATCTTTTTCAGTTCGAGCATCGCGGATTCCTACCGCCGAGGGTCCCTACCCGTGGACTTTCTGGCGGCCCAGATAAATTTCACGCACCCGCTCATCGGATTGGACCTTCTCGACGGTGCCCTCACAGATCACGGTGCCCTCATGTAGCACGGTCACGATGCGCGCAATCTGCCGTACGAACTCCATATCGTGCTCAATCACCACGATAGCATGCTTCTCGGCCAACGATTGCAGCAGCCGGCCCGTCTGCTCGGTTTCTTTGTCCGTCATTCCGGCCACCGGCTCATCGACCAACAGCAGTGAAGGATCCTGCAAGATGACCATGCCGATTTCGAGCCATTGCTTCTGCCCGTGCGACAGCGATCCCGCTCTCACATGGGCATAATCCTGTAGCCCGATCGTCGCCAGCGTTTCCTCGATCGTCCGCCGTTCGTCCGCGGTCGAGGCGCCGACCAACGTCGAATAGACGCCTTTGCTGGGCCGCTTGAGCGACAGATCGAGATTTTCCCAGACCGTCAGGTTGGCATAGATCGAAGGGGCCTGAAATTTGCGCCCGATGCCGAGCTTGACGATTTCATCCTCGCGCTTGCCGATCAATTCCTGGTCTTTGCCAAAAATCACGCGCCCTGCGACCGGTTTGGTCTTCCCACAGATGACGTCGAGCAGTGTGGTCTTGCCCGCTCCGTTGGGCCCGATCACCACGCGCAGCTCGTTGTAATTGACGATGAAGTTGAGGTTGTTCAGCGCCTTGAAGCCGTCGTAGTCAACGACCACACCTTCGAGATAAATGATCGACCCGCGCTCGTTCATCCCAGTTCCTGTTCCGGCAGTGCAGTGGCTTTGGCTTTGAACTGTCCAATCCGCTCCCTGACCTGACGCATGATTCCGACCAGTCCGTCGGGAAAGAGCAGGACGACCACCACGAACAGTCCTCCCAGGATGAACGGCCAGAGCTCGGGGAAATAGTTCGTCAGTACACTGCGGCCAAAGTTCACACTGACCGCCCCCAGCACTGCTCCTGCCAGCGTCCCGCGACCTCCCACAGCCACCCAAATGACCATTTCCAACGAGGGCAGGACGCCGATCTGTGCCGGCGTAATAATCCCGACTTGCGGCACATAGAGCATTCCCGCGAGGCCAGCCAGTGCGGCGGCGACCACGAACACGAACAGCTTGTAGTTGGCCGGTGTATACCCGGAAAATACGACGCGCGGTTCGCTATCCCGTACGGCGATCAGCACGCGTCCTGCCCGAGAACGCGTAATCCACCGGCACAAGAAATAGGCGCCGCCCAGGCAGAGAACGGTCATCACATACAGCGCCCGTTGAGTTCCCGCATCCGACAACCTGAATCCAAGCAGTTGTTTGAAATCGGTCAGGCCATTGGTCCCTCCGAGGTTGGTCTCGTTGCGGTTGAAGACCAGCCAGGCCACCAGCGCCAGGGCCTGCGTGATGATCGCAAAATAGACGCCTTTGATCCGACTGCGAAACGCCAAAAACCCGAACACGAGCGCAAAGGCGGTCGGCACCAGGATGGCGCCCAGGACGGCGACGGGGAAACTATAGAAGGGCTTCCAAAACAGGGGCAGCTCCTTCACCTGGTTCCAGACCATGAAGTCCGGGAGATCACTGCCGTAGACGCTTTCCTTCCCGATCGTCAACATCAGGTGCATGCCCATACAGTAGGCCCCCAGACCAAAAAATACGCCCTGACCAAGGCTGAGCACCCCCGTGTATCCCCAAATCAGGTCCAGCCCCAGCGCCAAGATGGCAAACGCCAGGAATTTGCCGAACCGGTTGAGCGAAAAATCCGAGAGATGAAGCCAAGAATCTTCGGCCGGGAGCACGTTCAGCAGGGGCATGAGGATCAGCAGCACAAAGCCAGTCAGCCAGAAGGCAAGACCAAGGTCTCGAGTGTGGTGCTGCTGCAGTGGTTCCTGGTCAGACATAGGACTTAGTTCCGCCTAGGAGTCGGCATGGCGGCCCTTAATGGCAAACAATCCCGACGGCCGCCATTGAAGAAAGAGAATCACCAGCACCAGGATACAGACCTTTCCATACACGGCGCCCAGGCTCGGCTCGAGTAGCTTGTTCAGGCCTCCGATCCCCAATGATGCCACAATGGTTCCGGCCAGTTTTCCCACGCCACCCGTGACGACCACCATGAATGAATCGACGATGTAATTTTGGCCAAGCCCCGGCTCGACATTGCCGATCAACGTCAAGGCCCAGCCCGCAATGCCGGCCAGGCCGGAGCCAAAGGCAAAGGTGTATGCGTCAACCTTCCTGGTCGGAATCCCGAGACAAGCACTCATGTTTCGGTTTTGGGTGACGGCGCGGACTCGCAGACCAAGCCCGGATCGAAACAAGATGGCATAAATCGTCACCACGCAGATCGCCGACAGCAGGATGATGAACAGCCGGTTGTTGGGAAGGTAGACTCCCACCATCACCTGCACGCCACCGCTGAGCCACGCCGGCGCCGTCACGGCGGTGAGATCGCCGAAGTACACGCGCGCCGCTTGCATGAGCACGAGGCTGATGCCCCACGTCGCCAGCATCGTTTCCAGCGGCCGGCCATACAGGAAGCGAATCACCGTCACCTCGAGAAACATGCCGCACACGGCGGCGACCACGAAGGCCATCGGCATTGCCACGGCAAAGTAGTAATCGAACATCGTGGCCGGGACGTAGGCTTTGAACAGCTCCTGGGTGATGAAGGTGGCATAGGCGCCGACCATCATCAGTTCCCCATGAGCCATGTTGATCACGCCCATCAGACCGAACACAATGGCAAGTCCCACGGACATGATCAAAAGAATCGAACTCAGACTGATGCCGCGGAACAGCGTTTCGATCGCGTTGGACCAGACCGCCCAGGTTTCAATGCGATCGATCGAAGCGCGGGCCGCTTTCGCCAGGGATTGCTGCGATTCACTCGCCTCCCCGCTTGATCCAACCGTGACGATCTCCTGCAATGCCGGAACGGCGTTCTGACTCGCGAGATCGCCAAGAGTATCTACAGCCGCCCGCTTCGCGGCCTGGTCTTCGGCGGTCAGCGCCAGCAGCGCCGCAGATTCCCGCATCGTGTAACGTACCCATTTGTTCGGTTCCTTTGCCGCGGCTGCTTCCAGCCAGGGAATGGCCACAGGCCTTCCCAACGTGCCGAGATCCGTTGCGGCCGAACGGCGCGCGTCCGCGTCGGGACTTTCCAATTTGGCCCGATTCCGGAGCAGGTCCATCACCGGTTTGATGGCCTGTCGAATAGACCGGTCGGCGTTGGCTCGGATGTCTTCGAGGCGGGGAATAATCGTGCTGTCCCCCTGTTCGACGACGAGGCGCAGCGCCGCATCGCGAACGGCTTCATCTTCGCTTGCGATCTGGGAGAGGGCTCTATCAAGGGGAGAAAGCGCAGGAGGAGCAGCCGGCGACGACGGGCTCGCAGCGCGCCCCTGACTGACGACCAGGCATACGACGCCAGTCAAAAGGAGCAGTCCCAGAGACCATCGTTTCACAATCGCGGCGGCTCCCGAACAAGACAAACGGGTGACGTGAAGAAAGTGCACGTCACCCGCTCTGATTCAGACACGTTGATACAGGAAGGCGAGTTCGGCTCTCCTGCCCTGCCCCCGACCCGCTTTCTCTCATCCCTTACTTTTTCTGATAGGTGCCCTGATGACTGATCCAGTCACAACCCTTGTCAGGATTGGTGTACTCGCTCCAGGGCTCAGGCTTGACCAATCCCTTCGAGCGCGAAACCACCTTGAACTGGCCGTCCTTCAGGATCTCGCCGATCAGCACCGGCTTGTGCGTATGATGGTTGCCGGTATCCATCATAATTTCTCCGCCCGGCGCAAGGAACTTCTGACCATAAACGGCCTTGCGCACGGCGTCAACATCGGTTTTACCGGCCTTCTCGACCGCCTGTTTCCAGACATGGACCCCGAAATAGGCCGCCTCGATCGGATCGTCCGTCACCCGCTTGTCACCGTCTGGAAGATTGTTCTTCTTGCAGTAGGCCTTGAAGTCGGCCACGAACTTCTTGTTCTGCGGCGTGTCGACGCTCTGGAAATAATTCCAGGCCGCCAGGTGGCCGACCAGTGCCGTCGTATCCATCCCGCGGAGCTCGTCTTCGGCCACGCTGAAGGCCATGATCGGAGCGTCTTCGGCACGCAGCCCCTGATTGGCGAATTCCTTGTAGAAGGGCACGTTGCTGTCGCCGTTGATCGTACTGATGACGGCCGCTCCGCCGCCGGCCGCGAACTTTTTGATCTTGCCGACGATGGTCTGATAGTCCTGGTGGTGGAAGGGCGTGTACTCTTCCATGATGTTGGCCTCGGGCACCTTCTTGGCCAGCAACATGGCGCGGAGAATCTTGTTCGTGGTCCGCGGATAGACATAGTCGGTGCCCAGCAGATAGAACTTCTTGTAGGCCCCGCCTTCCTTGCTCATCAAGTATTCCACCGCGGGCACCGCTTGTTGATTGACGGCCGCCCCGGTGTAGAACACATTGTGCGAGCATTCTTCACCTTCGTACTGCACCGGGTAGAACAACAGACCATTGTTCTTCTCGAAGACGGGCAGGACTGACTTCCGGCTCACCGAGGTCCAACACCCGAAGACCACGGCGACCTTGTCCTGTAGCAGCAACTGCTTGGCTTTTTCCGCGAAGAGATCCCAGTTCGACGCGGGATCCACGACGACCGGCTTGACTTGACGGCCCAAGATGCCGCCCTTTGCATTGATCTCATCAACCGCCATCAAAACAACGTCGCGCAACGAGACTTCGCTGATCGCCATCGTGCCGCTCAACGAATGCAGCACGCCGATCTTGATCGGCTCCTTGTCGGCGGCATAGGAGAGCGCCCACTGCCCTAGGTTTCCAAGGAGCGCCGCCACTCCGATTCCTGCCGTCACTCTGGCGCCTTGTACGAGAAAATCGCGTCGTGAAGAACCGGTTTCAGAATTGCCCGTGGTTTCTAGCGTCGCATCTGACTTAGTCGCTGCATCTGGCATGGTCGAGCTCCTTTCGATCCGAACTGCGCTAAAAGTTGTACCAGGCGGAAACAGTGAACATATCGGCTTGATTAGAAGCCTTTGCGGTATAGGTGTCCGGTTGAGCCCAGTTGGTCCAGAAGTGCTGCCACTCCAGGCCCATGACGAAATCCGCCCAGATCGGATGAATCGCCGTGAGATAGGTGCGTTGATTGGAAAGATACTGGATGCTTGAGTTGTAGCCTGTCGAGCCCGGCGCAGTCCCGTACGCGTTGATGCTGCCTTTCAAATCGCGGTCCAGGGGATTGTCGATGCCGTACCCGAACAAGAACGTATAGTCCTTCGAATAGGCGTAGCTCAACTGAAACCAGGTCGTCATCGTGCGAACAGGCGCGCCGGTCAACCAGTTTAGATCCTGATTCCACCTGAACCATTCATTCCCCAACGCCTGGCCATAGGCCAATTCCCACATGAGCCGCAATTTCTTGGCCAGCTGATGTACCGCTTCGACACCGACCAAATACGAATTGATATCTCTGCCGGACGTGAAGGAGGCAAAGGTCGGCCCAGATCCGACACCGTTGGAGGTCGGTGCTGAACGATAGTACCGGTACGCGCCGTTGAGGGCGATCATCGTCCCCGCCAAGCTGCCGGTACCGTTGTACGCGAACCTCGTTGCGAAATACGGCATCTGGACGGGATCATTAAAGGCATTCGTACTTCCGGGCCCACCGCCATTGCCACCGGTATCGACGGTTCTGACCTGGGTGTTACCGCAACAATTCGACAATCCGCGCTCAAATCGCATGACCGTCAACAACCCTTCGAAATTTTCCGAAAATTTCTGCCGGACTGTAATCTGCGGAATACGTTGCCAGAGATTGCCGGTATAACCCATGATCGAAAAGTCGATGTTGTCGGTGAGCAATCCCATGATCGGATTCCAGTCCTGCCCGATGGTAAACGATGTTTTTCCATTGTTCGGTGAATACTTCATGTAGGCGAGACGCAGACGAGGCAACAGGTTGTTGCCGCTGTCGGATTGCCCATAGAAGTCCACCTCGACGACACCCGCGAGAGTATGCTTACCATCAGTTCTGTCGGCGCGAAGACCAAAGACGCTGTAGCGGGGATTGAGAGTGCTGCTGCTATTGCCTTGACGACCAGCCGCTGTTCCATACCCGTTGAACTGCTGTGGGTCCAGGGGATTGGTATTTCTCGTACTATAGATACCGTCCAGTTCGATACGACCGTATGGACTCAGACTTCCCTTGCTTCCTTCTGTAAACATCGGCGCTACGCAGCCCGCACAAAGATGAGGCGGAGGCTGCTCCTCTTTGCGGATAATCTGCCCTCCCCCTGCGGCCTCTTCAGCACTCACCTGCCCAAACACAGGCACGGCGCTGCACATGAGAATGACACCGAACACGATGTGGCCGGCGCTTCGCACATACTGCCTCGTCATGAGTTCCCTCCTCGTTCTGGGACTATCTGCGTTTCACTCCATACCGGAGGGCATGACACCCAAAAAAAAACGCCCTTCCGGTCCACACCTTGGACCAAAAGGACGCCATTGTCCTCTCATGATTATCCGTACCGTCGATCAGGACCCCTTTGTCCTTCTCGCTGGGCGGCACGTGAGGCACGCTTATAAGACCCTGCTCTGTTATTGTCAAGGCATTTTCCTGAAGACCAGACCCTGTGCTACACTCGCGCCGAACTATGCCGTTCATTTCGTACCAACCTCCGCATCCGCAGAGAACCACGCTCCTGCAGCGAGGCTTTTTTCTGATTGCCGGCGGCCTTGCCCTCCTCAACGGATGTGCCCATGCCCCTGAAGTGGATACCATCGTGCACGAAGCACCGCGGGGATCGGTATATCTCGAACGTATCTCGGATCGCGGCTTGAAAGCGGCCCACCCAGCTGCCATCGAGGAGGGAGTCATCGCCCGGACGCTGAACGGTATCCTGGTCGTGGAAAGGAAAACCACCCTCCAGACGGCATTCGCAAAGGCATCGGCCACGGCCCGAGCCTTCTCCGAGGACGATATCCGATTTCTTGCCCCCCTCCTGACGGCTGCGCTCCGGCAAGCGGCCCCTGACCAGCAGGTCGGGTTCCAAGTGCGCAGGTATCCGTCCGAGCTTTCTTACTCGAGCAAGAGCGGGGCAGGAGTGGGATCATCCGATCCTCTCCTCACCAATTCCAGCCTGCTCGAAACCACATCGGGACACCTGTTGGCCCAAGACCAGTGGCTGTATCTGACCGTGAGCGAATACCGCAAACGGAGCGAGCCACCGGACACCATCAATATGGCCAATCGGCGGCTGCCCGACTCCACAGGTCAAGGAGACAAGGAATTGGTGTTTGAGCCCAAAGAAGCCTTGAAAGCACCCAATGGAAAGACCGGCTTCTTCGGCAGTTCGCCGGACACTGTCTTCGCCATTGACTATCGACGGTTGGCTCAACTTCCCGCCGTTGGCGGAACGCCTGTTCCCGCCGGCGGAAAGCGCCCCTCTGAGGCGGACGCCAAGGAACAGGACATCAAACAAATCAAAGAAGAGATGAAAAAGAAGGATGTCGAGATCGAAAATCTGAGGAAGGAAATGGAGGACATCCGTCGGGATATGGGAAAACCGGCCACGAAAGCACCTTAATGTCTAGTCTCTGAACTGTTGTCATGCGTGCCCGACGTTATCTCACCGCCTATCTGTCCGCTGCACTCGTGTATGCTGCCTGCTCGACCGGACCTGAACTCGACGTCAAGATCGATGAGTCCCCTCAAGGCGCCGTCTACCTGAAACGAATCCCGGATGGCTCCCTTCAAGCCGCACATCCGATCAAAATTGATTCGGGTACCATCGCGCTCTTGCTGAGCGGAATCCTCATCAGCGAACAGCAGCCGGGGCCAAAGATTCCTTCCGCACGCCCGGACGCCCGTCGAATGTTCTCAGACAGCGAAGTCGGCTATCTCGCACCGCTCGTTTCTGAAGGGCTCAGACGTGCCGCGTCGGATCAACAGGTGGGCTTCAGGATTGGACAGGCGGGCAACACTGGCCCGTCGTCGACTACCGCCGTTCTCTATGCCTATGGTCGTTCACTTTACATCACGTTGACCCGGTATCATTCTCGGGAAGACGCAGCGACGACGACCGAGATGCCCGGCAGCACCCTATCCTTCGTTCCGGAGGCTGCAAAACGACCGGATACCTATCTTGATGCGCAGTCGACGGGCAAGACGCTGGTGATCGACTACACTCTGCTCGACCGGTTTCCGGCCGCCGCAGGTGTTCCTGCTTCGGCGCCGCCCGCCCCGGCGCCGTCGCCTCCTCCATCCGCCAACGCGGACAAAGCCGATCCTGCCAAACATGATTCTGAAATCGAAGCACTGCGGAAGGAATTGCAGGAAATCAAGAAGCAGCTCGCGGAGCAGGAAGCTGAACGCGCCCGTTCACAGCAGAAAAACGCCGCTCCTCAACAATGACCATCCTCATCCCCGGTGCTTGTCGGCCCGTTCTTCCAGTTCGCCGGCGAGCAGCACCGCTTCGGCAATCTCCCGCATCGATTTGCGCAAGTCCATGCTTTGCCGCTGAATGAGCTTGAACGCCTCTTCTTCCGTGAGCTTTTTCGACCGCATCAGATAGCCTTTGGCCCGCTCCAACAGTTTTCTGACCGCCAGGGCTTCCTGCATTTCAAATGACTTTTCGAGCAGCTTCGTATGTTCGATCGCAATGGCGGCTTGATTCGCGATGGCCTGAAGCAGCTTGACCTCCTCGGTCGTAAATGCATGCGGCACCGATGTATAGCTATTGATGACGCCGACGGCTTTTTCACGGACCATCATGGGAACGGACAGCAACGAGGAGAGACCTTCTTTTTTGGCCATGTCCGGATACATGTACTCCTGTTCCTTGGTGACATCGGCGACGATGATTGGCCGCCGTTCCTGCACTGCGCGGCCGCTCACGCTTTGTCCAATTTTGAGATTTGGCTTCCGCCGATAGTGTTCGCTCAGACTCTGTGTGGCCTCGATTCGAAGATCGCCCGTCACCTCATCGAGGAGCATGATCGAGCAGATCTTGGAATTCATCATCTGGGCCGTCATCGTGACCAGCAACTGCAAGACATCCTCAATGAGCCGGTTGGAGGCGACCGTCTCCGACACCTGGGACAGCGTTTCGACCTGCAAGGCCTTGCGCCGCATTTGCTCGTATAACCGGGCGTTCTCGATCGCTCCACCGACTTGATTGGCAATGGTCGAGAGCAAGGCAAGCTCATCGGGACGATACCGCCTCGGGCGTTTGTGCTGCACATTGATGACCCCGACCACTTCCTTTTTTGCCATGATCGGGACCGACACAAAGGCCTGATGTCGGTCTTCGGGCAGGTTGTGGAAGAATTTGAAGCGCGGGTCATCGCTGGCATTGCTGGGAATCACGACTCTCGTCCGCTCTTGGGCAACCCAGCCGGTGATGCCCTCGCCCATGCCGATCGTGATTCGTCCGATCAGTTTGGGATGCGGGTTTTTCGACGCTCGCAAGATCAGTTCGTCCTGACTATCGGACAAGAGGTAGAGCAAACAGGCATCGGCCTTTGTCACTTCGACGACGATTTCAACGATGTGCTTGAGGACGGCTTCCAGATCGAGCGTATTGATGATCGAATCCGTGATCCGATGCAGTACGTCGACCTCGCGGGTCTTTTCCTTCAGTGCTTGTTCAAGGTGCGCGAGGGAGCGTGGACGTCGGTTCGCCATCGTACTATCTCTTTCTCGATCTCGGCGTCTCTCGTTTCGCCACTGAACCATGCGTTCGAAACCATTCGGCGCACGCCTGTTCCGCCACTGGACGGATCACAACTTCACCGATACGAACAGGCCATACGCCGACGACCGCGCCGTCCACAACCTTTTTATCGTGTTGCATCGCGCGCCACAGCGCCCCAAAGGACGTGTTACGCGGAAGCTGATCCGGAAGGCCGGCCGCCTGCACGAGCCGCCGTACGCGGGCGGAAACGCTCTCGCTACAGAAACCCAGACTGACGGCAAGTTCCGCTTCAGCCACCAGACCGATACCGACGGCTTCTCCATGAATCAAACGACGGTAGCCGCCGAGCGATTCCAATGCATGCCCAATCGTATGTCCATAGTTCAAGATTCGCCGGCGATCGGATTCCCGTTCATCCGCCGTCACGACCTCCGCCTTGATCTCGCAGGAGCGGGCGACGGCCCGCATCACCGCCTCTGCGTCCAACTTGAGCAGATCCGGCATGGACGATTCCAACAGCGAAAAGAAGGCTTCATCGGCGATGATGCCGTACTTGATCACCTCCGCAAGACCCGCCACCCATTCTCGACGCGGCAAGGTATGCAGCATAAAAGGATCGATGAAGACGGCCTTGGGTTGATGAAACGCACCGATCAAGTTCTTCCCAAGGCGATGATCGACTCCTGTTTTTCCTCCGACACTGGAATCGACTTGTGCCACCAATGTCGTCGGGACTTGCACGTAGGCGATGCCCCGCTGGTAAATCGACGCCGCAAATCCTGCGAGATCGCCGATGACACCGCCGCCGAGCGCGAGAATCAGGGAACGGCGCTCGAATCTCCGAGTGGCCAGCACATCGAGAATTTTGCCGATGGTTGCCAGCGTCTTGGTGCGTTCGCCGGGTGGTAGGATGATGGGAACCGGCTCAAATCCCGCCTGTTTCAGCGAATCCACCGTGGGTTTGAGATAGTGTCGTGCGACGTGACGGTCCGTGACGACGCCGACTTTTCCGGCCTCCACAAGTCTTTGGAGGCGGCCTCCCAGCGACCGGCTTGAGCCCGGATCCAGGAAAATCTCGTAGCTGCGCTCCCCAAGTTGGACAGGAATGCGATGGCTGGTCATCAGTGTCATGAATGGTGGAAGCTCCCCGAGCCATTTGAGGGTAAATCCTGCCGATGGTATCACAACCCAATGAAAAGATAATAGCTTTCAGTCGCCGGAGCGGCGCCTGATCGAAACCGCTGACAGGAAATGCCAACTCTCAAGCGAGGGAGGGACGATCGAGACAGGCCGGCGGGTCCCCTGCAACGACCGCCGGCTTCTCTTTAGGCCTTGATGATGGAAGGAGTCAGGAAGATCAGCAGTTCTTGCTTCGAAACGCTCTCGGACTTGTTCTTGAACAACCAGCCAAGGACGGGTATCCGCGAGAGATACGGCACCCCATTCACGTTGTTATTCTGCGTATCAATGAAGACGCCGCCGATCACCATCGTTTCGCCGTCGCGCACGATGACCTGGGTATTGGCTTCACGGCGATCGATGCTGGGACCGGCCGGGTTGCTTCTGGCGCCCACGGCGTTACGGGTCGCACGCACGCGCATCATGATCTGCTTGCCGATTTCTTTCGGATCACGCGACGTGATCTGTGGCGTGACGTTCAATTCCAGATTAGCGTCGACGAACGTGGTTTGCGTGCCTTGCAGCGAGGTGGTCTGGAAGGGGATGGATTCACCCTGCGAAATCTTGGCTTCCCGCTTGTCCAAGGTCGTAATCTTGGGGGCGGCGATGACCTTCGCCAAACCGAGCAACTCGCCCGCGGAGAGCCTCAAGTCCAGCGCGAACCCGGGCGCGAGCTTGCCGAACGTGTACCCGATGCCGGGGACAGCCGGAAGACCCGCCACCTGCGCCGGCAGATTGACGAGGAAGTCACGCGGAATCGTCGTGGAGCCCGTCCCGGCGGCGGGAGCGAAGGGACCGGTCAGGTTCCCCACCGCAGAGAACGTATTGGTGCCGATATCGGCATTCTGAATACCCCATTGCACGCCCAAACCGCGCGCATACACCGTATCAGCCTGGACAATACGCGCTTCGATCAGCACCTGCGGCACCTCGAGATCCAAGCCCTCGATCAACTGCTTGAGCACCGCCATCTTGGTTTCCGTGTCTCGAACGACCAGGGCATTCGTCCCCTGGCTGATCTGCATGAGTCCTCGCGGGCTCAAATTCTGTCGGAGGGCGGTCATCAATTCCGTCGCCTGAAGATTGCGGATATAGAAGACCCGATCGACGAGATCTTCCGCTTTGACCTTGGCGTCTTTGGCTCGCGCCTCTTCATCTTCTTGTTTGGCGATATTTGCCAGCGTATCGATCCAGAGAATATTTCCTTGCTTGATCTTGCCCAAGCCGTTCATCTTCAAGATCATGTCGAGCGCTTGATCCCAGGGCACGCTCACCAGTTTCATCGTGACTTTGCTCTTCACGCCCTCGCCGATCACGATGTTGAAGCCGCTGACTTCGGCGATCAGCCGCAACACGTTGCTGATATCGGCCTGTTGGAAGTCCAGGGAAATGCGTCGGCCGATATAGCGGGTTTCGCCGACCACGAGATCATCTTTGGGGGTATGTTTCTCGACCGCTTCCGGCTCGGCCATCATTTGAATGGGACGGACGCGAAACGCCGGCATGGCCTTGTGGGCCACCGTCCGCACCTTGCCGACGTCCCCATCTGACTCCGCCGGAGTGGGCGGGAGCTGGGCGGCTTCGACCATCGCCGCTAACGGTTTCTCCGGCACCGCATCGATCGCCATGGCATCCTTGACCGTGACGAGCAGTCGCGCACCGCTCGGCTCAATGACGTAGTCCGCGTGGTAGCCGAGATCGAACACGATCCGGACTTTATCGGCATGGTCGCCGACACGGATTTGCTTCAGAAGCCGATGCCCCACGCCGATGGTCGGTCGACGAAGAGTTGAGGAGGCGCGTGGAATATCGACCACGAGCCGGCGGTCTCCTACTCGCTGCGCTTCGTGCGAGAGATTTCCGTCGCCGTTGATGGCCACGGTGAGGCGATCGGCCTCCTTACGCACGTCGATTCCAGTGACCGTCGGCGTCATTGCCGGAATGTCGGGAGTGGCACGATCGAGGGCGGCCCGCGTCATCGCCACGTCGGCATCCCTCTCCGATGTGGCTCCCATCGAGGGCACTGCCATCGGAAGGCTCACGGCCGCTAGGGCGGAAAGAATCCGAAACGTGGTGGTGGCATGTCGGTGTGTGTGTGTCATTCTACGCCCTCTTTCGGATGGAGAAGCTTGACGTACTCTCGCTCCTGTTTTCTGCCATAGACGTCCGTGAACCGCTCCTGCACGATAATGCCCTTTTCGGTCACTGCGCTGACCACCCCTGCATTGGGACCGACCCGTGTCCCCTTGCGGACGGTATACCCGTTGCCGTCCGGCGTCTGAACCATGGCGGTATACCCGTAGCCGCCCCAGATGATCGCAATCAGATTCATATCGGTGAGGTTGACCCGCTGTAACGGTGGGAGCGTCGGATCGATTTGGCCTGGAGCCAGTTGACTCAACACAGGCGCGAAGGGATCCCGTCGCCCCGCCGGATCGTATCCGCCCACCGCCGGGGCAGGAGCGCCGGGGAAGGCATCGATCGCACCGGGAGTCGACCCAGGAGTTGGAGCCAAGGACGCCACCGATGCCTCTTTCGGCAATTCAGCCGGCGCAGGTACTCGCACGGAATCCGGCCGCAGCGGAGCGACTTGCCGGAGATGAGACCCGATGCCGGGTTCACCGGCGACGGGCCCTGTCACCACAAGGCTGAGCAAGCACCCGCACAGCGCGGCGAATCTGTGTCTTGTCTTCAGATGATCCACGTGCATCCGTCCTTATTCGCTATTTGGGGGCCACCGCCGGTGTCGCCGCGGCGACCTTCACATCCTGCGGGGCCGCATACGCCACAAGGTCGAAGATCGTTTGAGTGACAATGCGGCCTTTCTCCGTCTTCGGCGTCCCCATCTTCAAGTTCGACACCGTCACGATCCTCGGCAAGCTGTTGATGCGATCAAAAAACAATGCCGCCGTATGGTATCCGCCGGAGACTTCCACGTTGACCGGCAGTCGCACGAACAACTTCGAGGCGTCCTCAGTTTTCGTCCCGGGCTTCCAGAGCTTGATATCCAACCCAAGCCTGATACCGAGGTCGGAGACCTGCTTGAGCAGCATGACCGCTTCTTCCTCCGGAGGTAGTCGCTCTTTCTTCTTCGCCAATTCGATTTCCAACTGCTTGTTGGCGGCAATCAACTCGTCCAGGTGTTTGACCTTGATGGTCAACGTTTGGATCTCGGTGTCCAGTTTGCCGATTTCGCCCACGAGGTTCGCAATCTCCATCGATTTTGGCTCGACCACATAGTAATAAAACATGACGATGATGCCTGCTATGACGAGCACCAGGAAGGCGATCTTCTGCATCAACGGAATCGTGCGCAGGACTTCCAGATTCATCGCCGGCAGCTTCATGCTCGCTATCCTTTCAGGCGAAACGCTAGCTTGAACTGGAACAGGCTGACCTGACTCTCGATCGCGGCCCGGCTCTCCTGGAGATTGATATCGGTGAAGTAGTCGGTGCGGCGCAGATTATTGACGAATTCCACGACGTCGTCATTGGTCAGGGCGCGACCCTCCAAATCGATGCTTTGTCCGGTCACTCCGACTCGTACGAGCCAGATTTTCAAGGGTTCAAGGCTTTGGCTCACATGGTCCATGACCTTGACCGGGCCGACACGCGACTTCTCCAGCTGATCGATGATGCGATTCTTGTCTTCGAGCTGTTTCTTGCGCGCCTCAAAATCGGCGACCTGTTTGACCTGTTCCTTGAGTTGCGCCACCTGCTTCTCTTTATCGGCTTTTTCCGTCTGGCGCGTCGCGATCTCTTCATCGAGCGAGGCCGAGTACCACCAGCACGCGCTCAAGGTGATGGCCAACAAACCGACACCAAGCAGGACCTGCGCCCGGACGTCGTATTGCGGCTTGGCAGGACGCCCTTTCGGGCCCGTGGTCAGTAGATTGATCCGAATCATCGGTCGCCTACCGATCTGAGCGCCAATCCGACGCCCACCGACGCCATCGACGCCAATTCCGACAGCGTCGCCTGGTCGAAATCGCTTCCGGAGGTGTCGACTTCCGCAAACGGATTGGCAATCTCGACGACCGCGTGCATGCGGTCGCGCAGCTGTTTGACGAGTCCGGCAATTTGCGCGCCGCCGCCGCACAGCAACACCTGTTGCACATCGCCTTCGGTCACCGTCGACTTGAAGTAATCGATGGTCCTGGCAATCTCGGAGGCCACCTCAGCGTTGACGCTTTCGATCACGCTTTGCGCGGCCGCGGCTTGATTGCTCCCCGACGTCTTCCCGCCTTTCTTGACCGCTTCGGCGTCTTCAAATGACAAGCCCAACTCGCGCTGGATGGATTCCGTATAGCGGTTGCCACCGATGGGAATATCACGGGTAAACAGCGACGTGCCTTTCGACACGATGTTGATGTTCATCACGCTTGCGCCGACGTTGACGAGAGCAGTGGTTTCATCCTGCGACATGGGGTAATTGATGGCATGCATGTTTTCGATGGCGAACGCGTCCACGTCCATGACCATCGGCAGCAGCCCTGCACCCTTCACCAATTCGGTCAATTCGTTGATCTTGTCCTTTTTGGCCGCCACGAGAATGACCGACATTTCGCCGTCGCCGGATGCCTCGCCTTCCGCCGGAGGCAGCACATGAAAATCGATGTTCACTTCATTGATGTCGAACGGTATGTATTGTTCGGCGGCCAGCTTGACTTGACCCTCCAGCTCATCGTCCGGCATCGGAGGAAGACTGATTTTTTTGATGATCACGGCGTGACCAGAGATCGAAACCGCCACCTGCCTGACCTTCACGTTCAATTCGTCGAAGAGCTCCTTGATCGCCGACACGACGCGCCCCTCGTCCATGACCGTGCCATCGACGATGACCTCGGGCTCGAGGGGCTTGAATCCGAATTTCTGCAGCACGTATCGTCCGCGGTTTTCCTTCAGCTGTACCAGCTTGATTCCGCTGGATCCGATGTCCAGTCCCACGAGTTGGCGCTTGGGCGTCAACAGCGAGAAAATATCCGTATCCACGAGGCCTTTGAGCGAATTCAGCATACGTGCCTCAGACTGTACATGACTTCCCTGCCAGCGCAAATGATTTTATGTTTTTCCACCATCCGGCGGCCGTGTGCCTCTTCATGAGGAGCGGAAGATGCTGAAAGCGGCTTCAATACAGGCGATTCTTGCGGCGCACCCTAAGTATAGTTCAGGTCCCCACTCTGTCAAGAAAAGGGCCGAACTGCCTGAAAGTCTGCGTGGGGTCCGGCCTGCCACGCGCCGTCGGAGCGGTTTGTGGATGTTATGGCTTGGTGAGATCGCGGTGAGACAGCGTGACGTGGTGCCCGGCGGCGGAGAAGCTCTCTTGCAGTCGTTTGGCGATGACGACGGACCGATGGCGTCCCCCCGTGCATCCAATGCCGACATTCAAGTAACTCCGACGCTCGCGTTCGAATAGTGGAATGAGAAACGTGAAGAAAAGTTCCAAACGATCCAGGAAGCCCTTGGCGTCCGGATCTTCGAGGACGTAGCTTCGAACGCGCGGATCTTCGCCCGTCAGCGGCTTGAGGTCGGGGACGAAATACGGATTGCGCAAAAACCGCACGTCGAACAGCATGTCGATGTCGTAGGGCACTCCGAACTTGTACCCGAACGTGATGAGCGAGATCGTCAGGCGGCGGGCGGCCTGCTCCTGGCTGAAGTGCCGGCTCAGGAGATCTCTGAGGTCATGCACGCTCAGATTGGAGGTGTCGATGATGCGGTCGGCGTGCGACCGGATTTCAGCCAGCCGCTCCTTCTCGAACCGGACGCCTTCCAACACGGGCAATTCCGGCAGCAGAGGATGCGGTCGCCGCGATTCCGAAAATCGCCGAACGAGCACCGCATCTCGCGCTTCCAGGAACAATAATTCAACCGAATGACCGAGGTCTTTGATGCGTTGAAGGATGCCGGTCAGATCGGCAAAAAACACCCGTTCTCGGATGTCGATGCCCAATGCGACGTTCTTGATTTCTCCGCCCTGCTGGTGACAGAGCTCGACGAAGGTCGGCAACAAGGCTGGCGGGAGATTATCGATGCAGAAGTACCCGACGTCTTCAAAACATTTCAGCGCGTGTGACTTTCCGGCCCCGGAAAGCCCGGTAATGACCACGAGCTTGAGTCCAGGCATCTGGGCCCCACTAGGGATCAATCAACACGACATGACCGGTTTCTGAACGCCTCAGAATTTGCAGTTTCCCTGAGTCGGCGCAGGTAAACAGCACCATGGCGCCCGGATCAGCCTCCAGACGGTTCCGTGCTTCATTCCGTGACAGTACGGCGATTTTGGGCCGCACGATCCTCAGGTCCTCACGGTCGGAGGCTCCTTCGCCGGTCGGTGCCGGCAACGTTCGCTTGTCGCGTCCTTTGTGCTCAACCCGCCGCTCCTTGAACTTCCGTATTTGCCGATCGAGACGGTCCACCAATTGATCAATGGTGGCGTACATTTCCCTCGTAGACGTCTTGGCCTGAAACCGCTTGCCCTTGATCGAACAGACGACCTCCGCAGTGTGCTGGAGCTTGGTGACGCTCAAGACAATCTCCAACCGATCGAGAGTGGCATCGTAGCGCTCGAGCCGCTCAAAACGGTTCCGAATATACTTCTTCAGCGCGGGGGTCACATCCATATGTCGACCGGTAATCTTCATCCACGTGCTCCTTCAGCTGAACGATTGCGCAGCGTCACGGTCCAGGCTAGAAAAACCGCTTCCGCTGGGTGGCTGGGGGAATGTTCTCTTCGGCGCGGTACTTGGCAACCGTCCGACGGGCAATCAGGACTTGGCGCTCGCGCAAACGCGCGGCGATTTCTTCGTCTTTGAGGGGATGATTGGCATCTTCCTCCGCCACCATTTTCTTGATCATCTCACGCACGGTCACCGACGAAAGCATGTCGCTGGGCTGGTCCGCTCGCTGCAGACCGGCGTTGAAAAAGAATTTGAGCTCCAACATGCCCTGCGGACAATACATGTATTTGTTGGCCGTCACGCGGCTTATCGTGGACTCGTGCATCCCGATATCCTCAGCCACCTGCTTGAGCACCAGCGGCTTGAGATACTGGATGCCTTTTTCAAAAAACTGTTCCTGGAACTTGACGATGCTGGACACGACCTTGACGATCGTCTTGTTGCGCTGCTCGATGCTTCGGATCACCCATTGCGCCGCCCGCAACTTCTCGTCGAGGTAGGCCTTTGTTTCCGAAGAACCGCCTTCACCGGAGGCCATCATCTGTTTATAGTACGGGCTGATGCGCATCCTCGGCAGCCCGTCGTCGTTCAAGAGCACCACCCATTCGCCTTCATTCTTGACGACAAAGACGTCGGGTACGATCACATAATTTTGCGTGTTTGAAAACGGACGGCCCGGCTTGGGTTCCAGCCCTTCGATGACCTTTGTCGCCTGGAAAATCTCGGCCACGGTCACATCCAGAGCCTTTGCGATCTTGGCGTACTGCTTCTTTTCCAAATCCTTCAAATGATGCAGCACGACCGCCTCCACGATCGATCCCTTGAGCGCACCCGGTCGTGCGCCCAGTGATCCCATGGGACTTTTGCCCAGATGGCCCAGCTGCAGCATCAAACATTCGGAAAGATCTCTGGCGCCGACGCCGGTGGGATCGAAACTTTGAATGTCCCGAAGGACAGACTCTGCCTCCGCTTCGCTGAAATCCGTCCCACTGATGATTTCGGCCATCGGTGTTCGGAGATATCCGTCATCATCGAGGTTGCCGATCAGCAGACGGCCGATCGCTTTGTTCCGTTCCGACAAGCCAGACAGCGACAATTGCCAGAGCAGGTGATCTTCCAACGACGCCGCCTTGGCGACGGTCTGTTCGTACGAAGGGAATTCGTCCGATGACGACGATTGGCCCTCCCCTCCGCCCGTGCGGCGATCCGTTCCGAAGTATTCTTCCCACCCTGATGCTGAGACTTCATCGGGAGTATCTCGTTCCTCCGGTGTCGAGGCTTCGGCTTCCGGGGCCTCGGTCGTCGGGGCAGCCGCCGCCGCAGCCTCCTCCGCTTGTTCCTCGGGCGTGGTCGATTCGCTTTCTTCGAGTTCCTCCGGCAACTCATCCAGCAGCGGATTGTCCATGAGATGCTGGGCCAGACTTTGCTGCAACTCGAGGCGCGACAGCTGCAGCAGCTTGATCGCCTGCTGCAACTGCGGCGTCATGATCAATTTTTGGCTGAGACGGAGATCGAGGCGAAGCTTCATTGGATGTGACATATCATTTAGAGGGTGAATCGTTCGCCTAGATACACCGCACGTGCGGTCTCGCTCTTGACGATCGCATCCGGCGTGCCGGCTTCCAGGACAAGGCCTTCATTGATGATATAAGCGCGATCGGTAATGGATAGCGTCTCTTGCACATTATGATCCGTAATGAGAATGCCGATCCCCTTGTCTTTCAGTCTGGTGATGATTTGCTGAATGTCGGCGACGGCAATCGGGTCGATGCCGGCAAATGGTTCGTCGAGCAACATGAAGGTGGGATTCGTGGCGAGGGCACGGGTGATTTCCAACCGACGGCGTTCGCCGCCGGACAGCGCATAGGCCATGCTCGTCCTGATGTGCCCGAGATCAAGTTCATTGAGCAAGGCATCCACTCGTTCCGCCCGCTCTGATCGAGAGTAGTCCAGCATTTCAAGAATTGCCAGAATATTGTCTTCAACGGACAGCCGGCGAAACACGGACGACTCCTGGGGAAGATAGCCGATTCCGTTTCTGGCGCGCTTGAACATGGGCAAGGCCGTGATGGGCTCACCGTTGAGCGTGATCGTGCCTTTGTCGGGCGGCATCAATCCAACGATCATGTCGAAGATCGTCGTCTTGCCGGCACCATTGGGCCCGAGTAATCCCACTACTTCGCCGGCCGACACTTCGACCGACACGCCTTTCACCACTTTTCTCGCTCGGAAGCTCTTCTCGAGGCCGTCTGCGCGAAGGACAGCCCTGTTCGTGCGTGCACGAGTGACCGCGTCCATTCCGAGCTCCGTGCGCACGGCCTCCGTCACTTCGCTCCTCCCTCGGGTTCGATCCTCACGTGCGAGCCGCCTTCGACGACGGTTCGGTCCTCCGCCAGAAACATGGTGATGCGTTTGCCGCTGACTCTCGTTCCCTTGTCCCAAGCCACGGGATCCCCCGTCAGGACGATCTTGTCTTCGTCGCGATAATAGACGGCCTTCCGGCATGTCGCATTGCCGGCGTCACGTTCGATCTTGACACGTCCGGTCGCCTCAATCTGAGTCACCGCCCGATTCGACACCGTATCCGGACCCTTGGCCGGCGTGGCCGGAGTTGTTCCGGCTTTCGGATCGGTTCCCGCTTCCTGATTCCGGAAGGAGACCACCATCCGATCCGAATACACGACCAACGTACCGCGAGTGAGCACCACTGCGCCATCGAACACGGCCTGGCTTTCTTGGTTCTTGAACGTCATCTTTTGGGAAATGACGGTCGTGCCCACCTGGTCCGCCGCGCCATTGGAAGCTGCGTCCACGGCGGCCTGTGCGCCCGTCAGCATGGGCAGCAGGATCAGCCAACTAAGAAGCAGGAGCCAGATCCACATGCACGTCCTCAAGCACTTCGAATTCTTCCGTGTCGAGATGGCCCAACAGACCGCGTCCTTTCACATCCAGACCGTGACCGACGATGTGAACGGGATCCTCCGTCCGAATCTGCCGAGTCTGATCCGTCCAGGCCAGATGATTGGTATAGATCGTGTATCCACTTTGGGTATAGATCACCAACGGTTCGGAGCGGTTTGTCAGAAGAAAGTTCTTCGTCTCGGTGTTCAGCGTACCCTCGTCTCCATGCACCGTCAGCTCTTTGCCTTGGACACCAAACAGGGTGACGGCGACGTTGTCCAAAATCGCCTTTTTCTCCTGCTCGAAGAGACGCGCCTGTTGAGCATCGACTTGCCACTGCACCTTGTCGCCCTTGGTCTGCGTAAACGTGAACCTCGAGATCGTGGCATCCGCCTGGTCGATAGTTCCGGGGGCGGTGGGTGTCGGCGGAGAGGCCGTGGAATTGGTCATGAGCAGATAGACGAGGACGCATCCCAACAGGAGGCTGAGTCCCAATAAGGCCCGTTGTGCCCACCGTTGCCACACAGTGTTTTCCGTTCCTCTCGGCAGCAAAAAAATGACTGGCACGATAATAGCAGGTGACCGGAGGCAAGTAAACTCTGACGACGGTAAGGAACGAGGAAAGAAACAGCGCTGATGCGGGGTTGCCGACGAGTAGGTCCCGTACGAGACCTACTCGGACTTGTCTGTTTTCGTGGGAGTCGCCGCCGACTTCTTCGCAGGCGATGCTTCGGCTCTTGCCACCAGTTCAATGGCCACCAGCTCGGCGGCATCACCGACCCGTCGTCTGGTTTTCACCATCCTCGTATAGCCGCCCGGCCGATCCTTGAACCGGCCTGCGACATCGCTGAACAGTTTCGACACGACCTCCTTGCTCCTGAGGAAGCTGAGCGCCCGGCGCCTGGCCGGCAGGGAGCCGTCCTTGCCCAACGTGATCATGCGGTCGGTAAAACCCCGGATCTCTTTGGCCTTGGCCTCCGTTGTTTCAATTCGCTCATGCTCGAGCAGCGAGGTCACCAGGCTCCTGAACAATGCCCACCGGTGTTTGGTCTGTCGACCGAGTTGTCTGCCTTTTTTTCTGTGACGCACGATACCCTCTCTTCTCTTATTCGTTCTTCGGACCGCCGCCCGACGCCATCGCATCGAGCTTGACGCCGAGGCTCAACCCCATGTCCGTCAGAATTTCCTTGATTTCGTTCAACGATTTCTTGCCGAAGTTTTTCGTCTTGAGCATTTCGGCCTCAGACTTCTGGACGAGATCGGCAATCGTCTTGATGTTCGCATTCTTCAAGCAATTCGCCGCGCGGACCGAGAGCTCCAGCTCGTTGACGCTCCGGAACAGATTCTTGTTGATCTCCCGCTGGGCCTCGTCGCCGCTCAGTTCGGCGCGGCCTTCCACTCGAGCCTCGGGATTGATGAAGATATCGACGTGGTCACGCAGGATACCGGCGGCCGTGGACAGCGCATCGCTCGGCGAAATGGTCCCGTCGGTCCAAACTTCCAGCGTCAGCTTGTCATAATCCGTCATCCGCCCGACACGAGCGTTTTCGACGTGAAAATTCACCCGCTTGATCGGCGAAAAAATCGAATCGATTGCGATCACCCCGATCGGCAGGCCCTCTTCCTTGTTCCGCTCGGCCGGCACGTACCCACGGCCGTGTTTGACGGTCATCTCCATGTCGAGCGTGGCGTCTTTATCGAGGGTGGCGATATGAAGATTCGGTGTCAAAATGGAAATGTCCGCATCGTGGATGATATCCGACCCCTTGGCCTCACCCGGGCCCTTTTTCTTCAAACGAATCGTTTTGGGCTTGTCCGTGTGCAGCGCCAGACGCAATCCCTTGACGTTGAGGATGATCGAGGTGACATCTTCCGTGACGCCGGGAATCGTCGAAAATTCATGCAGCACGCCCTCGATCTTGACCGTCGTGACGGCCGCGCCGGTCAGCGAGGACAGCAGGACGCGGCGCAGCGCATTGCCGACCGTCGTGCCGAACCCGCGTTCGTACGCTTCTGTCGTGAATCGCCCGAAGGTGGCGGAAGCCGTTTCCTTGTCGACTTCGACCCGCATCGGAATCTGAAAATCTTTCATCGCCTTGATCATGAGTCCCCCTTCATCCTGTCAGCCGCCGTGCCTTCATGCGATGCATTCTGCATGAAGCCGGCGTTGTATGAAGTGCCGTTATCGCGAATACAGTTCGACGACCATCTGCTCGTTGACGGGCAGTGTAATCTGATCCTTCGTGGGCAATGCCCGGACGGTTCCCTTGAAGCCCGCCTTGTCGAGTTCCAACCATTCGGGGATCCCTCGCCCCTCCACCGATTCGAGGGCGGTTTGAATCGGCGCTAAGTTGCGGCTGCGTTCCCGCACCGCCACCACGTCGCCTGCCCGCACGAGCGAGCCCGGAATGTTGTTCTTTCGGCCATTGACCGTCACATGGCCGTGCCCCACGAGTTGTCTGGCTTCTTTGCGGGAGGCCCCGAAGCCGAGCCGGTACGCCACGTTGTCGAGACGGCACTCGAGCAATCTCAGCAACGCCTCGCCGGTCACGCCCGACTGGCGCTCTGCCCGCTCGAACACGCCGCGGAATTGCCGTTCTTGAAGGCCGTAGATGCGCCGGAGCTTCTGCTTTTCGCGCAACTGCGTGCTGTAATCCGAAATGCGCGGCCGGGCCTGTCCGTGCTGGCCGGGCGGATAACTGCGCCGCTCAATGGCGCACTTTTCCGTCATGCAGCGCGAGCCCTTCAAAAACAATTTTTCGCCCTCACGGCGACACAACCGACATACTGGCCCACGATACTTTGCCACGTTCACTACCTCCGTTACCGGGGCTGACCTCCTCGAGGATGCCCCATCTGAACATCTGCCTCAGACCCGACGCCGCTTGGGCGGCCGGCAGCCATTATGCGGGATCGGCGTGACATCACGGATGAGATTGATCCGGAGCCCCGCCCCCTGCAACGAGCGGATCGCGGACTCGCGTCCCGACCCCGGCCCGTTCACGTACACATCCACCTGCCGCATGCCGCTTTCCATGGCCTTCCGGGCGGCCGCCTCTCCGGCTCGCTGCGCCGCAAAGGGCGTGCTTTTTCGGGAACCCTTGAAGCCTTGATTGCCGGCGCTGGCCCAGACGACCGTGTTGCCGCTCATGTCGGTGATCGTCACAATCGTGTTGTTGAAAGACGCCTGCACATGAGCGATTCCACTCTGCACGATCCGGCGTTCTTTCTTTTTTCCCTTCTTGACGCTCATAGAAGACTCCTACTCCTGACGATCACGCCGTGGGAGCCGGACGGGCGGCCGGTTTCGGTTTGCTGCCGACTCCGGCGCGACGGCCTTTTCTCGTGCGTGCATTGGTTTTGGACCGTTGACCTCGAACCGGCAGCCCCTTTCGATGCCGAAGACCTCGATAGGTGCCGGTGTCGATCAGGCGCTTGATGTTCATGGAGACGGTTTTCCGCAAGTCGCCTTCAACTTGGAAGTCCTGGTCGATAATCTCGCGGATCTTCACAATCTGATCTTCGCTGAGATCCTTCACCCGGATGGCGCCGTCGATTCCCGCCTTGTCGAGAATCTGGCGGGCCGCGGCGCGGCCGATTCCGAAGACATACGTGAGGCCGATATCCGACCGCTTTTCTCTGGGTAAGTCGACTCCGGCAATACGTGCCATACAATTCTCCTTAAAAACGTGATCAGTGATCAGTGATGAGTGACGCGCAACGTTTCTGCATCTCTGTCCTACTCATCACTCATCACTTCTCACTACGCTATCCCTGTCGCTGTTTATGCCGCGGGTTCGAGCAGAGAATCCTCACCACGCCCCGACGTCGTACAACCTTACACTTCGCGCAAATAGGCTTGACCGATGATTTGACCTTCATGAGTTGTCTGCACTCCTACTTGAACCGGTACGTAATGCGCCCTCGCGTCAGATCATACGGCGACATTTCCACCGTGACTTTGTCTCCGGGCAGAATGCGAATGAAGTGCATGCGCATCTTCCCAGAGATGTGGGCGAGAATCTTATGACCGTTGTCGAGTTGCACACGAAACATGGCGTTAGGAAGGGTTTCCAGTACCGAACCTTGAATCTCAATGATGTCTTCCTTCGGCACGAACCGTTATCCTTTCGCCTGATGTGTCATGCTTCCACCCTTTTATAGCCGGCTCAAGACCAGCGCTGGACCGCTCGGCTGAATCGCGATCGTATGTTCAAAATGTGCCGAGAGGCTGCCATCAGCCGTCACCGCCGTCCACCGGTCATCGAGAACGCGAACCGCCGAGCCCCCCATGTTCACCATCGGCTCGATCGCCAAGACCATTCCGGCCTGCAAGCGGGGGCCCTGTCCGGGCTTTCCATAATTCGGCACCTGCGGCTCTTCGTGCAACTGCCGGCCGATGCCGTGTCCGACGAACTCCGTCACCACCGAATACCCGGCAGCTTCGACGTGCCGCTGAACTGCATGCGAGATATCCGACAGCCGATTGCCTACTCTCGCCTGTTCGATCGCCAGCGCCAACGATTCTTCCGTGATCCGTATGAGCGTCGCCGTTTTTTCGTCGATCCGACCCACTGCAACCGTCACTGCCGAATCGCCGTAAAATCCCCCGACGATGGCCCCGAGATCGAGCCCGATGATATCGCCCTCCTTGAGCACCCGCTTGGAGGGAATCCCGTGCACCACCTGCTCGTTCACAGACGCGCACAGCGTCTTCGGATAATTGCGGTAGCCCTTGAACGCCGGGATCGCGCCCCTGGCACGAATTTCCGATTCCGCCAGGCGATCCAGCTCGTCGGTCGTGATCCCTGCCTTCACCGCGCTCTTCAGCACCTCCAGCGCTTCAGCCACTACTCTAGACGCCTTTGCCATGACGGCGATTTCGTCTGGCGTCTTGAGAATGATCATATCGCGCTGTAAGGTGCCAGCACGCCGAACAGGGACTCGAACACCTCATCCACGGAACCGGAGGCATCCAGTTCCGAGAGCAGCCGCCTGTGGGCATAATACTGGATCAACGGCGCCGTCTGTTCTTCGTAAACCTTTAACCTCGTTTCGATCGCTTCCCGCTTATCATCGGTCCGCTGAACCAACGTCTCGCCGCATCGATCACACGCCTCACCCTTTTTCGATGGAGCAAACTCCACATGAAACGTCGCCTGGCACTTCGGGCAACTACGACGACCGCTCAACCGCCGGATGACGTCTTCGCGCGGCACCTGAAAATTCACCACACGGTGCAACGGGCGCTGGCTCGCCTGCAGAACTTTTCCCAGCTCCTCGGCCTGCGGTACCGTCCGGGGAAACCCGTCGAGCACAAAGCCGTTGGCGCTTCCGGGCTGGGCCAGCTTTTCTCGTACAAGGCCGATGACCACGGCATCGGGGACCAGCTGTCCCTGGTCCATAAATCGCTTGGCTTCTCGACCCAACTCCGTCTGATTTCGGACCGCCTCCCGCAGGAGATCTCCGGTCGAAATCTTGGCAATCTTAAACTGGACCGCGACCCGGTCCGCTTGCGTACCCTTACCGACGCCCGGCGCCCCGAGAAAAACGACCCGCATGTGGTCCTCAGCCGCTCCGGCCGCGGAGTGGTCCCATGCCTTTTCCCAAAAACCCTTCGTAATTGCGCATCAGCATATGCGATTCGATCTGCTGCGCCGTATCCAGTCCCACGCCGATCACGATCAGCAGCGACGTGCCGCCGAAATAAAACGGCACGTTCAACTTGTAGATCAGGAATTCCGGAATGACGCAGACGATCGCCAGATAGATCGCCCCGGCGAACGTGATGTGCGTCAGCACCTTATAGATATAATCGGAGGTCCGTTGGCCCGGACGGATGCCCGGGATGAACCCTCCGTACTTCTTCATGTTGTCCGCCATATCCACCGGATTCAGGACCACCGCCGTGTAAAAGAAGCAAAAAAACAGAATCAATCCGACATACATCAACGTGTACAGCAGCGACCCGGGCGACAGCTGCGCGCCGATCGCCTTGATCCACGGTGTTTCGAAAAATCCGGCAATCGTCGCCGGAAACGCGATAATCGACGACGCAAAAATCGGCGGGATCACGCCCGCCGTGTTGATCTTCAACGGAATATGGGTGCTCTGTCCGCCGTACACTCGCCGGCCGACCACCCGCTTGGCGTACTGGACCGGGACCTTGCGCCTGCCGCTTTCCAGAAACACGATCGCGGCGACGACCGCCACCATCAGCGCGGCAAGCCCGACGAGCAGGAACGCATTCAACTGGCCGATCTCGTACAAATTATAGGTCTGCGCGACGGCCGAAGGCAGACGCGCCACAATGCCCGCAAAGATGATGAGCGAGATGCCGTTCCCGATGCCCCGCTCGGTAATCTGCTCGCCGAGCCACATCAGAAAGCCGGTGCCCGCCGTCAGCGTAATGACCGTCATCAGACGGAACGCCCAGCCCTTGTCCAGCACGAACGCCCCGCCGTTCATTTGCTCGAGGCCGATGGCGATCCCGAACCCCTGAATCAACGCAATGCCGATCGTGCCGAAGCGGGTGTACTGGATAATCTTCTTGCGGCCGCGTTCGCCTTCCTTCGCGAGCTTCGACAGATGGGGGACCACCACCGTCAACAGCTGCAAGATGATCGACGCGCTGATGTAGGGCATGATGCCCAACGCGAAGATCGTCAGCCGTGACAGCGAGCCGCCCGAAAAAATGTCGAGAAACCCGAGAAGCGCTCCTCCCTGCTTTTGCAAGAATTCAGACAGGGCTTCGCCGTTGATGCCCGGCGTCGGGATATGCGCCCCGATGCGATAGACGACCAGCATCCCCAGCGTGAACAGGATGCGGGTTCGCAGCTCCGGGATCTTCAGAATATTCTGAAAGCTGGTCAGGAGCCGCTCAAACACCGGGAATAACCTCGATTGACCCTCCCGCCGCTTGAATCTTCGCCTCCGCCGACTTGCTGAACTTGTGCGCCTGAACGGCGATCGGCTTCTTCAGTTCGCCGTTGCCGAGAATCTTGATCGGCAGCGTCACGCGCTTGACCAGGCCCGCATCGACCATGGCTTGCGGGGTGATCGTGCCCGAAGCCGGCAACTCGGCCAGACTTTCGATATTCACGATCGCGTATTCCTTGCGGAACGGATTCGTGAAGCCGTATTTGGGCACGCGACGGATGAGGGGCATCTGGCCGCCCTCGAATCCCGGCTGCTTGCCCCCGCCCGAGCGGGCCAGCAATCCCTTGTGCCCTTTGGTGGCCGTCTTGCCGTGGCCGGAGCCCGGGCCCCGACCGATCCGCTTTCGCTTTTTCTTAGCGCCCTTCGCAGGCGCGAGTTCGTGTAATTTCATGATGACTGCACTTCCAGAAGATAGCCGACTTTGTGAATGAGTCCCCGCACTTGCGGCGTATCCGGGCGGACCACCGATTGCCGGATTTTGCGCAAGCCAAGCCCGCGCAATACGAGCCGGTGGCGCTCGGGTGTCCCGATGGGACTTCGCTTCAAGGTGATGCGGACGCTCTGAGCTGGGGTGTTTGCCGGTTTTGCCGTGGTCATGACGCCATTACCCCCGCCTGAAGCTCTTCGCCCCGGCGCAGCCGCATGACCTGCTCGGGATTTCTGAGTTGCGTAAGACCGTCCAGTGTGGCGCGCACCGTATTGAAGGGATTGCCGCGCCCCAAGGTCTTCGAGATGATGTTGTGGGCTCCGACGAGTTCGACGACGGCTCGCACTGCTCCCCCGGCGATGATGCCGGTGCCCTCGGCCGCGGGCTTCAACAGGACATGCTCGCCGCCGAACAATCCGTGAACTTCGTGCGGAATCGTTCCCGACTTGAGCGGCACATGGACGAGATTCTTCTTCGCCTGCTGCACCGCTTTTGCGATGGCCACCGGCACTTCCGCCGCCTTGCCCTTGCCGATACCGACCCAACCCTGTCCGTCACCCACCACGACGAGCGCACAGAAGTTGAAGCGCTTACCGCCTTTGACGACTTTCGCGACGCGGTTGATGAACACGACCTTGTCTTTGAGGCTCAGTTCGTCTGGATTGACTCGCACGCTCGTTGCTCCCTTCGATCTAGAATTGCAGCCCGCCTTCGCGGGAGGCATCCGCCAAGGCCTTGATCCGGCCGTGATAGAGCCGGCCGCCGCGGTCAAAGACCACTTTTTGAACCTTGGCTGTCTTGGCCCGCTCGGCCAGAAGCGTACCCACGGCCTTGGCCGCGGCAATACTGCTCGTGGACTTCAATGTCTTTCGCAAGGACTTGTCCAGCGACGAAGCCGCCGCCAGCGTCGTGCCCTTGAGGTCATTGATGATCTGCGCATAGATATGACCGCTGCTGCGGTAGACATTGAGCCGCGGACGCTCATCCGTTCCGAAGACGCGCTGACGGACACGCTGTTGGCGCCGGGCGAGTTGATATAATTTTGCCGCGCTATTCATGATTCACCCTACTTCCCGGTCTTGCCTTCCTTCTTCCTCAAGACTTCTCCCGCATACCGGATGCCCTTCTGCTTGTACACGTCCGGCGGCTTGATGGCGCGAAGATTCGCGGCCACTTGGCCGACCAATCGCTTGTCGGCACCCTTGATATTGATCAAGGTTTGCTTGTCGACTTTCACGTCGATGCCCGTCGGCACCGGATACTGGACCGGATTGATGTATCCGACGTTGAAACTCATGGTCTTCCCTTGGACCGCCGCCTTGTAGCCGACGCCGGTGATTTCCATGTTGCGTTCATAGCCCTTGGTCACGCCATGGACCATGTTGTTCAGCTCGGCGCGCACCAACCCGTGCAGGGCGCGGATCTTCCGTTCCTCGCTCGACCGCGTCACGACCAACTGCCCCTTGTCGACCGTCACCCCGATGCCCGGCTTCAACGTCCAATCGAGCTTCCCGAGCGGTCCCTTCACGGACACGACGGATCCGGTCACCTTCACATCAACGCCGGTCGGAACGGGAATCGGTTTTTTCCCAATGCGTGACATCGCTTCCTCTATCCTTCCTGCCGATCGCCAGGCCTTACCACACGGCGCAGAGCACTTCGCCGCCAAGACCGGCCTTGCGCGACGCTTGATCGGTCATGATGCCTTTCGAAGTCGAAAGAATGGCCATCCCGATGCCGTTGCGCACGCGGGGGATTTCTCGCGTTCCCACATACACGCGTCGCCCGGGCTTGCTCACACGCTGCATCCCCGTAATCATGGGTTGGCCTTCGCCCACGTATCGCAATGCCACTTTTAAGACGGGATGCCCGTCTTCGGTCGCCGCGTCGATGCCCTGGATGAATCCCTCAGCCTGGAGCACGCGGAGCACCTCGTGCTTCAGCTTGGAGGCAGGAATCGTGACGACGTCATGATGGCGTCTGAACCCATTGCGCAATCGCACTAAGAGGTCGCTGATCGGATCGGTTACCATACGAGCCCTTTCAAGAATGTCCCATCGAAGTAATCATGAGTACACACGACCGGTCGAAGTCCTACCAACTGGCCTTGCGGACGCCGGGGATCTCTCCCTTCAGGCTCAGGAGCCGGAAACAGATTCGGCACATCTTGAACCGCCGCAGATAGCCGTGCACGCGCCCGCACAAGCCGCAGCGATGATAGCCGCGGGTTTTGAATTTCGGCTTTGCGGCCGTCTTGTTTCTAAGCGCCAGTCTCGACACAGGTGACTCCTTCGTTCAAGGTTAGGTCCGGAACGGCATGCCCAACTGAGCGAGCAGGGCTTTTCCTTCATCGTTCGTGCGGGCCGTCGTCACGATCGTGATGTCCATACCGTGAATCGAGGCGACCTCGTCGTATTGAATCTCCGGGAAAATCAGCTGCTCCTTCAGACCCAACGTATAATTGCCGCGGCCGTCGAATGCCTTGGGGGACACGCCGCGGAAATCGCGAATGCGCGGCAGCGCCAGCGTGACAAGACGGTCGAAAAATTCGTACATGCGCCGGTTCCGCAGCGTGACCTTGGTTCCGATCGGCATGCCCTGACGCAACTTGAATCCTGCGATGGCCTTCTTTGCCCTGGTCACCACCGCCTTCTGCCCGGTGATCGTTCCTAACTCGGTCGCTGCGCTTTCCAGCAGTTTCACGTTTTGAATGGCTTCGCTCATGCCGACGTTGAGCACGATGCGCTCAAGCTTCGGCACCTGCATGACATTCTTGTATCCGAACTCTTTCATCAGAGCCGGCACCACCCGTTGCCGATACGCGTCGCGCAACCGAGGCTGAAACTTCGATTCCTCGCTCCCGTCGTCAAACGCCTGAGGCGCTTTGCCGCCCTCTTTCTTGCCTGGCTTGCCGGCCGGTTTCCCGCCTTTGGCTTTCTTGGGATCTTTTGCGTCTGCCATAAATCCTTCTATTGACTACTCGACCAGTTCGTTGGATTTTTTGCTGAATCGCACGCGCCGGCCGTCAGCCTGGACGCGGATGCCCAAGCGAGTGGGTTTCTTCGTGACTGGACATAGGAACATTACGTTCGAGATGGCCAGCGGCGCCTCCTTCTCGAGAATCCCCCCCTGTTTGACCTTCTGATTCGGCTTCGTGTGCCGCTTGATCATGTTCAGCTTTTCGACGACGACCTTTCCTGCCGATCGATCGACGGACAGAACCTTCCCGGATTTGCCGCGATCCCGGCCTGCAATCACGACCACCGTGTCCCCTTTGCGAATGTGCGTCTTCTGCAGCGCGTGCACGTGTACCTGCCTATGGTTAAAGAACCTCAGGAGCCAGCGAGATAATTTTCATGAACTTCTTCCACCGAAGTTCGCGAGCGACCGGTCCGAAGATACGGGTTCCGATCGGTTCCCCTTCCTTATTGATCAGCACGCAGGCATTCCGGTCGAACTTGATGTATGACCCATCCTCCCGTCTGACTTCTTTGGTCGTGCGCACGATCACCGCACGGCTGACGTCTCCCTTCTTCACGGTCGCCTGGGGAATTGCCTCTTTGACCGCGACGACGATGACATCGCCCAGTGATGCATACCGGCGCTTGGAACCGCCCAGCACGTGAAAGCACATGGCTTGTTTCGCACCGGAATTGTCGGCCACATCCATATATGTATAGTTCTGAATCATGATGCGGTTTACCTTCGCCGGGAACGCCCCCGATTAATCGACACGTCCTTTTTCCAGAATTTCGACCACCCGCCAGTGCTTGTCTTTGCTGATGGGCCTGGTCTCGATCATCCGAACGCGATCACCAATGCCGCAGGCGTTCTGTTCGTCATGGGCCTTGAACTTCGTCATGCGTCTGAGCACCTTGTGATAGATAGGATGCACGACCTGACGCTCGACCGCCACGACGACAGTCTTGTTCATTTTGTTGCTAATGACGCGCCCGACCCACTCTCGCCGCTTGACCACGCTCTCAGCCATGCTCGCTTACCCTTTCCGCTAGGATGCCTTCTTCCGCTCCGCCTGCTCCACTTGGCGCTGCACGGTTTTCACCCGCGCGATCGACCGCTTGGTCTTTCGAATCTGCATGGGATTTTCCAGCCGGCCGGTCCCCAGCTGAAAACGCAGATTAAACAGTTCCTGGGTCAATTGCTTGGCCTTTTCCGACAGTTCAGCGCCGGTCATCTGTCTCAATTCTTTTAGGTCCATGTCCGTGCTCGTGCTTTCGTATCGTCGACGATCTTAAAACTCGCCGCGCGTCACACACTTGGTCGCGATCGGCAATTTGTGGGAAGCCAGGCGGAAGGCCTCCTGCGCAATGTCGGGAGTCACGCCGCCCATCTCGTAGAGGATTCTGCCGGGTTTCACCACGGCCACCCAATATTCGGGATTTCCCTTCCCTTTGCCCATTCGAGTTTCCGCCGGTTTCTTTGTAATCGGCTTGTCCGGGAAAATTCTCGTCCAGACCTGGCCGCCGCGTTTCACATAGCGCGTGATGGCGATGCGCGCCGCTTCGATCTGTCGGCTGGTCACCCACCCTGGCTCCAGCGCCTTGAGACCGAATTCGCCAAGAGTGATGTGGCCGCCCCGATAGGCCTTGCCACGCATGCGGCCCTTCATCATTTTCCTGAATTTGACTTTTTTCGGTGCTAACACGATGCCCTCGTCGCCTACCCGAGCCGCCGTTCAAATGCCGCTTCCGGCTTGAGCGGCTGCTGTGGAAGAATTTCTCCCTTGTAGATCCATGTCTTTACGCCGATCTGCCCCATCGTGGTGTGCGCCTCGGCAAAGCCATAATCGACTTCGGCCCGCAGCGTATGCAGCGGCACGCGGCCTTCGCGGTACCATTCCGTGCGCGCGATTTCCGCGCCGCCAAGACGGCCGGCGATCATGATCTTGATCCCTTGTGCGCCAAGTCGTAAGGCCGACTGCACGCTCCGTTTCATGGCACGTCGAAAGGCCACGCGCTTTTCCAATTGCGTCGCCACGTTTTCGCTCACGAGCTGCGCATCCAGTTCGGGCTTCTTGATCTCCTTCACCGTGATGTAGACCTGCCCGCCGTACTGTTTTTCCAATTCGGCTTTCAGCTTGTCCACTTCCGCGCCCTTGCGGCCGATGATGATGCCGGGTCTGGCGGTATGGATGATCACCCGGGTCTGATCGCCTGAACGCTCGATCTCCACCTTAGCCACGCCGGCATGAAAGAGCTTCTGCTTGACCACTTTGCGGATTTTGATGTCCTGATGGAGCAGCTTCGCGTAATCCTTGCTCGCATACCATCGGGAGCTCCACGTATAGTTGTAACCAAGCCGATAACCGACGGGATGTGTTTTCTGACCCATACGATTCGTCCCTCACTGTTGCGGCGGCTCAACGCCGACCCGCGATGTTCAGCCTCTACGATTTCCCTTGGATGCCCGGCGCTTCAACGACGACGGTGATGTGACTCGTCCGCTTCTGAATGGCATTGGCCCGTCCCATCGACCGGGCGCGGAACCGCTTGTAGATGGGTCCGCAGTCCACGAAGGCCTTCGAGACCCGCATGGACTCGCTATCCCCCAATTCCTTTTGTTCGGCGTTGGCGACGGCGGACCTCAACACCTTCTCGATCACGCGCGCGGCGTGTCGGGGAAGATGCTTGAGCATGGCCAAGGCCATCGGAACTTGCTGCCCACGAATCATGTCGACCACCGGTTTTGCCTTCCGTGGGGCGACCCGCACAAATCTCAGTACTGCTCGCGCTTCTGCCATCGTTGCCATCCGGTCATTTCGCCGATCCGGCGAATGATGCCTGGTCTCCCTATTTCAGTGCCACGGCTTTTTCGGTCTTCGCCTGCCCGTGGCCTTTGAAGAATCTCGTTGGAGCGAATTCACCCAATTTATGACCCACCATGTTCTCGGTGACGAACACGGGTATGAACTTTTTGCCGTTATGCACCGCAAACGTGTGCCCGATCATGTCGGGAACGACGGTCGAGCGCCTCGACCAGGTCTTGATGATCTTCCGGTCCTTCGTTTGATTCATCTGCTCGACTTTCTTCAGCAGATGATCGTCGACAAAGGCGCCTTTGCTGATCGATCTAGGCATTGCGCACTCCTGACTTGCGGCGGGCGATGATGAACTTGTCCGTTTTCTTGTTCTGCCTGGTCTTGTAGCCCTTCGTCGGAAGGCCCCACGGCGACACCGGGTGGGGATTGCCCTGCCCCGACTTTCCTTCACCCCCGCCATGCGGATGGTCCACCGGATTCATGACGACGCCGCGCACGTGCGGACGCCGTCCGAGCCAGCGGCTTCGTCCCGCCTTGCCGACGCTGATATTCTCGTGGTCCAGGTTGCCGACCTGCCCAACGGTCGCCATGCAGGCCGCCAGGATTCGGCGCATTTCCCCGGACTTCAGCCGGACCTGCACATAATCACCGTCGCGCCCCATGACTTGCGCGAAACCTCCCGCGCTCCGGATGAGTTGGCCGCCCTTTCCGGGTTTCAATTCAATGTTATGAATCGTGGTCCCCAACGGCATGTTTGCCAGCGGCAGGGCGTTTCCCGTGCGCACTTCGGCATCCGCCCCGGACTGCAACACGTCGCCGACTTGCAACCCGATGGGGGCGAGGATGTACCGTTTTTCTCCATCCTTGTAGGTCAGCAGTGCGATGCGCGCTGAACGGTTCGGGTCGTACTCGAGCGCCGCGACCTTGGCGGGAATTCCGATCTTCTCCCGTCGGAAATCGATCTTTCGATAGAGGCGGCGATGGCCCGCTCCGCGAAAGCGGATCGTGGTCCGTCCATCATTGTTGCGCCCGCCGGTCCGGAGGTGAAACGAGGTCAATGCCTTTTCAGGCCGCTTCTTCGTCAATTCTTCCGTCGTCACGATCGTCATGCCCCGGCGGCCCGACGTCGTCGGCTTGTATGATTTGAGTCCCATAAATTGTCCTTAGGTCTGACGCCTACGCGCTCTCGTACAGCTCGAGCTTCTCCCCTTCCTTCAACTTCACGAAGGCCTTTTTCCAATCGGAACGTTTTCCGGAAAACCGCCCCAAGCGCTTGATCTTCCCCTGCACGTTCAGGACATTGACGCGTTCGACTTTGACTTTCAGCAGAGCCTCGACCGCCTGCTTGATCTGCACGCGATTCGCATCCGGATGAACGAGAAATCCGACGGTGTTGCTGCTCTCCCGAAGATTAGTCACTTTTTCGGTCAACAACGGCTGAATGAGCACGCTGTGGAGATCGACTTTCATGCCCAGACCTCCTTGACCCGCGCCAAATCGCGCTCGCCGATCACAACCGTGCCGGCCCTGACGATGTCATAGACGTTGAGCCGATCGGGCGTGACGACGTTCACTTTTGAAAGATTCCGAGCAGCCTGCGTCAATCCGTCTTGACTCTCGCCCGCAATGACGAGAATCCGTGCTCCGGCTGCGAACTGCGCCAAAGCCTTCGCCAGCACCTTGGTCTTGGGTTGCTCCAGCGAGAGACTCGAGACGACGAACAACTGCCCTTCGGTGACCTTCGAAGACAACGCGCTTTGCAGCGCAGCCCGATATTTTTTCTTGGGCATGCTGAACGCATAACTTCGGGGCTTGGGACCGAACACGGAACCGCCGTGACGCCATACCGGAGAACGCACAGACCCGGCGCGTGCCCGTCCCGTATGCTTCTGCTTCCAGGGCTTCTTCCCCGACCCGCGTACTTCACCGCGGCGGAGCGTTGATGCCGTCCCTTGCCGCTCACAGGCCTGCTGCATGACGACCGCCTCGTGCACAAGCGTCGTATGCGGCTTGCAACCGAAGACTTCCGCCGGAAGCTCCGTGGACCCGACCTTGCGTCTGTTCAAATCGACCACATCTACCGTCGGCATGCCTACCCTTTCTTCGACTTTCTGACAATGAGCAGCCCATTGGCGGCGCCGGGAACCGCTCCGCGCACGAACAGCAGATTTTCTTCGGGCCTCGACTCGATGACCTTCAAACGCTGGGACGTCACCCGTTCGGCTCCCATATGTCCCGGAAGGGTCTTCCCTTTCCACACTCTCGAAGGAAATGAACTGGCTCCAATCGAACCGGGTGCGCGGTGGAACATGGAGCCATGCGACTCCGGGCCGCCCGAATAGTGGTGCCTTCGCACGACGCCTTGAAATCCCTTGCCCTTCGACACACCGATCACGTCAACCCAGTCGCCTTTCTTGAAGATATCGGCCTTCACCGTCTGCCCGACGGCCACGTCGCCGTCCTTCTTGAATTCTCGGAGCACCCGGCTTGCCGGCGCCTCATGCTTCTTCAAGTGACCCAATTCTGCCTTGGAAAGGGTTCGATCCTTCATTTGCCCGAACGCGAGCTGGACCGCCTCATAGCCGTCGCGCTCTTTGGTCTTCACCATGACGACGCGGCATGGGCCGGCTTCGATCACGGTGACAGGCGTCAGCCGAGTCTCATCCAGCATTTGCGTCATGCCTAGTTTTTTTCCGAGCAACCCGTTCGTCATAGTTTGATTTCCACGTCGACACCGGCGGCCAGGTTCAGCTTCATGAGCGAATCCATGGTTTCCGGGGTCGGCTCCATGATGTCCATCAAGCGCTTGTGTGTTCGGATCTCGAACTGCTCACGCGCCTTTTTATCGGCGTGCGTCGCCCGCTGAACCGTAAATTTCTCGATCCGCGTCGGCAGGGGAATCGGGCCGACAATCTTTGCGCCGCTACGACGCACCGTCTCCACGATCTCCGCCACCGACTGATCGAGGACGCGATAGTCGAACCCTCGCAGCCTGATCCTGATTCGTTGGTCTACCTTCACCATGCCACCCTCTATTCGTCCTGCCGGTTACGCCAGAATTTCGGTCACGACACCGGAGCCGACCGTCTTGCCGCCCTCGCGGATGGCGAAGCGCAGGCCCTGGTCCATGGCGATCGGGCTGATCAGCTCGGCCGTCACACTCACGTTGTCCCCGGGCATCACCATC
>DATEEH010000040.1:0-10853 GCA_035281245.1 Nitrospira sp.
CGGAGGAAGCGAAACCAGAAGAGCCGGCCAAAAAGCCGGTCACCTCGTTGAATCTCGCGATCAAGCTCGCGCTGATGGCAGATCCTCAATTGTTTCCCTACGATATCGAAGTCGAGATGGAGAAGGGGAAAGCGCTCCTCACGGGCTCCGTCCCCACCGAGGAGGAGAAAGCCAAGGTGGGCGAAATTGCTGGCAAGATCGACGGCGTTGAAACGGTGGTGAACAAGCTGAGCGTGACCCCGGCGCTGAAAGACAAGCTCGCGAAGAAGCAGGATGAAAGCATTGCCCACGTCGTCCGGGACCGTCTCTCGCGAAGCGAAACGCTGAAGGCCGTCGGGTTTGACGTCAAATCCGAAAATGGGATCGTGTATTTGAGCGGGAAAACTCGCTTCCAAGTCATTGCCCTTGAAGCGGCGGAGGCCGCGCGCCAGGTCCCCGGCGTTCGTGCCGTCGACACTGCCGGCGTGCAACTCGTCGCCAAGGACTAAACAACAGAAAACGTTCGAGATGCGAGGCTGAGTGAGATCGGGCGCGCGAGCGCTCACGAGGCTCGACCAAGCCGAGGCTTAGTCTGGGCGCCAGTGTGATGGAGGGCCGGGTCACGCGTGTCATCAAAGATTTATCGACGCACTCCCGCCAGCATCACCGGCAGCATCACGTCAAGTCGCGATGGTTGCTCAGTGACGGGTTTTCGTACGTCTGGTGGGGCCAGGTCGTCTCGCAGGTCGGTGACGGCATCTCCAAATTGGCCCTGCTGTGGTTCGTGTATTCCGTCACAGGATCACCGCTCAAAACGAGCATCATCGGCATTTTGCAGACCGCACCCGCGATTATGTTGGCGCCGCTGATCGGTGTCGCCGTCGATCGTCTCCCCAAAAAAGCGCTGCTCATTACGTCCGACCTGGTGCGAGCGGTCGTCCTGGGTCTCATCCCCTGTTGGATGTCGGTCGACAGCTTCAACGTCTCCTCGTTGTATATCCTGGTCACGTTGCACGCGGTGGCCACGGCCGTATTCGGTCCGGCACTCACGGCCGCGATTCCTTCGTTGGTCTTGCCGTCCCAATACACCTCTGCCAACGCCTTGCTGCAAATCACGACCAGCCTGGGAATTATCTTCGGTCCGGCCTTGAGCGGATTAGGCATCGCGGCGCTGAGTTCCCAGGAAGTGCTCTGCCTGAACGCCTTGACCTACGTCATCTCTGCGGCGTGCTTTCTCCCGGTTCGCTTTGCGCCGCCGATGTTAAGCCTGATCTCGCGTTCCCCCATTGCTTCCGCGTGGCATGACATCGTCGATGGCGTCCGATATGTGATGAAGGGTCGTCGCATTGTCATCATCCTGACGATCACCGCGTCGCTGTATACGTTTGCCACGAGCGCCTTTACCACGTTGTTCCCGGTGTTTGCTCGAAAGTTGTTGGATCTGGGTCCCATCGAGGTGGGATACCTCTGGTCCATGCTCGGCGTCGGCCTGCTCACCGTGTCGGTCGCGCTCACGATCGTCAGCGCCTGGAGCATCAAACACCGGATCAAGGTCATTGCCTTCGCCAGCGCCATGAGCGGGCTTGTCCTTCTGGCGCTGGTCAAGACGAGTCAGGTCACGTCCGCGGCCGTCCTGTTGATGATGTTGGGTGCCGGTATCGGAGTGCTTACACCGGTGGCGTGGGGCGTCCTGCAGGAAGTGGCCCCGGCACACATGCTGGGCCGGGTACTGTCATTCTATACGCTGGGTGCCATGGCGGCGGCGTTGGGTGGAATCACGATTTTTGGGTGGATTACCGGACAATTCGGCGTACCGACAGCGGTCATCACCATCGGCGTCGTGATGGGCTGCACGGGCTTGTCCGCTTGGCGTTACCTGGACAATTTCTCGGACCGGCCTCCGAAGCGCGAAACCCCTCTGGTGAGAGACCATGGCAAGCTGTCAACCTAGGGAAACCCCGAGTCATGCAACACCGCGCATGTATGGTAGAAATGACGGGAATGCAGGCGGCAACAACGCGGAGTCTCCCTAGGTCTTGATTTGCCGTGTTTTCGCCTTATGTCCAGAGAACGTCTCGAGCAAGCGAAAACGCCAAGAATGACCGCCCGTTGGATGCGTTTCCGCCCCGGAACCACAGTGGCCCAGAACAAGAAATGAGCGTGAGCATTGCTGGCAAGTTGCGTGCATTGATTCGTTTCGCCGACCAAGGCATTGCCATGACCAACTCCGAGACCATCAAACAGCAACACTCGAGGCCCGCCCGCATGCCCGGATGGCAGCTGTTGAAGGCGCGGGATTTCAGCCTGCTGTTCTGGGGCCAGATGACCTCCCAGATTGGCGATAGCCTGAACCGAGTGGCCCTTTTATGGTTCGTCTACCAATTGACCGGCTCCGCGATGAAGATGGTGATGATCGGACTGCTGCAGACGATCCCGCCACTGGTCCTGAGTCCGTTGATCGGCGTCTGGCTCGATCGCGTCAACAAAAAGACCGTCATGGTCTGGGTGGACATTGTGCGCACGGTTCTCGTACTGCTCATTCCTCTCTTGTATGCCTTCGATCAGCTGACGCTTGAGCGGCTCTACGCCGCGGTCTTTTTACTCGCAGTCGTGTCGACGATTTTCGGCCCGGCGCTGTCGGCATCCGTTCCCCAGCTCGTCCGCCGCGATCAACTGACTGCCGCCAATGCACTCTTGCAGACAACCACCAACACCGGCCTGTTGATCGGTCCTCTGATCAGCGGCGTCGGGATTGCGTTGATTGGGTCCCAGAACGTGCTGTACGTCGATGCCGCCACCTTCTTGATCTCCGCTCTCTGTTTGATCGGCATACGGATGCGGCCGCTGGACCGGGACGCGTTCGTGAAGAAAGGTACCACGTGGACTCAGGAACTGGCGGCCGGCATCCGTTTCGTCTATTTCGAGCAAACGGTGCTCGTGCTCATGGTGGCCGCCGCCCTGTACAGCCTGGCGGCCAGCGCCTTCGCCTTTATGTTGCCGGTGTTTGCCGAGCAGAATCTGAGCGCCGGGGCGCTTGAAGTCGGCGCGCTTTGGTCGGCGCTTGGCGCAGGCATGCTCGCCACCTCGACATGGCTGGCCTCGCTGACGCAGGGGGATTTGCACGGCCGCTTTACGTTGATCTTCCGTTCAATGGCCGTCGGCGGACTGGCCATGTGCGGACTCAGCCTGTTGAGCGCCCCGCTCGTGGCGGGCGCGCTGATTCTTGTGATCGGCGGCAGCACGGCGTTGTTCATGCCGATTGTGTGGGGGGTCCTGCAGGAAGTCACGCCCGCGCCGCTGCTCGGCCGCGTCTTCACCACGTTCAGCACCGGCTCCATGGCTTCCGCGATGGCAGGGATGGCGGGATTCGGATGGGCGGCCGATACGATGGGCCCTCATGTGAGCTTGCTCGGTATCGGGCTCGTCCTCTTATGCACGGCGTGCATCGCCGCGTTATCCTCCCGACGGATCCGCCGGGATCCGCATCCTGAAACCCTCCAAAAGCTGGCCGCCTAATCGTCTTTCGACTGCGACTCGAGACGAATTGCAAATTTCATATTTCAGATCTCACATCTGAAATTTGAAATTTGAGATCTGAGATCTTTTACCGAATTTCAAATCTCAAATCTCAGATCTCAAATTTGAGATATGAAATCTGAGATCTTTCAGAGTCAGGCCGCTTTCACATGCGGCGCATGGGATCCCACGCGACGGTCCACCACCCGCCAGTTCACGTTGACAAAGAAGGCATTGATGTACTCACCCCGTTCCGACGGTGCGTAGTCGAGCAGGAACGCATGCTCCCAGACGTCCATGACGAGCACCGGGTGGAATCCCGCGACATTGCCGTGTTCGTGCAGCGTCACCCAGTGGTTGCTCAGACGGCCGGTAGCCGGATCTTGCAAGCAAATCGCCCAACCGACTCCCCGCATCTTGCCGACGCTGACGAAATCGGCTTTCCAGCGTTCATAACTGCCGAAGGACGCTTCGGCTTGGCGCAGGAATGCCGAAGTGTGTTCCGGTTTCGCTGAGGCCTTGGGCGTGAGGTTCTCGAAGTAGTACTCATGCAACACCATGCCGTTGAACTCGAAACCCAGGCGGCGTGTCAGCTCGGAATAGGCGGGGAATTCCTCCTGGTCGACATTCCCGTCTCTCAGAAATTCGGCGATGCGTCCCTGCAAGGAGTTCGTGGCCTTGACATAGCCCTCGTAGAGCGAGAGATGCGTGTCGATCGTCCTGTCTGAAATGCCCTCGAGGCCGTGCAGATTGAACGATTTGGTTTTGTACGGTTGGTCGGACAGCATCACGAGTCCTCCTCAAATAGTTATGTCCCGTTGCGCCTCCACACTCATGCCTTCCTGAGTCGGTGTTTCGACATTGAGTATCTTCACATCGATGATCAGATGCTTTCCCGCCAAGGGGTGGTTGAAATCGATCGATGCGACCGGCCCCGACAATTCCGTCACAACGAACGGCACCCCCTCCTCGGTCGTAAAGATGGTGCCGGGCTGGGTGCCCGGCGGGAGACTTTCACTGCTGATGATGCCTTTCTTGGTTTCGTCATACGGGCCGAACGCATCGTCGGAGGAGAGGTCAACGCGCTTTTCTTCCCCTTTCTTCATACCCGTGATGGCTTTCTCGAGATTGGGAAGCAGCTCATGATGGCCCGGTGTGAATTGGCTGACGTTCTTCGGAATGACGAGATGCGATTCCGGCACCGTAATCGTGAATTCCATCAACACGACCGACCCCTCCTGTACGACGGAATCACCTTCCGCCCACACATACAGCATCAAGGGCGGCGCAAGTATTCCCACAAGGGCTGCCGCCGCGACCCACAGCTTTGATTGAGTCATGATGGACTCCTTCCGCCGGGTGGCTTGAGGATTAGTGGGGAGCGATGCGCCCCGCATCGCCGGACTCGTTGTCGGACTGCTCGCCTCGTTCCTGCTCAGGCGCCCGCTGGGCCATCTGACGCGCCGCATGGTCTTGTCGCCATTGGCCATATTGTTCGGGCCGCAGCACGTCTCTGGCGTCTCGCAACGCTTTGATGCCTGCCATACGGAGTTTGCTGTGGTCTTGATCCGCCTTCTGAACGGCATTTTCGATCGAGAACAACGAACTGCGGCTGTCGTGAATCAGTTTCAACGCCTCCATTTCGCTGCGCTTGTAGGCCATCTCGCGATCCCGCCGGGTCCGTTCATATTGATCGGTGATGGTCTTGATCTTCTGGGTTTGCTCGGCAGACAGCTTCAAGTCCTGTCCCTGGCGCAGCAACGCCTGTAAGCTGTTCGTGACATAATCATGGTCCGGCCGGTCGGGCGTCTGAGACGCCATCTCCATTAAGCGTTCCAGCTGGCCTTCGGATGGACGGTCGGCGGCAAATGCCGGGGCGCCCATCAACGCGATCAGACTCGTGATTGTGATCATGGGACTGTGCAAACGGCGCATGATGTCCTCCTTCACGTCAATCACTATTGATTCAGCAAAGGGTATGCCCACACGCCAAGCGGTGCGTGATTCCCCTGTTCGTCGGTAGGGTGTCGAGAGGATCAATGGCAAGCTGTCCATGCGGGGACAGCTTGTCTCACTCATCGGCGACGGCTGATTTCGCCAGTGGTCTGCCCGGATCCTGACGCTCAGGCGGCCTTCCGATTCCCCGGTTTCCTCGAAGGAGTCTTCGAACCGGCGGCGCCCTTCGGAGGCGCTGTCGGATTTCCGGACGGTTGATTACGCTCTGTAAAGTCTTCCGAGGAAGCGGGATGGAGCTCCCAGCGTTGCTCGTCGCGCCGTTCGACTTTCTCCGTCATGTCCAAAGGTTCCGCATCCTCATAATTGACCCCTGCCGCACGGCCGAGCTCATCGACGATGTCTTGGTCCGGCGTCGGATTCGATCCACCGACAGTTTCTTCTCCCGACGCCGCCTGGTCCCACGCCGCATCGATGTCGCCCCCCGTGAGAATTGCGTCAGCCGGCACGACGGTATCCTGGTTTGCCTGTTCATACCATTCCATGGTGGTTTGATTGTCTTCTTCCACGGCACCAGCAGACTCTTCGTAGTCTCGAATGACGTCATTGGCGTCGGTTTCATTTTTCTTCCGATCGCGGTTGTCGGGCATGGGTCACCTCCCCTTGATTGAGGTTCTAGAAGAATGCCTCGCGAAATTGCACCGCTCCATACAGCCGCGACCATCCACCCTCCCCGAAGAGTGGCTGCCTGCATTGATGCCAAGCGTGTACATGTGAACGTGGAATGCTGAAGGTAGTTGTCAGCAGGGACGGCTTGGGACCACCCGTTCGCGCTCTTGGGGATCCGCAATCCGTTCATTCGCTTCCCCCACTTCCTTGAGAAGGGGATCGGGCTCGATGACGGCTTTGTATTCCTCTTGTCGTTCCGTCGCCGTCGGTGGCGATCTCTTGCGTTTCCGCGCTTTGGGAATTCTCGGCTGTGTCATGACACCCTCCCTCCCGATGCCGGTTCTGACCAGAGTAATGGGGAACCCAGGACCTGGGCACTGGAACATTCTCTAGTCGTGATCGGTGAATGCGCCTCACGCCGCGCGCCCGATGATGTCCTCCAGCCGTTCCTCGTGTTCCAGCCACGCGTGGTTCACGAACAAGGTCGGCGTGCCGCTCACGCCAATTCGCCTTCCCGACTTCACATCATGCAGCACCCGCGACGCATGCACCCGCCCATGCAAGTCTTCCTTGAACCAGGGGAGGTCAAAGCCGGCGAGTTCGGCATAGCGATAGAGAGCTTCCGTCTCCAAGTCCTCTTGGTGTTCGAACAGCAGGTCGTGCATCACCCAAAACCGCCCCTGGCGTGCCGCCGCCTCCGAAGCTTCAGCCGCTTGTTGGGCCAGCGGATGCTTGTCGATCAGGGGAAAATGGCGGAAGACCACGCGCACTTGGTGCGCCACCCGCTCGCGAAGGTTCCGCAGCCTGGTGAACGCCTGGCTGCAGTACGGACATTCGAAATCGCAATACGCGATGACGGTCACCGGAGCGGAATCCGGTCCAGTGACATGATCTTCGGGCCGTAAGGGCTCTATCTGCGCGCTGGCGGACGGTGGACTCATGACTCGCTCACGCAGGGGCATGCGAGACATCACGATTCGTCTCCGGCAGAGGACGCGAGCGCTTCGGCCATCCGCCGATCTCCGGGAAGTTTCGCCTCGTCGGGGGTACCGGAGAGTTCCGTGCCTCGCACCCTCATGCCATGGTGGTACACCAAGTGGCCTCCATACCAGGCCGACACGACCAAGCCCGCGGTCGTGATGAGAGAGATCGTCATGGGCAGCGGGCCGGCGGAACGGCGTTTCCGTCGCATCAACAAATTCAGGCCCGTCAAGGCCAACAGTCCGACGTTCATCAGCCCGTGCAATCGACCGATCTGCTTCGCCTTGCTGTCCGATGGAATCGTCCCGTAGTCCGCCGCCCCCGCCGCGCCTGCGGCGAGCCCGCCGAGAAACCCGCCCACCATCGTGTAATAGGCGGCGTCGGCATACGATTGATCATGAGTGCCCGCATGCATCGCGTCGAGCGCGAGGCTGAATGGCAAGAGGGCCGCCGGTAGCACGATCATCTGGGGGTGCAACGGATGTCCCATGAACGTCGTTTGTGGCATATGAGTTCTCCTTGGCGGTGCCGTGTTACCTCGAACTCAAGGCGTTGCCGGCTTCCATGGATTCCTTGAAGCGCTGCAGGTCATCGGCAATTTTGAGCTCCGGATCCTCCCCAATGAACTTCGCGACGGCCGTCCCCAAACGACCGGCGATGGGCGCGTATTGCAACGTGACCGTGACGCGGGTCGTTTGACCCTTGCCGATGGGCTCGAACTCGACCGATCCTGCATGATCGACGTCGGCGTCGTTCAAGGATCGCCAGCCGATCCGCTCGTTCTCGACGTCGTTGATGATTTCCGCATCCCATTCGATGGTGGGCAGGCCGGTCATCGTCTTGACCACCCAGTGAGACAACCGGTCCGTGATCACGTGCACCGATTCCAAATGGCTCATGATCTTCGGGAGGTTGTCGAGTGTACGCCAAAACCGATAGAGCTCATTCGGCGGCCGTTTGACTTCGACGCTTCGGCTGATCTTCGTCGCCGCCTCCGAATGCACCTTGCGCCGACCCAGCCGGTTCGTATCCTGGCTTGGACGCATGTCGATGCCCATCGCGCCGAGTGCGGGACAGTAGCCGGTGGCGGCCCGGTACAGGAGACTGAGGCCTCCGACGGCCATGACGCCGCCCGCCACGGACCTCCGTCGCAACGCCTCGATGATCAATCCGGTTCCCGCAATGGCGGAGACGAGCCGCTGGATATCGCCGATATTCTGCGATGCGTCGGCCCGCTCTTCCTGCCAGTCGAGATCTTGGGTGTTGGTTCGGTACCGATACCGTTTTCCTCCTTTTTGTGCCATGGAATCTCCTCCCGTCCTTAGTGGCTTTTTCGTCTTAGAGCGCTCCGGCAGGCCAAATCCTGTATCGCGTCGAGACACGCCGAATGACCGTGAGAAAGAGTGCAAGACGCAGGCCTTTGAGCGCTCACTGTCCTTCGCTCGTCTCGAGAGTGAGGATCAGACAGGCTGTCTTTCCATGGACAGCTTTTCCGAACCATCCACCGTCACAGACAGGGTGCTTAGGCGTTTCCCCAGGCCTCAACGAAAACTCCGCGGCATAGAGTGAACGTATGCGTGCTATGGGCCTGCTTGTTCGGCGACCTAGCCGAAAGGAGGTTCTCATGATTCGCACCATGCCCCTCATGATCGCGACCGCCTTCGCGCTTCCGACGTTCTGTGGTTGCGCGTTCATGCAACGGACTTTCCCGGGCCTGACCATGTCGGATTCCAATCTCATCAGCGTGGTGGACAGCCTGGGAGAAAACGAGATCGACGCGGCGTTCCTGGCCCGAGAGAAGGCCTCCGCCCCCGAGGTACAAGCCTTCGCGGGTCGCGTCTTGAACGAACATCGTCAATTGGCGGAGGCCAGCGCCCACCTCGCCAAGCAGCGTTCATTACAGCCCGACCCGCCGGCCTTGTCGGCGGAGCTCAAGCAAGCGCACGAACAGGCCATGCAGCAGCTCCGAGCCCGCTCAGGCGCGGCCTTTGACCGCGCCTATGTGAAGTACGAGATTGAACAGCACGTGCTGGCATTTCAGTTTATGGAGGCCGCAGCGGAATCGGAAGCCGAGCCCGCACTCAAACAGGCATTGGTTCGAACCGGCCCGGAACTGCTCAGCCACATTTCCGCAGCCCGCGCACTGGAACGTCACCTTGGCATCGATGCGCCAGTGACCATCGTGTCCCCCTAGGCCGCCCGTCTGTACCGTTCACGGATTTCCATCGCTTCCATCCGCGGCGCATACCCAAAGTACGCGGCAGCGGCCGCCGTGCCCGCATGCAGCCAAGTGTCGTGCCCGAACAATGGAATCAGCCCAACGGCACTATTGAGCGCCGGGATGAGGCCCATCACGGCCAGTGCGCCGTAAAAGAGCGCCAATCCTCGCGCGAATCTGCGCGCTTCCACCATGGTGCGGGACGACCTCCATGCGGAAAGACCGATGCCCAGGTGCACAAGGTTGTGAATCCAATTGACGGCAAATAAGCCGAACAGGAGCCCATAGCCGCCATGCATGGATAACGGTGGTGACAGCGGCGCAGCCGGTGATTTCAATCCTGGAATGAATCCAAGCACTCCCGCTGTCACGAAGACTGCTCCGATCGCCCGAGCGAATCCCCGGCTCGTCATGAGGATAGCCTCCTATTCCTTCCGAGGCGGTGCTTATCGCACACCGGCCTGCTTCAGGCAGATCTGTTCCATCCATGTCCTCAGCGAGGCGAGATGCCGGTCTTCTTCCTCAAGCGCCGTCCGAAATCGGTCGGCAATCTCGTCCTGTCCCATCTCGCGCGACAGCTTGATCAACAGGTGCCACCCGTCGTTATCGGCAAGCTCCGCGACGTGAATGGCATGCAGACTCTGCGCAATCGTCATGCGTGGATCGGCGATGATTTGCATGAGCCCGATCGAGGCAACGGCGTTCGTGTCGGCCATGGGCGTCACGCAAGTCGGATCGGCGCCCAATTGACGCAAGGCGTCCCAACAGACGCCGATATGCGCGGCTTCCTCTGCGCGAAACTGGTGGAGTTGGTCGATCGACAGCATGGTCGCTTCATCTTTCCTCGACATGAATTTGGCAATCAGGGCGTCGTACAGGCGCGTGCCCGTTCTCTCAAACGCCAACCGTCCTCCTAACTTATCGATCAGGACTTCAGCGTGTCGCCCCACGAGCTTTTGCATGCCCGCCTTCGCGGCCCCTTGGAAGGTCCCGGGGATTGGAATTGACCCGATGGGGTCGGCTTCCTTCAGATACGGCGTGCGAAGCTGCGCCAGCGTCTGCACGTTGCCTTCGGAACTGGGAGGAAATTCCTCTACGGCCTTTCTCATCTCTTCGGCGCCTTGGGGCGCCAACTCGATGCCACTGCGGTTCATTCCCATGGACTGGGGAGATTTCATGATGCCTCCTTTTGGCGATGCAAGCGCATTGAGCGCCGCCATCGGTACAGCGTCGTGTTGCTCGGCTCCTTCATCCGTCGAGCGTGGGGTCAGGCGGCCTCTTTGAGGTCCTTGCCGGCGACGAGCTCGCCGCCGGGTGTCCATCGCCAACCGGCCGCAACCGTTTCCGTGGGGGACCCTGCCCCGTTCATCTGCCGACGATAGTTCAGCGAGCGCTCGGGCTCCTGGGTCTTATTCACGAATCGCGTGCCATCCGCTCTGAGATCCACTTCATCTCTGAGCACCTGCCGGACATATTCCCGGTGGCTCTGGTAGGCGATCGGATCGGGGAGCGTCTCGGGCAGATATTCGGCAGGATC
>DATEEH010000041.1:0-6435 GCA_035281245.1 Nitrospira sp.
TCCCATTGAAGATCCGAGGCCGCATTGATCGTCTCGATCAGCATCGCGAGTCCGGGGCGCTCCGCATCATCGATTACAAGCTGAAGACCGGAAGCACCATGGCGCCCGAAGATCGGCAACTCCTGCAATCCGCTCTGCGAGGCTATCGACTCCAGCCGCCCCTCTATGCCCAATTGCAGATTCCGAATTACGGCGCCGCGCGCCAAGTGCAATTCTTTTTTCTCGCACCGGCCTGGACCAGCCCTGCGACACGATCAACGTTCGAGGCCGACCATTGGTCGGGAACCACCGGAGCGCAGCTCCGCACGACCCTCGCACGACTGATTGCCGGGATCCGAAACGGCCGCTTTTTCATCATGCCGGACTCCTCGTATTGCACGACGTGTGAATATCGCGTCGCCTGTCGCCGTGAGCACCAGCCGACATGGTGGCGAGCGTCTCGCGCCGGGGAGTCGAAAGACCTGTCGGCATTACGCAGTCATCAGGTAACTCGATGAGCGGCACGGGGTCGATTTCTGATCTGGATGCCCGCCGTGCGGCAGAAACGACGTTTGACCGGAACGTGGTCGTCGTCGCCGGAGCCGGGACCGGAAAAACGACCCTGCTCGTCAATCGCGTGATCCATCTTCTGATGAAAGAACCTCATCCCGTTTCCATTTCGGAAACCGTCGCGTTGACCTACACCAACAAGGCCGCCACCGAAATGAAGATCCGCTTGCGGGAACGTCTCGCGGGACTCGCACGTGACTCGACGGCCTCGGTTCACGGCTCCGATGGCGGGGCCGTCACCGTGGCCGACCTTCGTGCGCGCTATGGTCTTTCGGCAACCGATATTGCGGTGCGCGCCACTGCCGCGCTCCGTGACTTGGAAAAAGCGCAGATCGGGACGGTCCACAGCTTTGCGGCCCATCTGCTTCGCCTCTTTCCGTTGGAGAGCGGGGCGGATCCGGCTTTCCGGGAGGACGATGGTCTGCGCTTTGACGAACACTTTGCCATGGCATGGGACGTCTGGGTCGATCGCGAGCTGGGCCGCGAGGGAACGCAGCATCGGCGATGGAGAGCGCTGCTCGAGTCTACGACGCTGGAGCAGCTTCGTGCGCTGACCTACGCCCTCTGCAGCGAGCTCGTCGATCTCGACGCTCTCGTTCGGGGGGTCGGTTCCGAACCGGATGCTTCCCTCGTGGACTGGATCCAGAAGCTCCGTGAGCGTGCGCAGGTGTTACTGAACGCCCATGACCGGACGAAACGACGCAAGATCGAGCACATGCTCGCCGCCGCCATCGCGCTCATGACACTCGTGTTGGAACATGGGGCCGATGCCATGGATCGACTCGATCCCACGGAACGGCAATGGCTGGAAAAGGAACCGGGCCAGTCGATCAGCGAGTGGGATCCCGTGGAATTCCAGCAGGCGGTGTCGATTGTCAAAATACTCCAGCAATTCCTGACATTTGATCAAGCATACTTCATCAATGTGTTGACCCTTCTTCAGCCCTTCGTCTCCACAGTCCGCACTTCGTTTGCCGACACGGGCTGGATTTCCTTCGATGGATTACTGGCCTGCACCAGGCGTCTCCTATGGGAACACCCCGAGGTCCGTGAACGAATCAAGAGGAACTTTCGCGCCATCCTCATCGACGAGTTTCAAGACACGGATCCTGTCCAATACGAAATCCTTTTGGCCCTCGCTGAGCAACAGGGCCGCTTCAGTCGAGCCTGGCAGGACATGACGCTGGAACCGGGAAAACTGTTCATCGTGGGCGATCCCAAGCAGTCGATCTATGCCTTTCGCCGGGCGGACATCGAAGCGTTCGATCGCGTCGTCGACAAGGTGCTCGCCGAGGGTGGAGTCACGTACAGTCTGATCACCAATTTCCGGAGCAATGCCAGAATACTCGGACCGGTCAACGACGTCTTCGACCGGCTGTTTGTCCGTCAACCGCTCGTGCAGCCGGCCAACGTCCATCTGGAACCCGATGGCCGGTTGAAAGGGACCGTGGCCGAAACCGGCCTTGTGCTGCACGTTGTGGCATCCCGTCCCGGCGACGACCCCTTCGACGCCGCAGGGGCGGCCAGGGCAGAAGGAGAAGTCCTGGCCCGCTGGCTACGCGAAGACCTACTGACACGCCCGGGCGTTTCAGCAGGCCAAGTGGCGTTTTTGTTTCGAAAGTTGACGCAGGCGGACGCCTATCTCGACGCACTGCGCCGCTACGACGTTCCCTACCTGATCGAAGGGGAGAAACATTTCTATCGACGGCAAGAAGTGATTGACCTCGTCAACGTGCTTCGGGTTCTCGACCATCCGCATGATCACATCGCGCTCTTGGGAGTGCTACGGTCGCCGCTCGGCGGATTAACAGATCGTGACATTTACGATCTCCACGAGGCCGGCCTGTTCGACTATCGGGATGATGCCCGCATCATGGCATGGTCCAACCGCCGGGCGGGGAACGTTCAACGGCTGTATCGTCATCTGCACGACCTGCATCGACTGGTTCCGGCCGCTCCCTTGGATGAAGCCATCCAGCTGGTGTTCGATCGCCTTCCAGTGCTTGAACTTGCGGCCGCCTCGTTGCATGGAGAACAGGCCGTCGCAAATTTGCTCAAGGTCAAGCAGACCGCAGCGGCGCTGGCCGATCGACCGCACCTGACGTTGAGCGGATTCACCGAGTTGATGGTCGCCAGGCTCGACGAGCAGCCGGACGAAGCGGAGAGCCCCCTCGCAGAGGACTCGTCCGACGCGGTTCAGATTTTGACGATCCATAAGGCGAAGGGCCTCGAGTTTCCTGTTGTCGTGCTTCCCGGCCTCCATCAAGGGAGCGGACGCGATCGAGTCGCTCCGTCGGTGGTCTATGACTGGTCCACCAACAGTTACGGCCTTTCGACGGGTCCTCATCGGACGCTCGGCTATCTCCGGGTGCAGGAAAAGCAGGTGGAACGGGAGAGAGCCGAGCGACGGCGTGTTTTCTATGTGGGGATGACACGTGCCAAGGACCTGTTGCTGCTCTCCGGGGGACTGATATCCCGATCGGTCGGTGAAAGCGTTCTCGAATGGCTCGGGAAGATCGGCGAAGGTGACATCGGCGATCCTCTCACGCCGACGGTAAGGATTGGCTCGAGCGAGATTGCCCACCGGGTCGTCCAGGCGCCCGATCGCAAGTGGCCTCGGCGGATTTCGACTTCGTTCGAGACGGGACCGGCCATTCATGCCCCATCAATTGCTCGACTCTGGGAGGAACGGACAGCGCGATGGGACACAACCCGCGCCAGCCTATGGCATCTCACGCCGAGTTCCATGCGAAAAAGCGATTCGATCGGAGACGATAAGGTGGATCGAGGTTCGCTGGGACGAGAGATCGGCCGACTCGTTGGAGTCATCGCCCATCGGATTCTCGAGCGATGGAATTTTACGTCGCCCCCGGACGCGCTGCTCGGACAGATTGCGTCCTCGCTTGACCCCGTGGTGCCGGCCGGTAACGAATCCGTGCGCGCCAAGGTCGAGGCTTCGCTCGAGGAAATTTTCACGAGCTTCGGGGCCTCCGAGTCCTATGCCCGCCTGAGATCCGCCGAGATTCTTGGTCGGGAAGTGCCGTTTCTCATGCCCTGGAATGGAAACCAGGCGATGGAGGGCGTGATCGACGTGATCTACCGCCTTGACGGCAAGATGTGGATTGCGGACTATAAGACCGACCGGGTGACGGGATCGGAGGCACCGGCACAAGCGGGCTTGTATGTCGACCAAGCCGCGATCTACCGGGAAGCGGCAGCCCGATGCCTCGGCCTCTCACAGGTGTCCTTCCAGTTGCTGTTTCTCCGTGCAGGGGTGAGTATTGACCTGTGAGCTATTGAGTGATGGACCACACAAGCCGGCGGTGATGGAGCATCTACGCAAGGGAGGTGGCGATGCGCATGCTGACGACCATTGTCTTCTTCGGTAGCCTCGCTGTCGCTTGTTCAAGCCAATCCGGCCAGGTCCAACACGTCCTCTCGGCGCCTAACGGCACGAAGCCCGCAGCCGCCACGCAGCTCGAGAAGGGCAACGGCCTGTTTACTTCACGAGATTACGCCGGCGCGGAACAAGCCTTCCGAGAAGCGATTGTCGTGGATCCAACCTTCGCGGAAGCGCACTACAATCTGGCGCTGACGCTCGATCGGACAGGCCACAAGGACGAGGCGCGAAAACACTATATCGAGGCCGCCAATCTCGCGCCCGGCAACAAGGTCATTTGGGATTCACCGCCGTTGCGGCAACAAGCCGGCGGTCTGGACCACAACATCGGCAAAAAATCGTACTTGGATCCCAATCCGCGGGGGTTCTAGGCATGGGCGGAAGGCGCCGGCGGGATTTCTCGGCCGAGGAGTTCGGCGCCCTCGTGGAGCAGGCGCTCGCGAGCTTGCCACAGCCGTACGACCGACTGGCGCGGGATGTCTCGGTCGTCGTCGAGGAAGAACCTCCGCCTGAAGTGCTCGAAGACCTGGACCTGGACTCGGCCGATGATCTGCTCGGTCTCTATCAAGGCCTCTCACTGGCGGACGAATCTTTTTTCCAAACCGGCGGCCAACAGCCGCCGCGCATTGCCCTTTACCGTGGACCGATTCTCCGGCTCTGCGACACGGCCGAAGAAGTCCGACGGGAAATCCGCGACACCGTCGTGCATGAACTGGGACACCACGTGGGGCTCACCGATGAGGACATGCCCTACTAGGGGCAAGCCGGGGATGCTACTGAGGCTTGAGCGAAGGATTCCGTCGTTCTGCGAGCGCCTGGCGCTGATACCCCACGGTGAGCATGAAGATCCCGATCACGATCATAGGCAACGACAGCAGCTGTCCCATGGAGAGGGAGCCAAAAATGAAACCAATGTGTGCATCCGGCTCCCGAAACAATTCGACCACAATCCGGCACAGGCCATAGCCCGTCAAGAAGCTCCAAAAAATCGTCCCCGGCGGCGTCTGCCGCTTCCCGATCACCCATAGCACGGTGAACAGAAGCACCCCCTCCAGGCTGGCCTCATACAATTGCGACGGATGCCGGCAGGCCGGACCACCGGCGGGAAACACCATGCACCAGTCAACGTCCGTCGCACGCCCATAAAGTTCGCCATTGATGAAATTCCCGAGGCGCCCGAAGCCCAATCCGATAGGCGTCACCGAGGCAGCGAGATCGGCAATGGTGTAAATGGGAATGCCCTGGCGCTTGCTGAACCAAATGAGCGACACGATGGTGCCGACCAACCCGCCGTGGAAGGACATACCTCCCTCCCACACGGCGAAAAATTTAGCCGGATGCTGCGCGTAGTACGAAAAATTGTAGAACAGCGTGTATCCCAGCCTGCCGCCGATGAAGACGCCCAGGGCCGCCCACACGACCATGTCGTAGATCTGGTCCTTGGAGATGGCCAACCCCTTCCGTCGAACTTTTCGCGTGATGAGGAGATAGGCAGCGGTCAGACCGATCAGGTACATCAACCCGTACCAACGAAACTGCAGGGGACCGAGTTCAAGAAACACCGGATCAAAGTGCGGGTAGGGGATGGCCTGAAGCCGACTCATTCTTGCCTCATGTGGCGGTGTGGCTGGATCATATGTGACGCCTGGAGCCAATGCAAGCCTGACGGCATCAGGGATCAACCTCCGAAAGGGCCCCTGATCACGCCTTCAAACAAGGTTAGCTGTTGGGTTTCTCGCACGCCTGTGTCGTCGCCTGTGAGAAAAAGGCGACCCAAGATTAACCCGTCTTAATTGGGAGAAACACTGACAGCGAATTTTCACACGAAAAGCGCACGTGCTTTACTTGGCACGGTTGATGCTGAGGCGTTGAGCAGGAGCATCAAGGCTCGACAGACTCATCCATCATAGTCATCCGAAGGGAGGTTCTCATGTCGAACGAACAAAAGCAGGTGGCTCGTTATGCCGCATTGGTGGCGGGAAGCGCGGTGGTCGGAGCAGGAATCGGTCTGCTCTTCGCCCCGCAGACCGGCACGGAGACGCGACGTGACATCGCGCGGTATGCGAAGAAGGCCCAGATCCAGGCCACTCGATGGAGCCGTGCAGTGCAATCGGGCGTCAAGGAAGTGATGGATCGCAGGAAGCGGCCCATGGTCGAAGCGGTGTAATTTGCTCGTCCTCCGGCAACTCGGTTGACGTTCGCTCCGTGACGTCGCCTGGAGGCCTTCATCTTCGACGCCGCATTCAGTCTGTAGCCACGATGGCGCAGGCTGATTGCGCGCGTCTTGCGCCTTGACCGTCCCATACCCCGATGCTACAGTCCCTGCGTACTCGTCTGAATCGGTTATACCCGTGAAGCACTGCAGGCCGCGTGGTGCGGCCAACGTCCGCGTGCTCGCCGTCACACCGACAGCTCATGCAGGAGTGGCGAAACTGGCATACGCACAGGACTTAAAATCCTGTGGCCCGAAAGGGCCGTACGGGTTC
>DATEEH010000042.1:0-15160 GCA_035281245.1 Nitrospira sp.
GAATTCGAAAGATAGTGATTGACCTGGCCGGGGGCCATTTGGTACAAGCCCACTCACTACGTACGTATTGTCAGCTGTTTTCCTCCGTGGTGCACAATTCATGTCATCCGAGTGGTCCTGGAGCCGTCGGACATTACTGAAAACTTCCGTGGCCGGCGTCCTGTGTTTGGGCGGACGGGTGCTCCTGCCGCGTCTGGCCCTTGCGCAGCCCCAAGTACAACAGCTGCCGGAGGGGGAGCTGGCGTTTTACAACGTCCATACCGATGAACGGCTGCGCGTGCGTTACCGCGATGCCCGGGGATCGTATGATTTGATGGCGATGGACGAGCTCAACCACATTCTCCGCTGTCATCACACCGGAGAAGTGGCCACGATGGATCCCCGTGTCATCGAACACCTGAATCTCGTCCAAAAAACGTTGGGCGGCGACGGAGAGATTCACGTGATTTCAGCCTATCGCTCACCCGAGTACAATGCCCTGTTGGTCAAACGAAGCCGTCGTGCCGCGCGGCACAGTCTGCATGTCGAAGGTCAGGCGGTCGATTTCTTCATCCCGGGAGTCCGTCTGCGTCAGATCCGGCAGGTCGCGTTGCAATTACAATATGGCGGTGTGGGTTATTATCCTCGTGCGGACTTCATTCACCTGGACTGCGGTCCTTTCCGCTCCTGGTAACGGTTCTCGGTCACCATCCGCTGGACTTTAAGAACACCACGGACAACGGCGGAAGTATCAGTTGCAGGGAACAGGGATACCCATGGCTGGGCTGCGTTTGCGCATACACCCCGCCGCTATTGCCCAGATTTCCCCCGCCGTATACTGCAGCGTCCGTATTCAGCAGTTCTCCATAATATCCTTCCCGCGGCGCGCCGATGCGGTAGTCATAGCGGGGCACCGGCGTGAAATTACACACGCACAGAATCTGCTCATGCGGCTCACGGCCCTTGCGGAGGAACGCGATGATGGAATTGGCCGCATCGTGGAAGTCCACCCATTGAAAACCCTGCCAGTCATGGTCGATGGCATGGAGTGCGGGCTCCGATTGATACAAATGGTTGAGATCTTTCACCAGGGCTTGCACGCCGTTGTGATAGGCATACTGCAAGAGGTGCCAATCCAGGCTGTGATCATGATTCCATTCCTGCCGCTGGGCGAATTCGCCACCCATGAAGAGCATTTTCTTGCCGGGATGGCCGTACATGAGACCGTACAGCGCGCGGAGATTGGCAAACTGCTGCCATTCGTCTCCCGGCATCTTGTTGATCAGCGAGCCTTTGCCGTGCACGACTTCGTCGTGAGACAGCGGGAGCATGAAGTTCTCGTTGAACGCGTACAGCAAGCCGAACGTCAGTTGATTTTGATGGTACATGCGGTGAACGGGATCGTGACGGAAGTATTCGAGCATGTCGTGCATCCATCCCATGTTCCATTTGAACGTGAATCCCAGGCCTCCCGTGTAGGTGGGTCTCGAGACTCCTGCCCAGGACGTGGACTCCTCGGCCAGCATCATGGCGCCGGGAAAGTCCCTGTGCACGAGGACGTTCAAATCTTTCAAAAACAGCACGGCATCGAGGTTTTCATGCCCGCCGAATTGGTTGGGAATCCATTCTCCCGCGTTCCGTCCGTAATCGAGATAGAGCATTGACGCCACGGCATCGACGCGCAGGCCGTCGATGTGATAGCGGTCCAGCCAGAATAAGGCACTGTTCATCAAAAAATTCCGGACCTCAACCCGGCCGTAATTGAAGATGCGACTGTGCCATTCCGGGTGGTAGCCCAGACGCGGATCGGCATGGTCGTAGAGATACGTCCCGTCGAACTGCGAGAGGCCGTGGGGATCGTCCGGGAAATGCGCGGGGGCCCAATCCATGAACACGCCGATGCCGGCTTGATGCGCCGTATCGACGAAGGCCATGAAGTCTTCCGGCGTGCCATAGCGACTGGTCACGGCGAAATACCCGGTGGACTGGTATCCCCATGATCCGTCAAACGGATGTTCGGTCACCGGCATGAGCTCAATATGGGTATACCCCATGTGCTTCACGTAGGGGATCAGTTTTTCGCCCAGCTCACGATAGGTCAACCAGCGATTATGGTCTTCGGGCACGCGCATCCAGGACCCAAGGTGCACTTCGTACACCGCAACCGGAATCCGAAGCGGGTCCCGTGTGCGTCGGTTTTCCATCCAACCCTGGTCGTGCCATTGATAGGAAATTTCTCGCGCAACGGAGGCGGTTTTCGGCCTCAGCTCCGCGGCCACGGCATAGGGATCCGCCTTCAACAGAATCGTATCCTGGCCGCGAGGGCGGACTTCGTACTTGTAGAGCGTGCTGTCGCCCAGGCCGGGGATGAAGAGCTCCCAAAGACCGGTCGCGCCGCGGTTCGTCATCGGATGCCGGCGTCCGTCCCATTGATTGAAGTCACCCACCACGCTGACGCGGCCGGCGTTGGGCGCCCAGACGACGAAATGAATTCCTGCAATCCCCTCAATGATCCGCACATGAGAGCCGAGCGTGTCGTACGCCTGAAACAATTTCCCTTCGGCAAACAGATGCAGGTCGAAGTCGGAAAGAAGCGGCGGAAACGCATACGGATCATAGCGCTCGGACACCCGGCCGGCGTAATCGGTGACGCGAAGCCGGTACCGTGAGGCGTCGGGGGCCTGGGGCACTACGGCTTCGAACAGGCCCGACTCGTGGATGCGCGACATGGGAAACGCCCGCTGTTCCGGCGAGGGGACCACGACCGCCGCTTCATTCGCCTCAGGCAAAAAACAGCGGATCACGACCGTCGGCGAGCCATTCTGCTCGCGGACGTGTGGGCCAAGAACGGCGAGAGGATCCCAATGCGATCCGCTGACCAGTTGCTCGATGTGCTGTCGTGAAAGTGTGGACATGATGCGACGCTGAACTCCAGTTTGCGGATCCTACGTGGAAGCTCTTCCATTATGAAAGAAGAAACTTCAGAATGCCACTGGTGCGGCTCGATGCGTCTTTTTCGCACGCAACCACACGTGATCAGATAACGGACTCTCATGCGCCCTCTCTCGGACTTCACCATCGCCCTGGCCATCTTTACCGTCGCCTATGCGATCATCATTACCGAGCGGATTCATAAAACGATCGTGGCCCTGTGCGGCGCGGCCCTGATGATCGTCTTCGGCATCGTCACGCAAGAGGAGGCGTTCTACTCCCATGAGTTTGGCGTGGATTACAACGTCATCTTCCTTCTCATCGGCATGATGGTGATCGTGAACATCGTGCGTGAAACCGGCCTCTTCGAGGTGCTCGCCATTTGGTCAGCGCAGCGCGCACAGGCGAAACCCTTTCGCATGCTCGCGTTGTTGGCTCTCATCACGGCGGTGCTCTCCGCCATGTTGGATAACGTCACGACCGTGTTGTTGATGGCGCCCGTGACGTTGGCCATGACCAAGCGCCTGGCCTTGAATCCGGTGCCGTTTTTGATCGTGGAAGCGCTGTCCTCGAACATCGGCGGGACGGCGACCTTGGTGGGGGACCCTCCGAACATCATGATCGCGAGCAAGGCTCAGTTGGGGTATTTGGATTTTCTCATCGTGCTCGGCCCTGTGGTCGTGGCCATCATGGCGCTGTTTCTCCTGTGCCTCCGGGTGTTCTATGGCCGTGCGATGCACGTGGCACCGCATTTACAGGACGCCCTGCTGGCATTGCAGGCTCGGGACGCCGTCCGGGATCCGGTGATGCTGAGACGGTGCGTCTGGCTTCTCCTGGCCGTCAACGTGGCGTTTTGCCTGCACGGCGCCCTGCATTTGGAGCCGGCGACGATTGCGCTGCTGGGCGCGAGCGCATTTATGTTGCTCGGTCATGCCAGCAAAAAAGAACGGGATGCCGATGAATTGACCTATTTGACGGACGTGGAATGGAAGACCATCTTCTTCTTCATCGGCCTGTTCATTTTGGTCGGAGCGCTCGTGAAGGTCGGCGTGATCGGGGCGTTGGCGATGCAATTGGTCTCGCTGACGCAGGGCTATCCGGCACTGTCGGCGATTGCTATCCTCTGGGGGTCGGCGTTTCTCTCGGCGGTGGTCGACAACATTCCGTACGTGGCGGCCATGAACCCGCTGGTGGTGGATCTCGCGCGCTCATTGCATCCGGAAATTCGCGAGTACGCGCCGCTGGTTCATCACTCGGATATTCTGCCGTTGTGGTGGGCGCTTGCGCTCGGCGCCTGTCTGGGCGGCAACGGCACACTGATTGGGGCGAGTGCAAATGTGGTGATTGCGGATCTCGCCCGGAAGGCCGGACATCCGATCAGTTACCGGCAGTTCTTCCTCCTCGGATTTCCCGTGATGCTCGGATCGCTGGTGGTGAGCAGCGTCTACTTGTGGCTGTTGTTTTTCCGGTAAGGCCGGCCTCGCGCAGGCGCGAGGCCGGCTCGGGGAACCACTAGGAAAAGCAGGATGGGCTCGTGCGGCTGTATTGAACGAGCCTGTCGTAGGACATCGAGCAGTCGGTGCAATAGAATTCAGACAGCAACACGTCTTGGCCCGGAACCAGGTAGCGATTGACGTAATCGGCCATCGTGCACCAACCTTGATCCGCGGATCCATCCCACTGCTGATCCTTCACGCGTTGACAGGCCGGACAATGGTAGGTGAGGTGTGGATTGCTCATAGGGTCCTCTGTGCTGTGGTGAGTCGTGATCTCCTCTGGACGTCGGCGCCTTGGTGCCGGCGCCCTCTGTTGATGAATGACCAATGACCGTTGGCGCAAGTGTGGACGAATCAGGCGATCCTATTGGGAGGACGCAGCAGGCTGCGGTCGTTGACGTCTCTCTTGACGGGGGAGGAGGTGTCGGGCGAGGAACTTACGGGCATGGCGGGATTCATATCGGGAAGCGTGGTCGGCAACGAAAAACCTTCGAGCACCATATTGTCCGCTTGATCGAGGGCAAATTGCATCGTCCAGAGGGACATGGTGGTGCCCAGCATGTACATCATCACGCACAGGCAGATGACACCGATGCCGTAGAGGAGGAGCCGCGGAAGATGTCGCCCTCGTTCGAGCAGCATGGGATGCTCCCAGAAGTGTTTAAGTCTAGGAGGATGCCATCGTCCTGTCAATGGACCGCCGGTGGAGCTCACGCGGCCGGCAGGATTTTGACGCCCGCTTCCTCGAATTTCTTTTCAATGGCGAAGCGCAGGTCGCTGGCGACCTCATGAGGATCCACGTCCAGCCGGATCTCCAGCCAGTAATTTAATGTGAAGATGCGTCCCTGGCTGCCGAACTCGTCGAGAAGCACCTGGGGTTGGGGGGTTTTGAGCACGTGCGGATGGCTGGCCGCCAATCCGACCAGGAGATCCATGACCATCTGCGTTGCCGATCCATACGGGGCGCCGATCCGAAGGGAGAATCGGCCGATGCGGCTTGAATAGGTCCAGTTCGTCAGATGACGCTCGAGAAAACTGCTGTTCGGGATGAGCGTGACGACACCTTTGGCATCCCGCACGGTGGAGGATCGAAGCCCGATGGTGGTCACACGTCCGCGCACATTCTCCACCTCGATGAGATCGCCGACGCGCAAGGGACGTTCGATCAGCAACAGAATCCCGCTGATGACGTTCTTGAGGAGATTCTGTGCGCCGAATCCGATCCCGATCGCAAACGCGCCGCCGAGAAAGGCGAAAATCGTCAACGGAATCTTCACCCACAGCAGGCTCGTCACGATCAGGATGGTGAGCAGGAGGGCCTGGCTCCATTGTCGGAGCAGATTGGCCAATTCCGGATCCACGCCGAGTCGTGTCATGGCCAGCCTTCCGACGAGCCCGGCCAGGTAGAGGCACAACCAATAGCCGATCGAGAGGATCACGAGCGCCATGACGATCTTGCCGACGGTCACACTGCGATGACCGGTGATTTTCTTCCCGTCCACTTCGATCGTATCCTCCGCGCTGAAGACCTCCCACCCCCACGTCGCCTTGGTTCCCGTCCACACGCGTTGCCACCATCCTTCCAGCCGTGCGGTCCAGGGTAATTCTTGCTGTTGTTCCGTGAACATCGACTTCCAGCGCTCGAGGAACCGTGAGGTTTGATCCAGACGTTGGAGCGCCGAATTGTAAATGTCTTCCCGTTGGCGGTGGACGTCGAGCAGCGCCTGCGCGTGCGCACGATCGGCCGGTGTGGCCGCGTTCTTGACGCGTGTTTCCAATTCCCCGATCTGGCCGGAAACAATGCCCGCTTGCTGCCGCACATAGTCGCGCGAGGCCTGAAAATTGGTGAACAGCGGGGTAAAGCGGTCGTAGGCCTCGCGGATTTTCCCGGGTTCGCGGTCATGGACGATGGCGAACCGGCTTTCCCACAGTTGACGTTCCCCTTCGACGACATCCAACAACAATTGCACCAAATCGCCTCTGAGCGAAAGATTGTCGGTCCGGACGCGGGCGACTTCGACGCCGGCCCGGAGCCGGCGAAGGTTGCGGGAGACCTGTCGCCCCGCGGCGTTGCCTTTCGAGAGGCGGGCGGCCAACTGTCCCTCCATCGTGCGCAGTTCGTTGAATTGGCGAAGACGGTCGGCGGTCGTCTGATCGAGCGCGTCCGTGAGACGCTGCCGTTCCTCCGAGAGGTGGGTGCGGACCTTGGAGAGATCCGCTTCCGTGAATTCGACCTCGGGCTCTACTGCGGCCAGTCGGCGATTTGCCGATTCAAGCCGTCCTCTGGCGTCGGACAATTCTTCTTCGATCCGTTTGTTCGAGAGCTGGGTGGCCTGCAACAAGGCGGCCGCCGCTCGCTGGCGCAATGCTTCGAGTTCGTGCACCCACGCTTGCCGCTCTTCGGTGGGCGTTCCCTTCGCGTTTTCGAGCCGCTCGGCGGACTGTCGAAGTCGCTCTTCGGCGGCCACGAGCGATTCTCGAGCATGATCGGCCCGCAATTCGATCAGGCTGAGTTGAGACTGCAGTCCTTCGACGGTGAGGCGCAGAGAGAAGGCGTTGTCCCACAGTTGATCGGCAAAGAAGACGGAGTACGGCGGCGTTTCGTCCGGGGCGTGTTCTCCCGCAACGGTCGAAGGTTCGCCAAGGTCGTTTCGATGTCGACGGGCCTGTTCCAGGCGAAGGGTGTCATCGATCTGCTCATCGAGACTCCGCACGATGTGGTGAAACAGGGTTCGCCGTTCGAGCAATTCTTCCTGGGGCGTTCCCGGCGGTGCACCGGCGGTGAAGCTCTTCGGATTATTGACCGCGTCAAGTTCGGCCTGCGCCTTCTCACGTTGGGCTCGAAGCTCGTCGATCGCCGGATGATCGGACGAAGATGCCGGCGCGGAGTCGGGTGCGGCGTTGTGCGAGGCATCGCCGTCCGCCGTCAGCCCGGCGGCAGGGACGAGCGTGAAAAGAACGATGATTCCGAGTAGGACGGCTGGAGAATGTTTCATCATGGATGGATGCTAGGGGCGTAGGGTTTGGTTATCATGGCGACCCCAAAGTCAGGACTAGGCAAAGCCCTGGCAATCCCTCGGTCGAGACCGTTTCAATTCGTCCATCGATCTGACACACACCACGCGTCCGTTCCGCTGATCGCTTCACTGACGATCGATCCTCGTAAAAAGTATTTCTCGGGCATTTGCTAGTCGCTCGTCTGCAGGTCGTCGCTCATAGTGAGTGAAAGAATTACACATTCGTGCGCCATCATTTGGCGAGCGGCAAGGGGATCAGAACTCGGCACTATGAGGCCACGGCTCAAACCCATTCACGACCAGGTCATCGTCATTACCGGCGCATCGAGTGGAATCGGGCTCGTGACGGCGCGCATGGCCGCCAGGCGGGGCGCCCGCGTGGTGCTTGCCGCCCGTAATCATGACGCGCTTCGGGAAGCGGCGGAGGCCATCACGAGCGACGAGTCGAACGGCGGAGTGGCGACGTTCGTGGCCGGCGATGTGTCGGACGAACCGGCGGTCCGGCGGGTGGCGGAAGAGGCGGTCTCTCGTTTCGGTCGCATTGATACGTGGGTCAACGGGGCCGGCGTCTCCGTGTATGGCCGTTTGATGGATGTGTCCATCGATGATCAGCGCCGCCTGTTCGAGACCAATTTTTGGGGAGTCGTCATCGGCTCCCGTGTGGCGGTTCCTCATCTCAGAAACGGCGGGGCATTGATCAACATCGGCAGCATTCTGTCGGATCGCGCAATTCCCCTGCAGGGGAGCTACTGCGCGAGCAAGCATGCGGTCAAGGCGTTCACCGAATCGCTGCGCATGGAACTCGAGCACGATGGTCTGCCGATCGCGGTGACATTGATCAAACCGTATTCGATCGACACCCCCTATGCGGAACACGCGAAGAACTACCTGGCCACTGAACCCACCTTTCCGTTGCCGGTGTACGCACCGGAGGTGGTTGCCGATGCGATTCTCCACTGCGCCGAGCACCCGACAAGGGACGTCTATGCCGGGGGCACCGGGAAGGTGATGGCCACCCTGGGGAACCTGGCGCCCCGCTTGACGGACAAGATCATGGAGACCCTCTTCGATCTGCAGATCAGCGATCGACCGGAAGAGGACCGTACGAACAACAGCTTGTACGGTCCCACGTCCGGATTGAAGGAGCGGGGCGGGCGCGCGGCCTATGTGGCGGAAACGAGTCTCTACACTCAGGCGTCGTTGCATCCGATTCTCACCGGAGCCGCCCTGGCGGCCACCGGACTGACCGTGGCGTCGTGGCTTCGACGGCGGGCTGAGCATGGAGCCAGGCGGCGTCATACCCATCCCTGGTACGAGGCCGACAGGCGGAGATGGTAGCCGTCGGTCAATGAGGTGACGCGATGCTTTCGACGACGGCGGCATGGTTCCTGGCAGCGAGTGCAGCGGCCTTCATTCCCGCGAGCGGCGCACACAGCGCCAAAGAAGATGCCAAGCCGACCGCCCAGGCGTTTCTGCAAAGAGCCGCGGAAGGTCAGCAGGCGGAAATTGCCTTGGGCGAGTTGGCATCGGAGCGGGCGAGAGACGGACGGGTCAGGGAATTCGGCGCCCAAATGATGAAGGATCACCGCAAAGCAAGCGCGGAGATTCAACAACTCGCGTCCAAGGAGGGTGTGAGGCTTCCGACCGAATTGACGGCCAAGCACAAGGACAAGAAGGAACAGTTCGCCCGATTATCCGGCCGGGAATTCGACCAGGCGTACATCGAATATATGTTGCGCGATCATCACAAGGACGTGAAGGAATTCGAGCGAAACGTCAAGGCGATCAAAGATCCGCAAATTCATCAATGGGCGGAAGGCACGCTGCCGCTCTTGAAGCAGCATCTTCGGCAGGCTCAACACATCGCCGGTGTCATCGGCATGGGTGCCCAAACCGCTCCCTAACCGGCCCTGTGAAGGAGGCCGTAAAGGAAGCCAGATGAAGATCACCAGGTTGTGGCTCCAAATTGTGTGTGTCACGGGTGGAATTGCGCTCACCTCCTGGGCGCTGGTCGTGGATCGCACGGGGCTGGCCCAGTCCACCCCGGAAGGGAAAAAGCAGCAGGCGCAGCTTGGAAGCATCGACGATGCAAAACAAAAAGGATTTGAGGGAGTGGATTTTTCCTATGACCTGTTCGGCGCACCATCCGGGCAGGATGCCATGAAAATTGCCGAGGAGGTGAAGAAGAAGGATATCGCCCAAAAGGCCGACGTCATGAAGCGGCAACACAAATTGCTGAACGATCGTTACGACCTCGGGTGCCGCACGGAAAAAGCCATCACGATGACCAAGGGAAAGCCACAACCGATCGGCCCGACCGTCAAGCTGGTCGAAGGCATGACGTGGGAGCAGCTGGGTCAGCTCGCTGCAGACGAGATCAAGAAAAAGGGCGCCTTTCCCCCGGGATTCGATCGCTTGCCTCACGTGAAGCAGGCCGTCGGAGGTCAGGTGTTCCCTCAGGTTCAAACCAAGGATTTTCCGAGACTCGAACGCTTTGACGTGGAATTCGACCTGCCCGACTGCCTGTTGCCCGAGTTTCCGCCGCCGATATTTTTGACGACCCATCCCGAGCTCGGTGACGTCTCCCAGGGAGAGGTCCTGAACGTTGACAACTTCGACCGGCTGTTTCGCGGGCTCGTGACACCGGTGCAGCTCGACGGCTTACGAATGCTCGTCACACAGTTTCCGCAGGAAGAATTCAATCTGACGCCCGATCGGAAATCGTCGAAGCCCAGCCTTGGCGTCAGTTGTCTGGACTGCCATGTCAATTTCCATACGACCGGTCAATTTCACCTGAACCCCGACACACGGCCGCAAATGGAACGATTGCGGCTGGATACGACCAGCTTGAGGGGCATGTTCAACCAACAAATCCACGGCTCCAAGCGCTCGATCCGGTCGGTGGAAGATTTCACCGAATTTGAACAGCGCACCGCGTACTTCAACGGCGATCCAATCCGGGCCGTGAAAAAGGGCATGAATATCATCGACCGAGTCCCTGTGGCCCACATGGCCCAGATGCAGAACATGATCGATTTTCCTCCGGCGCCGAAACTCGATCCGATGACGGGCCGGTTGGATCGGGGAAAGGCCACGGCGCTCGAAGCGAAGGGCGAGGATCTGTTTTTCGGCAAGGGGAAGTGCGCGCTCTGTCACAAGCCGCCGGCGTTTACCGATCATCACATGCATGATCTTCATCTCGAGCGCTTCGGCGCTTCCGCCGATGGGCCGATCAAAACGTTCGTCTTGAGGGGCATCAAAGATTCACCGCCGTACTTTCATGACGGCCGCCTCCCGACACTCGAGGACACCGTCGAGTTTTTCAATGTGGTCGGAAGCCTTAAATTGGATCAGGAAGAAAAGAAAGCGCTCACCGCCTATCTGCGGGCGCTGTGATGGGAAGTCGATAAGGAAGACCCGGCATGCCGGATCGGACGACGGACGGTTCAGTCCTTCGACGGATCGAAGAGTTGGTCTCGCTAGAGCACCGGCTTCAAACTCAGGAATCGATGACGGAGGACGAGCGGGGCCGCTTGAAGGCGATTCAAGTGGAGCTCGATCAGAGCTGGGATCTTCTCCGCCAGCGGCGTGCGTTGCGGGCGGCCGGACAGGATCCGGACAAGGCACAGGTGAGGCCGGCGGACATCGTGGAGAAATATGTCGAATGAATAGTGCGAACACCTGATGAGCAAAAGGAGGTCATTATGTCGGTCATCGAAAAATCGATCGAAATCAACGTTCCCGTCAGGGCTGCGTACAACCAATGGACTCAGTTCGAAGAATTTCCAAAATTCATGGAGGGGGTGAAACACGTGAAACAGATCGACGATACACACCTCCATTGGAAAGCGGAGATCGGCGGAAAGGAAAAGGAATGGGATGCCGAAATCACCGAGCAGATTCCCGACGAACGCATCGCGTGGCGGAACCGGAATGGGGCAAAGAATGCCGGCGTCGTGACGTTCCACCGCCTGTCGGATTCCACGTCGAAGGTCATGCTGCAGTTGGAGTATGACCCGGAAGGCGTCGTGGAAAACGTCGGAGACACGATGGGGGTCGTGAGCCAGCGGGTCATCGGCGATCTCGAGCGCTTCAAGCAGTACATCGAAAGCCGCGGTCACGAGACAGGTGCATGGAGGGGAACCGTCAAGTAACAGCCTAAGCCAGCAAGGAGTCGCAGATGAACACACAATGGTTCGTCGTCTACGCGATCATGGGCGTGCTGTGTCAGGCCATTCCCGCCTTCTCTCAGGACGCGATTCTTCCGCAAGGCGATCCCCGGCTGCGGGACGATCAAGAGCGAGAACGCCGGTTGGGTCAACAGGGACAGGGTTCGGACTACCGCGTGCAAGGCAAGCCGCAGGGCGGAACGAGAGCCCCCACGGCAGGGGATCCAAACGGCCCAAGCCGCCAGGACACCGGCCTTGCCGATCCAAGCGTCAATCCCGGTCAAGCGTCCGGGATGCGCGTGTTGCGAGGAGAGGTGAAGCAAGCCACTCTCAAGTCGGTCGTCATCGAAGACCGCAACGGCAGGCAAGCCACCATGTCGATTGATCCCGGAACGGCGGGAGATCGGGACATCCGGCCCGGCGATGTCATCACCGGCACCGTCACGGCTCAAGGCAGAGCCGTGGCCATTCACAAGGAACGGGGTGCCCAAGCGGACCAAGACATGTCAATGACGACTGAAGGAAAAGGAGGCCCTGGCGACATCTCCCGATAGTTCCTTACGCCTTAACGCGCTCGAGGTGGACACCAGCAAACAGGAGGAACTCATGAAGTCCGTATCAATGCTCGTCACCGTTGCGTGCGTCTCTCTCGCCTGCGGGATCGCGATCGCCGGCAGCGGCCAGGAAGGGGCCAAGACGGGAGAACACCATCGATCGATCAGTGGAGTCGTCGTCGCGGAAAAATCAGGCCTGATTACCGTAAAAACGCCCGACGGGAGCACCATGTCGGTGACGCCAAAGGCATCGGAACGGCATGGCCACGCGGCGCCGAAAGTCGGCGATGAGGTGACGCTTATCGTCAATGAAAATAACAACGTGATTGATGTGCATGCCAAAGGAGCCGAAGGCGCGCACAGTTTCGTCACCGGCAAGCTCGTGTATGTGGGTAAGATGAAGCCGGAGATCAAACTCCAGACGCCTCAGGGCGAAAAGACGTTCCCGCTTGTGCGACAGGACATCAAGACCGGCGGTATCGAAGAGGGCGCGCTCGTAACGGCGGAGTTGAATGAAGCGGGCGCCGTCATCGATCTGCATCGGGCCAAACAGTGATCACTCTCTCGGTCAAAGAGCACATCATGTCCGGGGAGAGACAGCTTGTCTGAGGGCCCGGGGATTTGCCCAGTCATCGTCGGCCGTCATCATCGCGCACATGCAGGTTTTAACTCAGTTCGTATGGGGCTTGGATGGTCCGACACTTGCTCCCTTTGCTGGTGAGAGTACTGGTCACACAACAAGGGGGTGTGCAATGGGTGGGATGAGTAAAGCAATGATCATGAGTGGAACGCTGCTGATGTTTGGACTGGTGTCTCCTGCCCTCGGAAGCCCGAATCCTTCGGAGGAGCAGCAAGCTCTGATTCAGACCGTCGAACACGAACAGGTGATTACTGAACCGACCAAGAGTAACTTGCCGGGCAACCGGCTCGTGACCGGTCGTATCGTCTCCATTCGAGGGAATCAGATGGAAATCGACATCGGCAACGTCGAGCCGTTGTATGTGCCGGTGCGTCCGGCGAAAGTGAAAGGGCAAACCTTCGAGGTCGGCCAGCCGATCATCGTGACATTGAATGACCACAATGCGGTGGTCGATTATCACCATCCGACCGAACGATCGGATCACCAGGTGGTGCGCGGTAAGTTGTCGACACCCCTCACGGTGGGTCTCGACAAGGCCGTCATCGAAACTCCGGAAGGCACCAAGACTTTCATGGTGACGGATCGCGCCAAGGGCAAGCTCACCGCGATTCCGGTCGGTGCGGAGGCCCTCTTTTTGGCCGACGAGAGCGGCAATCTCGTGGACGCCCAACTTGCCAGCGCGGAAGCCGTGCGCGAGTCCGGGCTCAACAACAAGGCGCGCATCAAGGGGGCGCATCAGCAAGTCAGGGCGATCTTCAAGGGAAAAGACGGCGAAGATCGACTGAAGATCACCGAGCAGGGGAAGGACCGGGAAGTCCCCTTCCGTCCTCCGCTTGAGAAGCTGGATCGTTTGAAACCCGGCCAGGACGTCGTCCTGCTGATGGACGACCAAGGCTATGTGCTCGAGATCGCAACGCCGGAAGTCACACCCGCACGTTAACGAGTCGTCACCTCTCAGGGGTCGTATCGGTTCGGTAAGCACGATACGACCCCTCCAACTCCGCAGCTGCACGGGCGCTCCATCCCGCTGAGCTCAGCAATCAGCACGCGAACACGGGCCGCGCAACCTTGACGACCACGAGGGATGCTACCAGTCGGCTCGAGATTTTCTCGACGCTATGATGGGCAAAAATCGGTGCACCCTGGAGCTATTTCCATGCCGGTGAGTGAGTGCGATCGCTTCTCGCTGGTCACCGGCTGACCGACGATCCTTGGTTTTTCTCACGACGAGCCGATCCTGAATCTGTGTGCACTGCTCACAGTGCGGGAGGGAATTCTGTTTTTTGACCGTTCACCTTAACTCAGCGAAGGAGTTCTCATGGCCATTAATTTGTTTCATGACAAGGGCACACCGGTCGACCGGCAACACTTCACCTGGAAAGATCTTGTGCCCATGCCCATCAGCAAACTGAACGTTGACGCCTTTACACGCGTGCGCATTATCCTCATGAACGGCATCGAATCCGAGACCATCCGGTTCAGCCATTCCTGCGCACGAATGAACAAGGAGTTGCAAGGCTATCTCGCGCGGGTCCGACGGAAAGAGCAACATCAGCAGACGATCGTGAATTGGCTCCTGCCCGCCGATCAGTCGCCGCTCGAGACGACGATTGGTTATGAACAAGTCGCCATCGAGGTCACTGCTGCCCTGGCAAAGGCCGAGCCCGATCCCTACATCGCACAGGTCCTCCGTTTCGGCCTGCTGGAGGATTTCGACCATCTCTACCGCTATGCCTCCTTGCTCGACCGGCTGCAGGGCATCGACGCCAATACGATTACACAGGGATATACCGACATCGTGCCGGGTCGGCCGACCGTCAATGAGCATCGTGATCCGTTGGACGATTTGCGGGAACACTACGATAAACGCACAGCCGACCCCCTCACCAAGCTGCATGCGTATACGATCATGGCCGGAGAACATCAAACGCATGATTATTACATGCACTATGGTCCCTGGTTCGCCGATCCGCTGGCCCGCCAGGTGTATGCCGAAATCGCCTCGATTGAAGAGCAACACGTGACGCAGTACGAATCCATCATCGATCCGACCGAAAGCTGGATGGAGAAGTGGCTCTTGCACGAAGCGAATGAAGTCTACAACTACTACAGTTGCCTGGAGCACGAAGACCATCCGCAAGTGAAGGCGGTGTGGGAACGATTTCTTGACTACGAGCTGGGTCATCTCCAATTCGCCATCGATGTCTGTAAGCACGTCGAGCGACGGGATCCTGCCGAATATCTGCCCGAGACACTCCCCGATCCGATCGCGTACCAGAGCCACCGGGAATATGTCCGGCAGGTGCTCAGAAATGAAGTGGATCTCAGAGCGGATGGCACACGATTCGTGAATAAGACCCAGGAGCCCGAGCGC
>DATEEH010000043.1:0-77318 GCA_035281245.1 Nitrospira sp.
CACGACGCCTTGAGAGACGAGCGCCAGAGACCACACGAAAGAGAGAGGCAAGAGGATGTACAGCGTGCTCTTCGTGAGATCCACCCAGAAGTTTCCGATTGTCTGCTCGCTTCGTCGCCCCAATCCACGGATCAATGCCGCCATGATGGCCATTCCGGTGGCCGCTGAGACGAAATTTTGCACCGTCAATCCCAACATCTGAGTCAGGTAACTCAACGTCGTTTCGCCACCATAGGATTGCCAGTTGGTATTGCTCGCGAAGCTCGCGGCGGTATTGAAGGCGAGCTCGGGACCAACCATTCCAAGACCGGCTGGGTTCAGAGGCAGCAGTCCTTGCACACGCTGGAGGGCATAGAGAAAGAGCATTCCGGCCGCATTGAAGAGCAACATATCAATCGCATATGTTTTCCAACTCATGTCTCTGGCAGGATCGATCTTGCAGAGGCGGTAGATAAGGCGTTCGATCGGCGAAAAGATCCGATCCAATCCACACGAACGGCCTTCGTACACTCGGGCCATGTACCATCCCAAGGGTTTGGCGAGCCCCAGCAGAACGATGAAATAGAAGAAGACCTGAGTCAGACCGTTCAGCGTCATCAGAATTTCTCAGGCCTAAGCAACGCGACCATCAAATACACCAGCAAAGCGATCGACAGAATGCCACCGACGACATACATCGCATGCATAGGCGCACCTTTAGAGATGATCCAACGCAGTGATGAGCCAAGCTGATGCGAGGAAAAACGCGATGGTCAAACCCACCAACAGAATATCCATACGGTCCTCCTGTCGGACGGTTGGACGCTATCAAACGTCGCGTAAAAAAGGTGTCAAAAATGACCCTGAGCGGGCGTTCTGTTTACGGCGAGTCGAGAGTCCAGATCAGGGCAAATATGAGCATGTGCTGTGCTGGTGTCAGGCCGATCACTCCCGGGGCGATCTCGTTGCCTTTAAAGAAGCCGCCACCTGAGCCGGTCGACTCGTCGTAGCGATATTCAAGCCTTCCAATCATGTTGGTCCACTTGTAAGGAAACTTGTATTCGGCCGTTGTGGTAACCGCTCTGACAAACTGTTCCGCCCCTGTCTGAAAGCCGTTCGGGTCCCAATAGACCTCCGGTCTCAGCGCGACGCTCCATGGACCGGCAATGTGCCACCGCATCGGAAATGCCGCTCCCATATACACAAACCGAGGATTTCCCGGAATGGCCATTTCCTGTGTCCCTACTTGATACTCACCGACGAGCGTCACATCATCGTTGACTTTCCATTCCACGATGCTGTCGGAGAACAATCGCCAAAACTCCAAGGCGGTATTCGACTGGTCAGGGCCATAATAGACCGTTTGCTTGAACAGCCAGGAGCGATTGGCCTTATAGGCCACTTGAGCCCCATAACTTGGAAGACTGTTTGCGTTCTGAAGATGAAAATATTCATTGATGATGAAAAAGACCCCGCTCCACTTGTCGTCGAAGTTGTATTGAGCATTCGCTCCGAACATCAGGTAGGGCGAATAGTCGGCGATCCAGGCGCGCGTATAGTTGAAGTTGTCCTTGGCATAGAGCGACTCATAGCCGATGAAGCTGTTGAAAAGGCCGGCTTGCAGCGTCAGCCCATTCCCGGCCGGAGCAAGGTAGGTGACATTCGCACGGCCGAAGTGACGCAATGCGTCCGACCCTTCCACATGCGGCAAATTTGTTCCGAACGCGAAGTTGAGCGCGTCTTGGCCGCCCTGGCCCATGAGTTCCATCCCCCAGCGCGAGTCGGTTGTGGCATCCTTGCGGACGTAGACGCCAGCCATGTTGAGATCAAGCTCGTTGACCCTGGGCGTGGTACTCCGATTGCGAAACAGATGATTTTCGGGAAAATTGAAGTCAAGTGAATAACCCAGATCCACAAATCCGCCGTAGTGCCAATTCGGCAGCTGACCTAGCAAAAATCGGCTAGCGACGTTTTGAGACTGCTGCTCTTGTGCAATCGACTTCGGCTCCTCAGCCATCCCCGGGGCGGGGATCATCGAAGCTGCCAACACCGCGATGCTTGTCATCCACCAAACCACTTGAATCATTTTACGCAACCCTTTGCCATTTCTTGCTTCCTGATGCGTGCGTACTATATCGAACTCCGTATAAAAGCGGCGTTAAAGCAGCAGAGCGCCGCATCAAGATTCCGTAAAAGCGGAGAGATTGGAATTTTGGCACCAGCATTCACCAAGCGAGCATCATTCGTGAATGTCCGGCAAAGGAAGCTCGATGGAGATCAGGCTAAAGAGAGAAACGCGTTATTTCGGTGGAACGCTCAACACACACCACATCCGGCGCGTCCCGGATTTTTGATCGGTCACCGGCTCGCCGCTGAAGAAACTCACCTGCCAGGCCACGATGTCGTCCTTCGGATCCGGCGTGCTGGTCCAATAGATTTCCGATTTGATGTTCGAGAAGGGGTGTCCAGGCGGGAGGGCCGGATCGCGCTGCGCCGGATCGATCAAGCTCTTTAGCTCGTCCACCGACGGCCCGCGCCAGCCTTTCTGTCCGCCCACTTCTTTGGTCGTACAACGCTCGTTGGAGCGGCTCCAGATGTCGTGTTCACGGTCGGGTTCCTGCTCCCAAATCAATCCGGTCTGATTGTCTTTGACGGCCGCACCGTTCAATACGAGCGTGAAACGATCGGTGCTTTTTTCCGCCTGACCTAACGAGGGTGGCAGGAACGAGAGGACCATGCACAAGATTCCCGCGGACCAGTTGCGCAGTACCGCGTGTCTTTTCGTCTGCATCGTGGATCCCTCCTGCTCTGATGGCCGCAGAGTCTGCCGAATGCGTCTTGTCTTTTCAATAGCCAGTCAGGCATGCTCAGGGCGTCTTAGGTACTTCACCTGTCTCCCGGCCGATCCCTGACGTATCCACCCAAGGAGGATCAATGCAGAATGAAGATTACCGGCGCCGGATCGATGTATTGGCGATTGGACTGTTCGGCCTTGCTGTCGGCGCCTTGACTCTCGGTATCGCACAGGTAGGCGTCATCTCCGAGTCGAACAAAGTCGGCACCTTGGTGATTGCCCTCATGTTTGGAGGTGTCGTGCAGATATTGGCGGGCATTACCGACATCCGCTATCACGAACAACTCCGCGGTACAGCGCTCACCATGTATGGATTTTTCTGGTTGACCGTTTGTACGGCCAAATTGGTGAGCGAGAGCACGTCCTTTCACCTCGACATGGCGTTGTACGCGCCGATCAATTTCGTGTACGCCGCCTTCTCCGCCGTGATGGTCTATCTCACCGCATACCGCAACGCCACGCTTTGCATCCTGCACGCCGTCATCACTGTCACATTCTCCTCCAGCGTCCTCGTTCAAGTCGGTCTGATCACCGAAACGTTTCCAGGCCTGTTTCACATGGTTGTCGGCTTGATGGCCTTCTATCATGCTGTCGCCAGCTTGACGCAAGCGTTCACCGGTCGCCAGCTCGTGCCGCTCGGTCCGGCCTTTCTGGAACGGATGTCTTGACAATCACGGGTGATTAACAGCCGGCTAGTGGAAGGAAAAGGGAACCGGCGCAAAGGTCAGCACAAAGACGGTGAACGCGAGCCAGCCCACGAGCACTCGGCCTCGTCCCAGCGGGATATGGGGATCCACGACGGGCGGATGGCCTAGTCCCCAGACTCCCGCCATGAAGGCCCAGATAAACCATCCGGGCCAACCGATGAATCCCAACATGATCAACAAGGGAAGAACTGCAAAAGCCATCGTCCGCTGGCGATTTCCCCATAAGGCATAGGCCACGTGTCCGCCATCGAGCTGGCCGATCGGGATCAAATTCAGCGACGTCACGAAGAGACCGAACCAGGCGGCGAACGCGACGGGATGCAGCAGGACGTCGGCCTCTGGTGGTAATGATCCGATGATCAACCAGGCCATGAATTTCAACAACAGCGGCTCGCCCAATTGCAGTCCAAATGTCGAAGTTCTTTCTACGACGGTTGAAAGAAAGAGACCTCCCGTCAGCGCCGCCAAGGCGACGACAAATCCCGCCAGCGGGCCGGCCACGCCGATATCAAAGAGGGCGCGCCGGTTCAAGATGGGTCCCCGCATACGGATAATCGCCCCGAACGTCCCGATGAAATGAGGCGGCCCGGGAATGAACAACGGCAGAGACGCCGGCACACGGTGGATCTTGGAAAGAATAAAGTGTCCGAATTCATGCGTGACGAGGATGAACAACAACGTGCCCGCGAACGGGATGCCTCGCCACAGCATGTCGGGATGTTCCCACAGGAAGGCCACCGGGCCACGGATGGTTCCGCTGTACGCCTGGTAGGCCCCGGCCCAAAGCGTGGTAAAGACCGTGAGCGCAAATAAGAAGAGCGGTAGCGTCCAGCGCGAAAACGTGGTTTCCTCTTCCGCAAGTATTTCGGGAACATCCTGCGCTGAAGAGTCTTCGGACGGAATCCGGCTGCCGTCCATCTTTATGGAAAGCTTGTGGTCGCCCATCGGGTGATCCATTGGGCCTGGTTAGCGATTCCTGTCACTGCATAGTGTAAAACGGATTATGCTCCAGTTCTTCATGCACGGTGGTCCCTGGGCCATGTCCGGGAAGCAGCAGACAGTCCTGCGGCAAGCTCAGTACATGCCGGCGAACTGAGTCGAGATGAGTCCGATAAAGCTGCGCCGGATTGGATCGGCCAATCGAACCCGCAAACAGCGTGTCACCGACGAACGACACGGGCCCCCACGCCATTTCCACGCGATAGCACACGCCGCCCGGCGTGTGCCCGGGAGTCGCGAGGCATCGGATCTCCAGCCGTCCCACACGAATCTTTCCGCCGTGAGAGGGTTTCGCAAGTTGCCGCTCCGAAGGGCTCCAGCGGAGCAGCGTAAGATCCTCGGGCCCGAGATACACAGGAACGGGCCAGCGAGAGAGGATTTGTTGTATGCCGTCGGCATGGTCCGCGTGGCCGTGAGTGAGACAGACACCGACGAGTCGGAGACGACGGGCTTCGAGAATTTCCAGCATCATCTCCGCATTGTATGCCGTGTCGACAAGCACCGCTTCGCCGTGATCATGGACCACATAGCCTTTGACGGCGTAGCCGTTGATGTCTCCCTGAACGGTTTCTATGCCGGGCGTCGACGGGAGCGGACGCGGGACCCACTTCTCCAGGACAATGTCCTCCAAGGCCGAGAGACGCAATCCAAGGGCATTGGACACAGCCCGCAGTTCCGCCCGATCACGCAATTGATCTCCTCGTTCGAGCGCCGTGATGTCGGCCCCCGGTAGTCCGGTCCGCCGCGCAACGTCGCCAACGGAAAGTTTCAACCCCGTTCGAGCCTTCTTCAGAATATCCGAAAAATCGTCTTCCAACGGCATGACATCCCCTTCAGGTATCCACTCTTTATCTTATCCTTGATGTCGGCTGGAAGGGATGGGCATTGAGGCGTTCGTCATAGCGTCGCAGCGAAACAGGTGCTGGTCGAATAGCACGCGACGGCTTTGCGCCGTTTCGGCGCAGCTTCATAGGAGCGTGCGATCAAGCCACACAAATCTTCACTTACGAACCGGAATCCATCGCATTATGACGACGCCGAATATGCCCGCCCTTCGTCAGCCGACACCTTCACCCCTCCGGAGCTAATTTTATTTCCTTCACTTCGCCGAAACTGGACAAGAGCTTTGGCAGCGCTTCACCGGATCCGACCGCAACGATCGTCAGACGATCCGAATGGAAGTGTTTTTGTGCCGCTCTCAGGATATCTTCCTTCTTGAGCGCGATGACGCGCGTGCGAAGCTGCTGGAGAAAATCCTTGGGCAATCCGTCATACTCCAGTTCGAGGAAGCGACCGACGATAGCCGAAGGACTGGCGAACGCGAAGACGAACGAGTTGACATAGGCCTCTTTGGCCTCCGCCAGTTCCGCATCTGTCACCAGCTCCGTCCGCATCCGCTCGATGTTCGCAACAAACCGACTGATCACCTCCTGTGTGGAGGGTAATTTCGTCTCGGCCCGCATCAGCCACACCCCTTGATCATGCATGCCGACGTTCAACCGGCTGCCGACGGAATAGGCCAGGCCGCCTTTGGTTCGCACGTCATTGAACAACCGGCTTCGGAACGAGCTCCCACCGAGAATGTCATTCGCAATCGCCAGCGGAACGTAATCGGGGTCATCTTCTCTGATGGTGAGATGGCCGATCCGCAAATGGGTCTGTGACGTCTCTTTATTGATGAACCGGACGATCGAAGACACGCCGCTCTGGCGGACATCCGCGATGTTCAGATCCGGGACAGCGCCTTTCTTCCAATCGCCGAATATGGAGCGCAGCAACTCAACCATGTCCGCGACTTTGAAATCGCCCGTCACGCCCAGAATGATGCCATTGGGATGGACGGTCCGCCGATGAAACGCGACAAGGTCGTCGCGCGTGATGCCTTTGATCGATTCAATCGTGCTTTCTCGTGCGCTGGGGTGTTCAGGTCCATAGAGCTGCTTGAGAAATTCCCGGCCGACGATTGATCCGGGGTTGTCTTGGCGACGCCGAATACCCTCGATCGCTTGAAGCTTCGCGAGTTCGACGCGGCCGGATTCGAACGCCGGCTGCCGCAAGAGGCCGGCGAAGATCCTCAGCCCTCGTTCCAGGTCTTTGCTGAGCACGTCCAGCGAAGCCGTGCCCGACTGCCGTCCCATCGCCATGTTGATGTCGATCGCGAATTGTTCAAGTTCTTCATCGATCTGCTCGGCGGTCCTTCCACCGCCTCCGCCCGTTCGCATCACCGATCCGGTGATCGCCGCCAGCCCTACTTTATCCGCCGGTTCGAGCCATCCGCCCGCACGTATCATCGCCGATACGGTCACGAGCGGCAATTCATGGTCTTCCAGCAGATAGACGACCATCCCGTTGTCGAGCACGACTCGCGCAGGTTCGGGCGGCGCAAATTCGACGGGCGGGAAAGTCATCCTTCGAGGATCGGTGAGCGCCAGATCTCCGGCCCAGCCCGTCACGATCGAGGACACCACGACGATGACGGCCATCACGAGGTTCAACGCCCGCCTTGTGGGGACTGAAAGAATGGTCCTGATCATGACCGGCCCTCCATGCCGGACACCGCAGTCTTGAGCGGCCTGGCAGCGGGCTTCTTGACCAGCATGGCAACGGTCCGGTTCGACTTCGTGAAGTACTGAGCGGCCACGCGCTGGATGTCGGCGGGCGTCACGGCAGCAATCTTGTCGCGCGATTTGAGCACATAGCGCCAGTCCCCGGCGACCGTCTGATACAGAGCGAGCTGTGAAGCCAGCCCGCTGTTGGACCGCAGCGCACGAACCATGTCGGCATCCAGGTTGTTGATGATCCGCTCCAGTTCCTTTTGCGCGACCGGTTCCCGCTTGAGCCGCTCCAGTTCGGCCAAGATGGCCGCTTCCACCTCCGCGGCCGAGTGAGGCGCGAGAGGCGTGGCGCTCAGCACAAACAGGTTTGCGGAGAGGACGCCGGGATAGTTCGCGTCCGAGTTCACGGAGGCGGCCAGTCGGGACTCGCGCACGAGTTTACTGTACAGCCGCGAGGTTGGCCCGTCCGTCAACAATTCATCGATCACATCGAAAACGTAATCGTCGGGATGGCCGATGCCGGGCTTGTGGAAGCCAATGGCGAGAGAGGGTTCGGCATCGAATTCGATTTCGACGCGGCGCTCGCCCCGCTGGGGAGGCTCGATCGTGACAACTTGGGGGGGCGGCGGCCCAGCGGGAATCTTCCCGAAGGTGCTTTCAATCAAGGTGATGACCTCCTTCGGATCGATGTCGCCGACGATGCCAATGGTCGCCCGGCCCGGACCGTAGTAGGTTTTGAAAAACGCTTCGGTCGCCGCGGGCGTCAACGAGAGAATGTCCGACTCCCAGCCGATCGTCGGCACGCCGTACGGGTGAGCGCGAAACGCCGCCGACGTGAACGTTTCGTAGAGCAGTCCGCTGGGACTGTCGTCGTTTCGCAGGCGACGCTCCTCCATGACCACACCCCGCTCTTTGTAAAATTCGCGGAGTACCGGATTGGCCATGCGATCGGATTCTATCGCGGCCCACAAGGGCAGCCGGTTGGACGGCAAGCTGATTACATAGCGAGTAATATCCTTGCCGGTCGATGCGTTCAGTCCGACGCCGCCGTGGCGCTGATAGAGAAGCGCCACTTCATTGCCGGCGACATATTGCATGGCTTGATCCTGAAGCTCCTTGAAGCGCTTCTGCAGTCGTTCGACAGCCTCCTTTTCGCTCTCATCGGCCGGCATCTCGGCGCCACGGCGAGCGAGATCCCGCTGTCGCTGCTCGAGTTCGGTCCCGACTCGATGGAGCTCATCGAGAATCGGCTTCTCCTTGTCATAATCCTTCGTCCCGACGCTTCTCGTTCCCTTGAATGCCATGTGTTCGTAGAGATGCGCCAAGCCGGTTTGCCCAACCTGTTCGTTCACGCCGCCGACACCGAACGTCATGTTGATCGAGACGACGGGGGCCTGATGCCGCTCGACCATTAATATGGTCATACCGTTCGCCAGCCGATGCTCGATGACGCGATCGGCCAGGCCGGACGGCGCGGCGAAGCTCACGCCCAGCATCAAGACGAAGCCGACAGTTGCTGCACTACACCACATTGCTGCACGGGCGGTGACGCTTGCGTGATTTGTTGGCCGCTGCCTTGTCGTGTGGTTCATTCAAAAATCTCCATCAATTCTTCGGGTCGCTCAATAAACCAATCCGGCTGGCACGCGACCATCTTTTCACGGTTTCCCATCCCATACCCGACCGCGCAGACTCGGATGCCGGCATTATGCCCGCCATTGATATCGTTGGTGCTGTCTCCGACCAGGACCGTTCGTTCTCTGGGCACGTTCAGCCGTTCCATGATATGCACCAACATGCCGGGTTCCGGTTTCAGGCCGAATCCGTTGTCGCCGCCGATCACCAGCTGAAAATGCTGCGGGCCCAAACCCTGCAGAATGACGTTGGTATATTCGATCGATTTGTTCGTGGCGACGGCCTTCCGCTTGCCCGCGAAGTGGCCGAGCGTCTTTTCCACACCCGGATAAAAAACGGTTCGATCCAAGCAGTGTGCGAGGTAATGCCGCCGAAAGACGCTGAGGGCCTCCTCGAAGCTGACCCGGTTGTCTTCTCCCACTGCCTGGCGAAGCAACTTCTTGACCCCATCGCCGACAAACCCAAAGATCTCTTCCACCGGCCGTTGCGGCAATCCCAGCTCCTCTAGAGCCAAGTTGACCGATGCGGCGATGTCCCATTTCGATTCGATCAGCGTGCCATCCAAATCGAAGATCAGTAGTTCGACCGACGTCTTGCCCATTCCACCCTCTATTTGACCTTGCGCAACTCGTTCTGCAGTGCGGCCAGAGTCTCCCGTTTGGCCGGTTCGGTTTCCTTCACCCAGGCCTCCCGCACGAAGTTGATCATGCGCTTTTGGCCGACATGCGGTGGCAGCACCGGTTCGATGATGCGCCAGCGGTTGCGTACGGATTTGACACGCACATGAATCTCTTCAACCGAGGCTTCGGGCAGGAACCCGGCGGTCTCCAGATAGACGGCGCCAAGCACCTGGAAGGTGACGGGAATCACCACCTCCAACCGGTTGACGATTTCCCAGTCGCGATGATGCTCGGCAACGGAAAATTCCCGAATGACGATGATTTTTCCCCAAACCGGTTCGGTCTCCCAGCCTCGATACGGCGCCAGCGCCTCAAAGGACATGGCATCGAGCTTAGCGCCCTTTTGATCGAGTTCGAAATACTTCTTGACTATCTCAGCCGGAGAGTGGCTGAGGGCACCGGTTTGCGCAACCGCCTCGCTCGCGATCCGGAGGTGCAGGGGCAGGAGGCACCCCAACAGAAGAAACATGACTGCGGCCAGGGGCCTGGGAGACAGCATCATGCGCATCGGTCGGAGTCGTGACGGTTCTTTCACGGAGCGTGTGGGAAAACAACCCGTGGCACGGCACACCATTCTACCAAAGGCTCACCTCGAAAGCATGTCGCGCCACCGGACCGCATTGACCTCGTCGCAGATTGCATGCTAGCGTTTTTCCCACTCCGATTACCGCACGCGTCTTCCGCCGAATTGAGCTGACATGGCCGCTCGCGCCTCACAGCTGTCGCTGATCACGCATCTTCAATCGAGCAAGCCTCCCTGGACGGCGCTGCTCCTGTTGAAAGCAGGACAACGCCCCGAGTCGATGATCAAAATTCCCCGTGGCTTCGTTCTCAAGGTGATGCGAGGAGGTAAATGTCGAAAGACGCCGGATCTGTTCGCCGAGATGGCCGCAGCCTTGGCATTTCCCGACTACTTCGGCCATGACTGGGATGCGCTCGAAGAATGTTTGGCAGATCTGGAATGGCTGCCGGGGAAAGGGTACATCCTGCTCTTTACGAACGCGGATCAGATCCTCGCCGACGATGACGAGGAATTTGTGACATTGATGGAAGTGCTCAGCGATGCCGGCGAAACCTGGGCATCCGGACAGGCCGGTGAGAACGGCAAACGATCCACGCCTTTCCACACCCTGTTCGCCGTCCTGGAGCGAGACAAATCAAAACTGGCACACCGGGGACTGGCACAAGTTGCCGCCTCTTCCGCCCCTCCATCGGGCAGCAAGCGGCGGTCATCTCGCAAGACATGAAACGTTGTGACCACCTGTTTATGGCTTGTTTCTCTTGGTCAGATTGAGCAGCCCCGTCCAGCGGAGGAGGGCAAACGTCGAGGCGGATGTGAAAAGACCTTTGGTGCTGCTGCTCTGAACCGAAGCCTGCCAGCGTTGACGGATTTGATCCCGATGCAGGACACAAATTCCGTGTGTCTCACGCGCGTCGTCTAAGGGCGCCTTTTCTCGGACGAATTCTGCCTTTCCCTCTTTTCGGCACCAGGAACATACCACCTTCATTCTCGTTCCTCTAAATTGTGGATAACCAAGCGGCACCTTGTGCGCGGAATCATTCTACGCAAGTGTTAGGCCGCGTCATCAGAAGACGAGTTCCGAATGAATCGCTGAAAACTTGAAGGTTCGGCTTGCTCAGCGCCGGGCACTGTATCAGATCCAATGAAACGGCGTATCTATTTATACACTTTTTGACCCCATGTGAGGCAATTCGTGGCAAATCTTTGCGTTCCCGCCACTTTGTTGACCGCCCACTTTCAGCATGATAGGGTGCGCCGCCATTATGAAAATCACGCGATCTATCAAGCTGTTTGAAGAAGCCCAACGACTCATCCCCGGCGGGGTCAACAGCCCGGTCCGCGCCTTCCGATCGGTCGGCGGCCAGCCTCGGTTTATCCGGCGAGCCAAGGGCGCCAGGCTTTATGACCTGGATGGAAATGCGTACATCGACTACGTCCTTTCCTGGGGGCCGATGATTCTCGGTCATGCTTCCCCCGCGGTCATCAGCGCCATCAAAAAAACCGCTGGACTGGGTACCAGTTATGGTGCGCCGACTGAGTTGGAGGTCGACTTGGCTCGACAGATCCGTGCTGCGGTCCCATCGATGGAAAAAATTCGCCTGGTCAGCTCGGGCACCGAAGCCGTGATGAGCGCCATCCGAGTCGCACGCGGCTTTACGAAACGGGACGGCATTCTGAAATTTGAAGGCTGCTACCACGGCCACAGCGACTACCTGCTGGCGAAAGCCGGATCAGGCATGATGACCCTCGGCATTCCCGATTCGCTCGGCGTGCCGGCCGACTTTGCCAAACACACGTTCACAGTGCCGTACAATGACATACGGAGCGTTCAGCGGATCATGCGTGAGCGAGGAAAACAGATCGCCTGCATCATTGTCGAGCCGATCGCAGGCAACATGGGCGTGGTGCCTCCCGCTCCGGATTTTCTTCCCGCCCTGCGTCAATTGACGCTCGACCACGACAGTCTGCTGATCTTCGACGAAGTGATCTCCGGCTTTCGAGTCAGCTATGGCGGAGCACAGGCGCTCTACGGGATTACCCCGGATTTGACGGTGCTGGGGAAAATTATCGGTGGAGGGCTGCCCGTTGGAGCCTACGGTGGCCGCAAAGAGATCATGGATTTGATCGCACCGGTCGGCCCGGTCTACCAGGCCGGGACGCTCTCGGGCAATCCGTTGGCCGTCACGGCAGGATTGGCCACGCTCAAGCAGTTGCGGACAAGGCATCTGTACAAGAGCCTGGGAGAGCGCTCAGCAGCGTTGGCGGAGGGAATCGGAACAGAAGCGAAACGGGCCGGCATCCCGCTGATCCAACACAGGGTCGGCTCGATGATGACTTCGTTCTTCGCATCGGAACCCGTCGTGGATTGGAACAGCGCCAAGCGTTCGGACACGAAACGATACGGCCAGTTCTTTCATCGAATGCTCGAGCAGGGCATCTACCTCGCCCCTTCGCAGTTCGAAGCGGCATTTCTTTCCACTGCTCACACCTCGGCCGACATCGAGCGCACCATCAAGGCGGCCCGCAGAGCTTTCAAGTCACTGTAAGATACAGGCTACTGTATCGAGAAAGATATTGGTTGGAACGGATGGGATACGGTAAACGCAACAGGATGCTCAAAACGGTATCTATTCTCACCCGCCCACCCCAGCGCGCCAAGACGCGCTTTTCCCCGGGGCCAGGCCGCAACGAGCGAAGGGCGAGGAGGTACGTACCAAGCTTCGCTTGAACCGCTCGCTTCGATCAAAGGCGAGCGGATAGGCGCTTTGCCTCTAGTGATTTCTTAAATGTCGAGGATTTGAGTGACGTGAGAACGCTACCTGGGTAAAGGCGCGTCTCGGCGCGCCAGGGTGGGCGGGTGAGATCAATATCGTTTTCAGCATCCTCGCTATTCGTCGTCCTCGTCGTCTGCTTCTAGCGCCTCCTGCCTCTTCTGCTCCTCCATCGCATTATGGAGCAGCATCCGGATAAACATCGAGTACAGTGAACCCTTCTCCAGTGTTCCGCCCGGAGGCACCGCAATCTTGCCTTCCTTGATCATCTTGTCCATCCAGACCTTTTGATCCGGAGCAATCAGAATCGGGATTTCGACTAAGCCGACACGGCCGAACATTTCCATGAATTACCTCCTCTGTATTCAGAGCGTACAGCCTTGCATGGGAGCACGATGACTTTGCCGCTCAGTTCTTGCCATACGCCATAAGCCATCAGCTCTTGAGCCGCATTCCAGCATGCGGTTTTCTTGAATGTCAACTTGGCACGAACCATGCTTCGCAGGACGGTGACTGGAGTGCTGCCGTGCGTCTTGCCTTTCTTATGGTGCTTCTTTCGTCGACGCTGAATCCCGCGCCAATCGTCGCACAGCCATCGACTGCTCCCCCGTCCTCGCTGCCCGTGACGCCTCTCGCGCCATCATCGATCGACTCGACACCGCTCGGCGCGTGTGAGCTTTGCCGGCCCCTTGAGGGGCGACGCGGAAGCGATTTGGCGCGTCATCATCGGCCGCGAGACCCTCAACTGCGTCCTCACAAGACGGCTCCGGGCGTGAGCCGGTCGCCGAAGAGAAGCCTCAACAGCCAATTACCCCATCGCAAGCTTGACGGTACCCGGGAGGAGGGAGTGGAACGATAAACGGCGGGAACCTCTAGACTTTACTTCTTATGTTTGTCCTTGGGACCTTCCGCAAACAATAGCCAACCGAGCACGATAAATCCAATGGCGACGCCAATGATCGCCAACCAGGTGCCAATCTTATCCATCGTTGCGGCTCAGGTTCTCTCTAGGACGTCCGCTAAGTGCGAATGCTGACAACATTGATCGGTTCAATCTGTTGCCGGGAAAGACTGTAGCGCGGCGATCGTCTGCTTGTCGAGGCGCTTCACCTTACCGTTGCCATCTGTAACGGCAAGGCGGGCCCCGCCCTCCGCAACGAGACGCCTACTTTGCCGTTCGCGGACGACATGTGAAAACGTAATGGCGGCGGGGTTCATCTCAGAGACGATGGTGTCAATTTCCAACGTCTCGCCATAGCGGGCGGGGGCTCGATAATCGACGTCGGCATGCACCACCACAAACACCCGGCCTGCCTTCATCAGTTCCGAGACCGAAAGCCCTCGGTCCTCGAGATATTGCGTTCTGGCCCGCTCGAAATATTTGAGGTAATTCGCGTAGTAGACGATGCCTCCGCAATCGGTGTCTTCGTAGTAAATGCGGATATCCAGCGTATCGAGTCGCTTGTGTCGATGTTCCATTGATGCTCAGGATTGGTTTGCGAGCCGATATCCGGGAGATGTCACGAAGGACATTTCACACATTCAGCGTCGGAAATTTGGGCAACGACGCGTCAGTGGTGCTCGAAAGCTTGACGACTACATCAAACAGTTGTTGCACGCGCTCGCCTTTGACGGTCTCGGCGCCGCGGCCCAGCACCGCCTGGTTCGCCGCATTGAGTAACGGCTTCATGCCCGGCCATTCTTTGACGAACGCGTGGCCGACCGGATCGTTGAGTGCAGCCAACAGACGGAATTGCGCCTGCATCGGCAGCACGAACTTGCCATCGATGTCTTCAAGATAGCAAGCGCGACAGATTTCACGCAGCGCTTCCGGCAATTGGTCCGGCTGAACGTCCCAGGTCTTGGTCCGGTGGTGCCTGAACAGCCGCAGCTGGGCGAAGGCTTCGAGCGCCCGGATCAACGCCCGCATGGCGGCCTCCGTATCGTGAGCGATCCGAAGCCGCCGGTCCGCATGCGCCAATAAATCGAAAGCGAGAAGCTCCTTGACGTCGGCCGGATCCAGCACAAGTTTCTCTAAAAACCCGGCATTGGCCTTGATCGCCGGCAATGCGCCCTTGATCCCCGGCGGCCCGCCGAACAATGAAGCCATCTCGAGCGCTTTGACGGCGACCTTGAGTTTTTCCCAGGCCTGACGATAATGAAAACGTTCCCATAGGTCGTAGCCCTCGGCGAGGTCGACGAAGGCACGATAGAGCGGTTTCTGGCCGCCGCTCACACGGCGTTCAAGCTGACGAAAGACGGTAGCGGCACCCACAAAAGCGCCTCGATTGAAGAGCTCGCAGCCTTCACGCCTCACACCGTCCGCGGCTTCATCCCAAGGATTGCTGGAGATCCAGAGGCGGCCAGCCCCTTCAAGGTCCACCGTTTCCCCGTCGCGTCCGTCTTTGGGATCGACCAGGGATACAATGCGGGACGTGAATGGCGTCGCGACGAGGAGGAGAGCCGCGGCCATGGCAGCAGTGGCTCCGGTCACGTCCACGACCAGCGCTCCCGGGTCGACCTCCCATGTCCGGAGCATCGCTGGCAGCGATCGCGCGATCGTTTGGTGACAGGAAGGAAAGTGCTCGGGATCCGACAATAACACCCAATCCCATCGGCGAGGCATTGGGCTGATGCGGGGCTGGACGTCGGTCTCAACGAGCATTTTCGCCGCTTCCGGCAACACGAAGCAGAGGCTCTCCGGACGCAGGCGATTGATGGTGTACACCGCCGGAGCAAGCGCTTCGGTCAGCGCCACGACCAGGGCAGCAACTGGTTGGTCTTGAGCCATGTGGCGCGGACTATACCATGGAGAATGGTGCACATGCCCGTTGGTCAGCACGGTAATGCGCCCTTGTGCTTGACGGTCATGGCCAAGGCGCATAGACTTCCGTCAACGCCACTCGCCTGTAGTCGCACTACCCTCGATTCGTTAAGAGGTTTCCCCATGGTCTGGTGGTACTGGATGGTTCTGGGTTTGGTCCTGCTCGGCGCGGAAATGACGACGCCCGGCGGCTTCTACATCCTGTTTTTTGGGTTGTCAGCCCTGCTCGTCGGCGCCTTGGCGGGATTCGATATCGTCATCATGGATTGGCTGCAGTGGCTGCTCTTTTCGGTGATTGCCATTGGATCACTGCTGCTCTTTCGGGGCCCCCTCTTGGCGAGGATCGACGAGGGCACCAAGTCGCACGTGGATGTAGATTCCATGATCGGTGAAGTGGCGACCGCACTCGAGGCGCTGCCGGCCGGGGAGACGGGAAAAGCGGAACTGCGCGGCACGACCTGGACCACGAAAAATGTGGGATCAACCGCCGTTCGCAAGGGCCAACGAGGACGAGTGACAAAAGTCGACGGATTGACGCTGTGGATCACCGCCGAGTAATCGCGTTCCTGTCGTGAGAAAAGGTTCCGCCACCTGCGGGTAATTGAGGATGGAGGAGGTAAGCATGTCCGCTGGCACGTTGGTCGTCCTCTTTCTGGCGTTGCTCGTCCTTTACGTGATCGCCAAAACCGCCGTCGTCGTCCCGCAACAAAGTGCATACGTGGTCGAGCGCCTGGGCAAATACTCCAATACCTTGAATGCCGGCTTTCACATCCTGTTGCCGTTCGTGGATACGATCCGCTATCGCCATTCGCTCAAGGAAACTGCGGTGGACATCCCCGAGCAAGTCTGCATCACGCGCGACAACGTCCAGGTCGCGGTCGACGGCATTCTCTATCTCAAGGTGCTCAATCCGGAGCGGGCCTCCTATGGGATCAGCGACTACCACTTTGCACTGTCTCAACTCGCGCAGACCACGTTGCGCAGCGAGATCGGGAAGATCGAACTCGACCGCACGTTCGAGGAGCGAACCAACATCAACATCCAGGTCGTCAACGAATTGGACAAGGCCTCGGAGCCTTGGGGCGTGAAAGTGTTGCGGTACGAAATCAAGAACATCACGCCTCCGAAGGACGTCCTCAACGCGATGGAAAAACAGATGCGCGCCGAACGCGAGAAACGCGCGTTGATCTTGACCTCTGAAGGCGAACGCGACGCGGCCATCAACCAGGCCGAGGGCGGGAAGCAACAAGTCATCAAGGCCTCGGAAGCCAAGAAACAGCAGCAAATCAACGAAGCGGAGGGTGCGGCCGCCGCGATCCTGGCCATCGCGCAAGCCACGGCGGAGGGATTGCGGAAGGTGGCGGACGCCGTCCAAACGCCCGGTGGTCAGCAGGCCGTCCAGTTGCGCGTGGCGGAACAGTACATCACGCAGTTCGGCGAACTGGCGAAAACCAACAACACCCTTATTCTCCCGGCAAGCGTGTCCGATGTGGGCTCCATGATCGCCGTAGCCATGAACGCCATCAGACAGACGACGCCTGCGGCGCCGACAAAATCCACCTGACCCGTCGCGAGAGACCGATGGCGTTTGACAGGATGGGACCCCTCGCCTAGAATTGCCTGCGATGCGTGAGTTCATTCTACAGGCCTTCAACGACAGTGCGACGGTCAAGCAACAATTCGTCCGCGAGCACGCGGATCGCATCGTGGAAGTGACCAAGCTCATCGTCAGGGCATTCCGTGAAGGTCACAAAATCCTGCTGTTCGGCAACGGCGGCAGCGCAACGGACGCCGCACATATCGCAGCGGAATTCGTCGGCCGGTACAAACGCGAGCGCGCGCCGTTGCCGGCACTCGCGCTGGCGACGGACATTGCCGCGATCACCTGCATCGCCAACGACTACGGCTACGACGAGCTCTTCGCCCGCCAAGTGCGCGCCCATGGACAAAAAGGCGATATCGCCATTGCCATCAGCACCAGCGGAAACTCCCCCAACGTCCTGAAAGGCGTGGAAGCGGCGAAGGCCTGCGGGCTGACCACTGTGGCCTGGACCGGTGGCACCGGCGGCAAATTGGCTGCCATGGTCGATTTTCCCTTCGTCGTGCCGTCAACAGTCACGGCACGGATCCAGGAGAGCCACATCACGCTCGGCCACGTGCTCTGCGAATTGACAGAGGAAGAGCTCCTTGGCAAAGCCTCCTGACCGGACCGGCTCCTCCACCCACGCGCCCCGTCTGATTCCCCCGATCAATGTCTCTGATTTAAGGACCTATCCGCTCAACAAGCGGCGCAGCAAGGTCCGGGTTTCCGATTTCGCCAGGCCCTGGCGACGTGGAGGCAGCTTCAGCCTCTTCTATCGTGCCCTACCAGACATTCTTGCCGTCAAAACGCTGCGCGCCGTGGCACGCGCCATCGCCCGGGCCCATCGTAAGCGTCGACCGGTCATCGTCGGAATTGGCGCGCACGTGATCAAGGTCGGGCTCACGCCCATTCTCGTCAACTTGATGGAACAGGGACTGGTGACCGCGGTGGCGATGAACGGGGCCGGCATCATCCATGACTTCGAACTGGCTCTCATGGGGCACACTTCCGAGGAGGTCGACGACGAGATCGATGCGGGACGCTTCGGGATGGCGGAGGAAACCGGCCGCATGCTCAACGACGCCATTGCGGAGGGCCATCGACACGGTCAGGGTTTGGGCGAGGCCGTTGGACATTACATCCACCGATCGAAAAGCCGGTTTCCCAACCATGCCACGAGCGTGTTGGCCATGGGTGCCAAACTCGGGATTCCCGTCACGGTCCACGTCGCCGTCGGCACCGACATCACCCATATGCATCCGGCGGCCGACGGGGCCGCGATCGGCGCCACATCGCTCTTGGACTTTCGGCGGTTAGCCGCGGTCGTCGCCCGCATGGAAGGTGGCGTATACCTGAATATCGGATCCGCCGTCGTCTTGCCGGAAGTGTTCCTCAAAACGGTCTCCCTCGGGCGCAATCTTGGTCATCCCCTGACCAACATCACGACCGTGAACATGGACTTCCTTTCACATTATCGCCCCCTCACCAACGTCGTTCGCCGCCCGACACAGAAGGGAGGCCGCGGGTATTCGCTGATCGGTCATCATGAAATCATGTTACCCTTGCTGGTGGCCGCCGTCGCAGAAGAACTCGGATCGCGTCGCGCATGACTGTGCAGATCCATCCTCCACTGAGTTCGTCGCAACTGCTCGACCTCTGGCGCGATCTCAATCGGCGATACTTTGAGGCCACCCTTCCTCCTATCGCGCTTGTCTGGAGCAGACGGCTCACGTCCTCCGTCGGCATGTTCGTGAGCCGGACCGGCCCCCGCTCTTCCTGGGGTGAGCGGACGATGGCCAAACCCTCCAAACGGGAAATCCGCCTCTCACTGCCCCTGTTGACGCCGTTGCTCGCCCGTACTCCGTACGGAAGCAACGAACTCATCAGCACGCTCGCACATGAGATGATTCACCAGTGGCAATATGACATTCTCAAACGCCGGCCGAATCACGGACCGGATTTCCTGAGAAAGATGAGAGAGATGAACCGCGACGGGGGACTGGCCGTCACGGTCTATCATGCGTTGAAAAAAGAGGTGCAGGCCCTGTCCCGCTTTGCCTGGCGCTGCGGACGATGCGGGCGTGTGTATCGGCGCCAGCGGCGGACGATCCAACCGCGCCGTCATCATTGCGGCAGCTGCCGGGGAGCACTGCATGAAATCTCTTCTGCGGACCTCGCAGGCTCCGCCCCCTCTGAAACGGGCCTGACGCGATCACGCCCATCTGACTTCCCCGGCCAGCTGGAGCTGGATTTTTCCTCGGCAACACTCTAGGCTTCTGCTTCAACCGACGATCGCCCCCTTGCCGGTGCCGCATGTCCCGATGGCCGCGCCAGATCCTGTTTGGTGACGTGGATGCGATGTTCGCGTCGGCGGCCGTCGTAAAAGATCCGACGCTCGCCGGCAAGCCGATCGCGGTCGGTGGACCGCCTCCGCGAGGCATTATTGCTGCGGCCAGCTATGCGGTCCGCCCCTTCGGCGTCCGCTCCGCGATGCCGACGGTCGAGGCGCTTCGGCTCTGCCCCCATCTCATCCTGATTCCTCCGGATCGGCCGCTCTATCGTCGTCTCCATGACGAGATGCGCGGCGTCACCGATCGGCTGTTCCCAACGACCGAGTGGAGCAGCATCGACGAGTTCTATGCCGATACCACTGCCCTGCAGATGCGACATCCTGAACCGGCCGCGTTGGCGCAGTTCGTGAAGCGTTCGATACTCGACGCCACCGGTCTCACCTGCACGGTGGCGGTCGCCACGGGCAAAGCCGTTGCGAAGATCGCCGCCGATGCCTCGAAGCCCGACGGCCTGGCCATCGTGGAGCCGCATGAGGAGGCTCGGTTTCTCTTTCCCCTGCCTCTTCGGGCGCTGCCGGGTATCGGCCCCAAGACGGCGGCACGACTGGAGCCGTTCGGCATCACGACGATCGGCGGCCTCTTGGATCCGCAATGGGACCGGATGCTCCTGCGGCTCTTCGGCTCCCGCCTGCCCTGGATTCGGGCACTCGCTCAGGGACACGACCATGAGCCGGTCGTCGCCGACCGGGAATCCAAGAGCGCCAGCCACGAGACCACGTTCGAACACGACACCGCAGATCCGGCGTTCGTTGAAGAGGTCTTGCGAGGCTTTCTGCGCATGTTGGCGCGCGACTTGCGCCAGGAGGGCCTCGCCGCGGGCGGGTGCACGGTCAAGCTGAAAGATGCCCGGTTTGCCATCACCACCAGACAGCGGCGGTTTGCCCATCCGCTCAATTACGACCCGGAGATGTGGCCGACGGTGCAGCAGGCATTGCACGAGGTGATGAAACCGCATACCTCGTATCGTCTCGCCGGCCTCGCGCTCTTCTCGCTTGTCCCGGCTCCGCCGGGCCTCTACGATCAACGACGGAGCAAGGCGGTGCAAGCGATGGATGCCATCATCGCTCGGCACGGTGCGGTCATTGGCCTGGGCGGTGTGTCCGATGATGACGATGAGTGACTCGAGATGCGTGTTGTCGGTATGATGAGGGATGCCCGATAAAGTCGTGACCAAGGCGGAATTGATTCCCCTGCTCGAGCGCGCGCGCCGCGAGAAGCAGCGCATCGTGTTCACCAACGGGTGTTTCGATCTCATGCACATTGGTCATACGCGCTATCTGCAGGCAGCCAAGGCGCTGGGCGACATCCTCGTGGTCGGGGTCAACAGCGACGCCTCCGTCAAGAGCTTGAACAAGGCGGCGGACCGCCCGATCGTGGAAGAAGCGCAGCGCGCCGAGGTGGTTGCCGCCCTGGGCTGCGTCGACTTTGTCGTCTTGTTCCCGGAACCCGACCCGCTGAACCTGATCACGGCTCTTCAGCCTGACGTGCTGGTCAAAGGCGGGGATTGGCCGATCGATCGCATCATCGGGAGGGAGGTCGTGGAGCGGCGCGGGGGGACCGTCAAGACGATTCCTCTCGTTCCCGGCCTGTCGACGACCGCGCTCATCCAACGGATCCGCTCTCACGCACATTGATCACCGTGTCGCACCACTCTTCTTCACTGATGACATCTCCCTGTTGTTCGTCGGTGGCCGACGCGCTGACCCGGAAGGGCGCGCGTCCCTGTCTCACCGGATTGCACGGATCGACGCCGGGATTCGCCTTGACTCAGCTCATGCATCCGCAATCCGGCGCCCTTGGCTCCCACTCATGGCTGATCGTCGCAAAAAGCGATGAGGCCGCTGCCCGGCTCTTCGATGATCTTCGTTTTTATCACGATCTGTCGGGTCTGCCCGACACGTCTCTGGCGCTCTTCCCGCGCTGGGAAACGCTGCCCTACGAATCGACCGCGCCTCACGTGGGCTTGGTCGCGCGGCGCATGAACGCGCTCCATCAGATCCGCACGCTCCCGGCCGCCAAAGTGGTGACCTCGATCGATGCGCTCATGCAGCGGCTCATGCCGGTCGATATCTTCTCGCGCACGGTACTGGCGTTGAAGGTCGGCGCCTCTATCGAGCGTGAGGCGCTGACGGCCGGGCTCCTCCGGTTGGGGTACCGGCGGGTGTCCGTCGTCGAGATTCCCGGCGAGTTCAGCATTCGCGGCGGCATCATCGATATCTTCTCGACCGCCTACCAGGAACCGCTGCGTGTGGAATTCCTCGGGGAGACAGTCGAATCCCTTCGCCTCTTCGATCCGGCGACGCAAAAATCGACGGCGAAAATGGATCGCGCCATCGTCCTGCCCGCCCGCGAATACTTGCGCACCGGCGCCGGACCGGAGGCGCTCGTGCCGATCGCGGCGGACGCCGAGTGGCGTGCGCCGGATCTCTACGGCCAAATGCAGTCCCTCTTTGACTACTTTACGACCCAGCCAGTGCTGACCTTGGATCAACCGGCGGCTCTGAAGCTCTCGTGTATCACCCTCTGGGAGCGCATCGATGACGGCTACCTCAGGCATAGTGATAAGGAAGAGACATCGCCCTATCCCTCCCCCGAACGGCTGTTCCTGACCTGGCAGGACATTACGAACCAGACCTCCGGCTGGACGCAACTCGCACTCGAGCCCTTGGCGGAAGCCGATGAATCGTGGCATCCCGTGCAGGCGTTTCCTGCACAGGTGCCGGCCAGCGCCGGCTTGGGCGCCCGAGGCACGCCGTTCAGCCAGACTCTGTCCATCCTGGAACGGCTGCGGGACGAATGCCGGGTCCTGCTGGTGGCGAGAAGCCGCGGCCAGGTCGATCGCCTGCTCGCACTCTTGCGCGAGCATGACGTGCCGGCGATTGAATGGTCCTCGTCGGCCTGGTCCACATCGACGCCGACCCGCGCTCCTTTTTTCGTGCGGCATGGCGACCTCTCCGCCGGCTTTCTCTCCTCCGAGTTGCGGCTGGCGGTCCTCACGGAGGAGGAACTGTTCGCCAAGGGAGCCCGTCACAAACCCCAGGTCAAGAGCAAAGCGGCCACGTTCCTTTCCTCGCTCGAAGATCTCAACGTCGGTGACTACGTGGTGCATGTGCAGCATGGGATCGCGAAGTACCGTGGGCTCAAGCGTCTTTCGGTCCAGGACTTCGACAGCGACTACCTAATCCTGGAGTTTTACGGCGGCGACACGCTCTATGTTCCCCTGGACCGTCTCAATCAAGTCCAGCGGTACAGCGGCGCAGAGGGCCATGTGCCGAGGCTCGACCGCCTGGGCGGAACGAGCTGGGCCCGAACAACGGCCCGAGTGAAGAAGGACATCGAGGAAATGGCGCACGAATTGATCGACCTGTATGCCAACCGCGAGCTGGCCAAACGGCATGCATACGGATACGACAGCACCCTGTATCACGAGTTCGAGGCCGCCTTCGAATACGAGGAGACGCCCGATCAACTCAAGGCCATCGAGGACATCACTCGCGACATGGGCTCGAGCAAGCCCATGGACCGTTTGGTGTGTGGCGACGTCGGATACGGCAAGACCGAGGTGGCCATGCGCGCCGCCTTCAAGGCCGTCGAGGACAACCGCCAAGTGGCGGTGCTGGTTCCGACCACCCTGCTGGCGCACCAACACTACGACAATTTTGCCGAGCGCTTTGCTCCCTTTCCCACCCGCGTCGCGCTCTTGTCGCGGTTTCAGTCGCCGAAGGAAGCCAAGGCGATCCTCAAAGAAATCGCGGCCGGTTCCATCGATGTCGTCATCGGCACGCATCGCCTGCTGCAGAAGGACGTGCAGTTCCGCAACCTCGGCCTCGTGATCATCGACGAAGAACAGTGGTTCGGCGTGAAACACAAGGAGCGCCTCAAAGAATTGCGGACGCAGGTGGACGTCCTGACTCTCACCGCCACGCCCATTCCCCGAACGCTGCAAATGGCCATGGCAAGCGTGCGCGACCTGTCGATCATCGACACGCCGCCGGCCGGCCGCTTGTCGATCCGGACGCAGGTCGTCCGCTCGAGCGACAAGCTGATCCGGGAAGCGATCCTCCGAGAACTGGGCCGCGGCGGCCAAGTCTACTTCGTGCACAACCGCGTCGAGACGATGGAACGCACCGGCGCCTGGCTCCAACACATCGTCCCCGAAGCGCGCATCGTCATGGCGCACGGGCAAATGGACGCCAAGCCGCTGGAAGCGGTCATGCTCAAGTTCTTCCGCCGCGAGGCGGACGTCCTGGTGGCCTCGGCCATCATTCAATCGGGCCTCGATGTGCCCAACGCCAACACGATCATCGTCAACAGGGCCGATACGTTCGGGCTCGCGCAGCTCTACCAACTGCGCGGACGCGTGGGCCGTAGCGGCGATCAGGCCTACGCCTATTTTCTCGTGCCTGACGAAGGGCAACTCACCGATGATGCGCAAAAGCGCTTGATGGCCATTCAGCAGTTCACCGAGCTGGGTTCGGGCTTTCGCATTGCCGCAGCCGATTTGGAAATCCGCGGGGCCGGCAATCTGCTCGGGAAGCAGCAGTCCGGCCATATCGCCGCCATCGGGCTGGACCTGTACATGCAGATGGTCGAACAGGCCGTCCACCGCCTGAAGGGCCATGTCGTGGAGGAAGAGCCGGATCCCACGCTCCGCTTGAACGTCTCCGCGTTCATTCCCGAGGACTATGTGGCCGATTCGCATCAGCGCCTCTCGCTCTACAAACGGCTGTCCTCTTCCACGCAGATCGGCGACCTAGCCCTCCTGCACGGCGAAATTCATGACCGGTTCGGACCGCCGCCGGAGCCGGTGGAACGGCTGCTCGAAGTCATGCAAATACGACTGCAGGCCAAGGCGTTGCGTCTGGCTTCGATCGAGCTCAAGACGGGGTCGGTCGTCATCACGCTCGATGCCAAAAGCCAGGTCTCCCAGACGGCGGTGCAACGTCTGATGGACCGACACAAGGCCCGCATTCGCTTTCTCTCTCCGCTGGCATTTGAATTCCAAATGCCGCACCAGGACTGGACTTCCATCTTTCCGGAACTCACCGCAACCTTGCAAAGCCTGGGAGTCTGTGATACCAACAGCACAGCGACATCGCCTTCGTTCAATTAATCCCACGAGGATTCACGCTTCATGCATCGATTCAGGACGGGTTTTGCCGACGCCTCGGCCATCCCGCTGGTTGGTCTCTACATCCTCATGTTCGGCAGCCTGATTCTGCCGTGGGCCGGCTGCACGCCGCCGCAATCGGAAGAGCGGGTCGTCGCCTTCGTCAACGGAAAACCGATTACGCAGACCGAGTTCGACCACGAATGGGCGGCTCTCCCTGAGGCCACCAAGGCCCGTTACGAGAAGGAGGGCGGACGCCACGTCTTCTTGAAGGAGCTCGTGGATGATGAAATCCTGTTGCAAGAAGCCAGGAAACTCGGCCTCGATCAGAGCGATGCCGTTCGTGACCGTGTGCGGCGATACAAGGAAAAACTGTTGAAGGATGAGCTGCTCAAGGACCGGATGAAGACAACGGTGGAGCTCACGAAGGAAGAGCTGGACAAGTACTATGAGGAACACGCCGGGGAGTTGTTGACTTCGCTCAAGGTGCGCGTCTCGCAGATGTTGCTGCCCAATTATCCCGCGGCCAAGGATCTCGAGACCCAGGTCAATCGCGGCGGGGACTTCGGGAAATTCGCCCAGCGGTATTCGGTGGATTACAAGACCAAGGCCAAGGGCGGCGACCTGGGGCCCTATCGCAAGGGGCTGGTGATCCCGGAAGTCGACGAGGCCATCAAGACCCTGAAACCCGGCATGGTCAGCGCGCCCATCAAGACGGACGCCGGCTACTACCTGGTGATGATCACCGCCCTCGAGCCGGAAATCATCCAGGCGGATCTGGCCAAACGGGAACGGCTTCGGCAGGAGCTGCTGTATCAGAAACGAAAACAGTATTACGACGGCGTCATTGCGGAAATCAAAGCCAAGGCCGTCGTCAGGCTGTTCGATGGTTCACGCCCGGTGGCCGACGGTCTGACCAAGCGCTAGCAGGCGGCGGCTTCCTCAGCCCTCGTTGAATCCTGTAGAATCACCAGATACGCCGCGCGGCGTGGAACCGGTCGCGTCGGCATGCCATGATCACCTCGTCTCGTACATCCATTCACGTGCCGATCCTGCTCGCCCTGCTGCTGGGCGCGGCTCTCTTCGGTCCGACTCGTCCCACGCTGGGGGCGAAGCTCGAAGACCGCATCGTCGCCATCGTCAATTCTGATCTGATCATGTTGTCAGAGGTCAAGCGGGAGCTGGCGCCCGAGCGCGCACGGCTCGAAAAGCAGTACCGCGGCGAGGACTTGTCGCGCCGCCTCCAGATGGCCGAGGCCATGGCCTTGACTACGATGATCGAACGACGATTGCAACTCCAGGAGGCGAAAGCCAAGAGCGTGGAGGTCGGAGATCAAGAAGTGAAGCAGGCGGTCAAGCAATTGATCCAGCAGGGCGAGAAAATCGACGAGAAAGATCCGGCCAGCATGAAAAGCGTGCGCGATCAGCTCACCCTGCTCAGGGTGGTCGACCGCGAGGTGCGCAGCGGCGTCATGGTCGCGGACCCCGAGATGAAGCGGTACTACCAGGAGCACCGCGACCGGTTCGCGCTTCCCGAAGAGTATACGTTGAGTCAGATTTTGATCAAACCCCGTTCGTCGGACGACGTGGCAGACACCAAGGCGAAGGCAGCCGACGTCATGACCCAGCTCAAACAAGGCGCCTCGTTTGAAGACCTTGCACTGCAGTACTCGGACGGCCCGACGGCCTCACGAGGTGGCCGATTGGGTCTGGTGCGCCAGGGAGAATTGCTGCCGGCGATCGAGCGGGGCGTCGCCAATCTCGTGCCGGGCGGCATCTCCGACGTGATCGAAAGTCCCGAAGGGCTGCACATCGTTCGCCTCGACGACAAAAAACCGAAGCAATTCCGCCCGTATGAGGAAGTCAGGCAGGAAATTCAGGCGCTGGTCTTTCAGCAGAAAAGCGAAGACATGTTTCAAGCCTGGCTCGCGGACTTGAAGAACAAGGCCTACATCGAGATCAAGTTCGACAACGCTCCTTTAAAGCAGACCACAAGCGTTCCCGCCCCTCCCCCGTCACCGACGAGTAGGCCATGACCGGCGCGCTGGCGGCGAGCGCGGCCTCCGTACGACGCAAGGCCACGATGCGCTCGCTCGCTTTCAATTTATCGGCCTTTGTGGCCACGACCACCGGATCACAGCCGATCGAGCGGAGCCAGAGAATCGTCTCGGGATCGCGCGGACCCAAGACACGGCTCTCCACCAGCATCACCACCGTGAGGACGTGTTGACGGCTCCGTAAGTACTCTTCGATCAGCGGCGCCCACTGCGCGCGCTCCGCTTTCGACACCTTGGCATAGCCATACCCGGGGAGATCGGCCAGCACAAACCGCGATAACTGCGGATCGTCCGTCTCGACCGAGAACAGATTGATCACACGCGTTTTGCCGGGAGTGCGGCTCACTTTGGCGAGCCCTTTGCGCTGGAGCAGCGAATTGATGAGCGATGATTTGCCGACGTTCGAGCGACCGACGACGGCAATTTCCGGCGTAGAACCCGACGGAAATTGTTCATGACCGGCACAACTTCTGATAAACTCCGCCTTCAGAATTTTCACGAGACTTGTCATACGGATCCCGCATGCGGAAGTCAACCAAACGACGTCGCAGCCGCCTGACACTGGTTGTGTGGCTTGGCATCGCACTGCCGGCCGCGGTGCTGGGGCTGCTCTGGTTGGTCATGCTTCCGGATGTCGCGACGCTGCGTACGGTCAATCCCACCACGACCGCCTTGATGGAAGCCCGCGAGACGGAGGCGGACGCTCAAGGACAGCGCCTCGATCGGCATTGGGTCTGGGTGCCGCTGTCCAGAATGTCGCCTCATCTCCGTCGCGCCGTCGTGGTCGCCGAGGATGCCTCGTTCTTCACCCACGAAGGCTTCGATTGGGAGGGCATGAAGGACGCCGCGCTGTACGACCTTGAAAAGGGATCGCTGAAGCGCGGCGGCAGCACCATCACGCAGCAGCTCGCAAAAAACCTGTACCTGTCTTCCGAACGATCGATTTTCAGAAAGGCCCAGGAGGCCCTGATTACCCGTTCGCTCGAACAACATCTGACGAAGGACCGCATCCTGGAGTTGTACCTCAACGTCGCCGAATGGGGCACAGGCGTATACGGAGCCGAGGCGGCGGCGCGTCACCATTTTCGAAAGCCTGCGTCCGACCTGAGCGAAGAGGAAGCCGCGTGGCTCGCGGCCATCCTCCCCTCTCCTCGTCGTTATGATCCCCTGCGCAAAACCACGTCGCTCGTTCGACGGTATGAGCGGGTGCTTCATCGCATGAGCCAGGGCACGCGTCATCAGACGCGGTTCCAATAACGGTGCGGAAGTCCCAAGAATCTGACCGATCGCCAGTACATCGCCACGCAGACCGGCCCCGTGAAGACGCAGGGCAGTCCGCTGCTGATCATGGGAGGCGTGCGCGCCGAGTTTTGAGGTCAGTCGCCGGCCGAGACGTCGCCGACCGCGCGAACGTCCCGTTCACCGAAGATCGCGGATTCGTGCGTGTAGTGTTTGAATTCGAGGAGATTCTTGGAAGGGTCCTCGAGGAAGAATGTGTGATGTTCGATGCGGGTGCCCGGAAATCGCACCCGCGGCTGCTGGTAAAATGTCAGCCCCTTCGCCTTCGCCCGATCTGCGAGAGCCTGCCAGGGTCCTTTCGACAGAAACACGAGACCGAAATGCCTCGGATAGATGCCCTTCTGATCGCTCGGCGCGTTCTCAACCACATGGGCCACCAGCTGATGCTCGCCCAGCCCAAACGTGACGGCTCCGTTCGATTCGCGCCCGAGCCGGCAGCCGAGACCCTCGACATAAAATCGCTTGGCCGCTTCGATGTCGTGAATTGGGAAGGCCAAGTGAAAGAGAATACCGCTCATCTCCAGCGACCTCTGACCGTTGGTCTGGCCGTGCCGTCCCACCAACCGGCGGCCATATGGGAAGTCACATGCGTGATCGCAAACCGTCCATCCCTCGTCAGCACCAATGTACCAGCCGCACCCTCGAGACGCGAGACCAGCTGGCGCAGTACCATGGCGGCCGCCAGCCGTGGGCTGTGGCCTGCAGCCAGCCGTTCACAGATCGTTTTGGCGACCGCCAATCGGATGATGCCCTCGCCGTGTCCTGTCATCGAGACGGCTCCGCTGCGATTGTCCGCATAGACGCCGCAGCCGATCAGCGGAGTATCGCCGACGCGGCCGGGCAGCATTGAATCGATGCCTCCGGTCGAGGCGCCCGCCGCGACCGTCCCGGACCGATCGAGCGCCACCGCGCCAACCGTGCCGTGACCCTTCCTTTCCCTTGTTCGGTGAGAGAACATCCGTTCGTACGAACGCCGGCGTCCCGGAACCGATCGGTACCGCTCCAGATCAAAACGGCCTGCAAAGCGGCGGGCCGACGGTCCGGCCAGCAACACGTGGTCTGTCTCTTCCATGACGAGGCGGGCGACAGTGATCGGATGGACAAAACCTTCGAGAGAGGCCACGGCGCCGGCACGAAGATCGGCCCCCTCCATCACGGAGGCGTCCATTCGCTGGACGCCGTCCAGCTGGCGTTTGGCACCGCGACCGGCATTGAACAGTCCGGAGGCTTCAAGCACCGCGATCGTACATTCGACCGCCGTCAGCGCGGCACCGCCCTGCTGTAGAACCGCATGGCCGGCGGCAAGCGCCTCAGCAAGGCAAGACGCCTGGCGCGACGTCATCGCGCGACGGCCAGCACCACCGTGAGCGAGGATCAGGGGACGAGGACGGATCAATTGAGGAGGAAATCCTTGGCTTGCCGATAGGCCGGATTCTGCATGCGGTCGAGATCCGACCGCACGAATCCCAATCCCGTGACGCAGAGTTCAAAATTATCGGACAATTTCGCAAAGAGCGGCCGGTTGTCTTTCGCAGGCTCATCCATGATCTGCGCGACGATGCCGTACGAGCGCTTTCCCGTCTTTACGTAATCCACGAGAAAATCCTTGTGGTACACGAGGCCGGCGCTTTTCAGCCGACGCAGGTATTCCGGAAAGAGGCCGGCCATGAACAGGGTGAAGTCGCCAATGTGTTGATGGACGTCTCGTTCCCGGTCCAAGCTCTGCGCTTCGAGGAGCACTTCGGATTCGAACAGGAGATCAACCACGGACTCGACGGGCTGACCCTGGCGGTTCTTGATTTTGAACAACTGATCGGTGCGAGTGAACTCGACGAGCAGATTGGTCACGTAGGTGGTCACATTGAGGTCGGGCCAGCCGAGGTGTTCGGTGAAGCTTTTCTCGGTCAGGGCGCTGAACAGTTGACGCAGCGGATGTCGAGCAGGGATCGGAGTTCCCATCTCTTCCTCTCACCGATCAATTGCGGTCAATCCTATTATAGCAGATCTCCTTCAAGACCCCGATGAATTGCCGCCTCGACTGTCCAACAGGAAGGTGACCGGTCCGTCATTGACCAGCTCGACCTTCATGTGTGCGGCGAACACACCTGCTTCGACGGCGGTGCCCTGCGCTTTCAAACCGCGCATCACCTCTTCATAGCATTGTTTGGCCTCTTCCGGCGGGGCCGCTTCGTCAAACCCCGGTCGCCGGCCGCTCCTCGTGTTCCCCAGCAGAGTGAACTGTGACACCAATAATATTGCGCCGCCCACCTCAGCGAGCGAACGGTTCATCTTTCCCGCTTCGTCGGAGAAAATCCGGAGTCCCCGCAGTTTTTCGATCATGAACCGGCAATCCGATTCGCCGTCGCCCTTGGCGACGCCCAGGAGTACGAGCAACCCGCTGCCGATCGTCCCGACCGTACGGCCTTCCACCTCGACCGACGCCCGTGTCACCCGTTGGATGACCGCCTTCATCGGCCTCGTCCCGACGGGCGCAACCGTGACAACGAGCCTTCGAGTGCAAGCAACCGGCGTTTCGCAGGCAATCCAGACGAGAATCCCCCGATGGTCGCATCCTGCGCCACCACGCGATGGCACGGCACCACAATCGGCAACGGATTGGCTCCGACCGCCCCGCCAACGGCTCTGGCATACTGTACCCCGCCCACCCGTAACGCCAAACCTCGGTAGGACCATAGTTGGCCATAAGGGATTCCCTGTAACGCCTTCCAGACCCGGCGTTGAAACGCGGTCCCTTGCGAGAAGTCCAGCGGAAGATCGAACGCGGTGCGCCGGCCGGATAGATACTCTTCCAGTTGCTCACGCGCCTGCTGGAGGCGGACCGACGGTGATTGTGACCATGAAATCGTTTCCCCGCCGAAACCGGCAGCGGCCGCCGCCTTGGACGGTTGAGGAAGCACGATCGCGGCAAGGCCCCGTTCGGATTCAGCCACTCCCATCCATCCCCATCCGGACTTGAACATCAAGGCGCGGTACATCACAGCTCCTAGCGGCCGGCCATCCGGCTCCATTTGTTTCTCACCATGCCCCACACCAGATCAAGCTCCTCCGAGTGCAGCAACGCATGGACCCCCAGATATCCGCTCACGCTCAGTCCAATGGCCACCGCCAGCATCACCGACTTGGCAGCCCATTCGCCCTCGTGCGTCCACACCTGTGCGCCGGCCACCCAGAGGCAGGCGAACGCGAGTGGAAGGCACGCGACCACCACGCGGCCGGCGGAGCGTCCCACCGATCCCCATTCCACGCCGCCGAGACGGCGGTTGAGCACGGCGACAAGAATGCCGCCGTTCACCATTCCGGAGAGCGCGGTCGCCAGGGCCAGGCCCGAGGCGCCCAGAGGTCCCATCAGGAGCAGCGAGAAGATGACGTTGGCCGCGACGGCAATCGCTGCCGAAATCGCAGGCGTCTTCGTGTCTTGGAGCGAGTAAAAGGCCGCGACAATGATGCGTACGCCGCCGAACGCCCAGAGCCCGACCGCATAGCAGAGCACCGCCATGGCCGTCTCGGCGGTATCATGCGCCGTGAACGTGCCGTGTTCGAAAAACAGATGCACGATCGGCGTGCGCAAAAAGATCAGCCCCAGCATGGCCGGGAACATGATAAAGACGATCATCCGCAAGCCGAATCCGAGTGTCTTCCGCAGGTCCTCCATCGCACCGCGAGACGCCTGTGCCGAGAGCGTCGGCAGGATGGCCATGGCGAGCGCTACCCCGAAGATACCCAACGGAAATTGAATCAGGCGCATCCCGTAAAACAGGTAGGTCGGCGCCCCTGCAATGAATGACGCCAGAATCGTGCTGATGGTCAAATTGACCTGCGTGACCGACAGACCGAGCAGCGAGGGCACCATGAGCTGTCCGATCCGCTTGACACCGGGATGACCCGGCTCGAACCGAAAGCCGAACAGCAGGCCGCGCTGTTTGAGACTGGGCAGCTGCATGGCGAACTGCGCGGCACCTCCGGCCACGACGCCGATCGCCACGCCGATGATGGGTTCTTCCAACTGCGGCGACAGAAACAGCGCGCACCCGATAATGAAAATATTCAGAAACAAGGCCGCATAGGCGGGAACGGCGAAGGCGCGCACCGAATTCAAAATGCCCATGGCCAGCGCCGCAAGACTGATGAATAACAGATAGGGAAACATGACCCGCGCCAACACGGTCGTCAGGTCGAGCTTCTCCGGCGAAGAGTGGAAGCCCGGCGCAAGTAACTGGACGAGCCACGGAGCCGCGACGATGCCCACGAGCGTGACGAGCGTCACGATCGTCAGGAGCGTGGTAAACGCGGCACTAGCCAGTTCCCAGGCCTCCCGCTTCGACTTGAGCGAGTGGTACTCCGTAAAGACGGGGATGAACGCAGCGGACATCGAGCCTTCCGCGAACAATTCGCGAAGCAAACTCGGAATACGGAAGGCCACGTAAAAGGCATCGGCGGCGGGCGTGGCGCCGAAGAGCCGTGCGAGCACCATGTCTCGGATGAAGCCCAGAATCCGACTGGAAAACGTGGCGATGCCGATGACGCCGGCTGCCCTCACCAGCGAGTGGTTTTCCTGTTGTAGGGGGACGGAAGAAACGGCGGTGCGGTCCGACATCGGACGGATTTTAGCAGGATATCCTGAAAGTCTCTATTTTTACCGCTCGTCAGGCGACGAAGACACTTCCCGTTCTCATCATCAAGGTTCTTGCAGGAGACGATTCGAGAGCTCGTCCGGATTGTCCCCGGGGTCGGCGGGACACGCGCGTGCCAGCAGCGCGCCGCATCGTTCGATGCCCGCGCAGAATCCGCCGGTGACGTCGTGCTCTTTGAGTCTGGTCACGATCGCCTCAACGACCTCGTTCCACTGCGTCGCCGTAATGCCGGAGCCGATCCCCGAATCGGGCAAGACATAGACATGCCGTTCGAGGAGCGAGACCATGAGCAACACGGCCGTACGTTGCCGCGTCCGTGACAGACGATGTTGCGCAAAGGCACGCTCCGCTCTCAGCCTTACCTTATGACGAAGGCGCTCCGTGGAGGTCACCGCACGAATCACCGGCGCGAAGGCGCCGATCCACGAACCCACGACATAGGCCACTAACGTGGCAAGCAGGAGCCATACGGCATGGACTGTCTGCCAGGCCCACGACACCCATACCCCTTCACCCATCAATGAGGCGGTCAACACCATCAGCGCAAGGGCGAGGCCGGTGCGGTGTTGTGCATCGCGATAGAGCCCGGACCGTGCCACGAGCATCGGCACAATCTCCGCATTCGTGTGCGATTCGGCGGCGCGCACCGCTTCGCTGATGCGGGCTTTCTCCTGCTCGCCCAATGGTGGAAACTTACCAGTCTCCACTCGCTCCTCCCCCGCCGAAATCACCGCCTCCGCCGCTGAAGCCGCCGTTCCCGAACGACCCGCCGCCGCTCCATCCGCCTCCGCCGCTACTGTACCAGGTCCAGTCATCGAATCGGCCGGGCCGCCGTCGACGGCCGCCTGCGCTCAGAACCGACCACAGGAAGACCGCCGTGACCCCGGCTGCGATAAGCCCCCAGGGAATACTTGCGGCCTGCGCGACCATGAAGGACAAGACCGCTCCGAGCAACGCCCGTGCGCGGCGGAGTCCCTGACTCAAAATAAGTCCGGCCAGGACACCGACGATGATGCCGATCACGACGTAGTGGAGCGCGCTCGCGACCGGCGGCGCCCGGTGCTGTGACTCCTCGTCGGTCTGATAGGTGCCTTCAATCGTCTTGAGAATCGCGTCCGTTCCCGCGCGCACGCCTCCCGGAATGTCGCCCGCCTTGAAGCGCGGCACAATCTCCTGGCGAATGATGCGGGAAGACCGGAGATCGGTGAGCGCGCCCTCCAGCCCATAGCCCACCTCGATGCGGAGCTTTCGTTCCTTGAGTGCGATCAGCAACAGGGCGCCGTTGTCCTTCCCCTTCTGACCGAGCTTCCACGTGGTCGCCACGCGATGGGAATACTCTTCGAGCGGCTCGCCGTCGAGCGACGGAAGGATCAAGACCGCCACCTGATTGCCCGTGTTCTCTTCGTGCGTCTTCAGCTGGTTGGCCAGGGCGTCGGAGTCATGAACAGGCAAGACCCCGGCAAGATCGACGACTCGCCCGGTTAACGGGGGGACATCCAGCGCGGAAACGAGCAACGGAGAAAGAAAGAGTCCAAGCAAGACGATGAGCCGTGCCGGTGGCTTCCAGCGGCTCATACCAGCGGCGTGCATCATTCACATGGGTTCAATTGAACTTGACCTCCGGCGGTTTGGCCACGGCCTTCTCGTCGGCGACGGTGAAGTTTGGCTTCTCTTCCATGTGGAGAAGGAGCTTGGCCGTCAAATTCGTTGGAAAGAAACGGACCATCTTATTGAACTCGGCAACGCGGTCGATATAGCGCTTCCGTGCGACTGCGATGCGATTCTCGGTCCCTTCGAGTTGGCTCTGAAGGTCCCGGAAGTTTTGATCCGCTTTCAGATTCGGATAATTTTCGGCGACGGCGATCAGCCGGCCGAGCGCGGAGGTCAGCCCCGCCTGCGCCTTTTGAAACTGCTCGAAGGCCGCCTGGTCCCTCAACATCTCCGGTGTCACCTGAATGCTGGTGGCTTTGGCTCGCGCCTCGACGACGCCCTCGAGCGTCTCCTTTTCATGGGCGGCGTAGCCCTTCACCGTCGCCACGAGATTGGGAATGAGATCGGCACGCCGCTGGTACTGGTTGACCACCTCGCTCCAGGCCGCCTTCGTATCTTCGTCAAGGCCCTGCAGGTCGTTGTAGCCGCACCCCCAGAGGCTCGCGCCCATGAAGATTCCAAGCAGGATCACGCGTCCTCTTCTCATACCCGTCCTCCTTCAGGCTCAAGGGCAAACCGGCTCATGCTATCACGCGGATACGTTCGAAGATAGCGGAGGGTTGTCCAAGCCGACGTGCCCGCGCAAGATGTTGTAGTCGTAGGCTCGTTGGCCGCTGCGTCGCAGACCCAGATCAGTCGCTTCCATCTCCAAGATAAGACGCGCCACCGCCTCGCGAGTGGCTGGCCGGGCCGCCGCGTGGCGTGGCGTCTGCCCTCCAAGCATGTGGTGGGGTTGGTCCGACCATTCAAGATAGGCCTTTTCCAAAAACGCTTGCAGCATGGCTCGGTCTTGTGCGTGAGAGATCACGGAGGTGACCGGATGATGGGATTCGAGTTCTTGAATGGTGACGCCGCGATACGGCGGTGTGAGCGTCTCTCCCCGGAAATGCAGCGCAAACCCGAAGGCCGCCGCGAGCCGATGCTTGATGTCGTTCAGCCGTTCGCGGCTATCACATTCGACAATGAGTTGTGAAGACGTGAGCGTGAGTCTGGCGACAATGGTCATCTCATGTGATGAGTCCGCGCGTTGAATCCATCGCCTGGGCGGCGCAGCAGCGACCACCGGTTCTGATTCCGGCTGGAGCGCCGGCGACTCCGCTCGCCACTCTTCCATGCCCGACAAGCCATCGGCAAAAAATCGATACTCATGGTGATCGTACATGGCAATGGCGTAGAGGTAGCGGCCGCCGTTCGGAGTTCGGTACTGGATGTGCGCGACCGCATCGATGAGCGCATCCACCCGCATCTCGGCGTAACTCCACAAGAGCACATGACCAAACCGCTTGGTGAACTCCTGCCATTCCCCAAGGACCAGTTCCCCAGAAGACATCTCCATGCGCCGCTCCCTGTCGCGGGTCTTCTCATACAGCGCCTTGCCTTCCGCAGGAGACAGGATCAAGCCGCAGCCCGCCCACACGGCGTGGTCGGAGCCGAGGCGCCGTGGATCAGAGATGACGCGCGTCAACAGCACCTGTCCTTTCGAAAGGTCCGTGGCGAAGTCTGCGTATGGAAGCACGAACGTTTTGGCGTCCCCCAATGATTGAAGCGTCAACGGCGCATGCGGCGTGACGGCGGTCGCCAATTCCAAGAGGTCGATGTACGAGTGTTTCAATGGATCGAGCCAGACGCGTTCGTCATCAGGAATATGCTCCGTGATGACATCTCGAAGCTGTTCGATGAGCGTCAATTGCCCGTCATCCGGATAAAAATCGCAGAACAGCCACAGATTCGCGAGTTCGATTTCCTGCGGAAGCGCTGCCAAGGCCACGCTCCCGTTCTCCACATAGGGTCTCAAGGCTCGTGCGAGTCCGAGTTCCCTCTGGAGGGCAAATTCGGGTTGAAGGGACAGTGCGTCGAGCCGAGCCACCACGGCCTCCAGAGAGGCCTCGATGGGAACAAAGAAGCCTGCAGTCGGTTGATCCGATCGCATGGTTACAAGGTGATGTCCTTTTTCCTTTTTTGGCGCAGAAGCGGGACCGTGAGGACGGCACATCCGGCCGTTCGCACCACCCTGTCGGCAGTGGCTCCAAAAAAGATCTTCTCCATGCTGTCCGTTCGTCCGCCGTAACTGCCGAGCACGACCAAGTCGATTTCCTCCTTGCGAGCGAACTTCGCGATCTCAACGAACGGGGTACCTTCAACCACGACTCGCCTGATCGATTGACGTTGAGGATGCGATTGGAGCAACTCTCTCGTTTTGAGTCGCGCGTGGTGGCGCAACCGCTTCCTCTGTCGAGCCGCATCCGACGGGACGGCCAGCAGGCCAAGGCGATTAAAGGCCTCCACTGCATTCACATCAATGACGTGCATCACCGTGACGCGTGCGCCCAATGCCGCTGCGAGCTGCCAGGCGACTTGAAACGCCTCTGTTGAACAAGCTGAGAAATCCACCGGAACAAGGATGTGCTTGAAGAGAGCGCCCCCCATACATCTCAGCACCCAGCAAGGACAATGCCCATTGACACAGACTTTTTGCGGTTGAGTCGAAGGCCAACGGCTCGAGTAAGTGGAGCCCTGCTACAACGCACCTTTTTATCCTGTAGCAGAACGGGACATTTTCCTGGAAACAGATCTTTTATGACATGTCTATCTATGCGGTAGGGGATCGGCATCGTACTTGCTCAGGGTTTTGATGGCGGCAGTTTAACCGCCGGGGAGGTTCGATGACGAAACAACAGTGGCTGTTGGCGGGAGCAATCATCCTCGGCGTTGCGATCGTGATCTATTTTGTCTTTTTGTGCCCGACCGCCTGTCACTAAGCGCGACTCTCAGCGGACAAGGAATTCAAACACGGAACCATCCATGAAGACGTTGCTGGCAATCGACGGATCGGAAAATGCCAATGAGGCCCTCCGGTCGTTGAAATACCTCTCCACGGATCATTTGGTCGTCCTCCACGCGCTCAATGTTCCAAAACCGGCCTATCCGATGATGGTCCCGGAAGTCGCCCAAGAGCTGTATCAGGAGGTCGAACGAAGCATGCGTGCAGATGGAGAACGACTGCTCGAGCGGGCGGTTTCCCTGCTTCCGTTTCACGCAGGACCTGTCACGAAACTGATACGAGCCGGGTCGCCGGCTGAGGCCATCCTGGCAACGGCCGAAGAGCAAGGGATTGAACTCATCGTGATGGGCGCGAGAGGCCTGGGACCCATCAAAGAGCGGCTGCTTGGCAGCGTCTCTCACCGCATCCTCGCCTCAGCACCCTGCGCAAAACTCATCGTGTCTGGACAGATCAAGACCATGCAACAAGTGTTGCTGCCGCTGAAGGGGGCTTCGGATACCGAAAATGCCATTGCGTTTCTTGAGCAGAAGCCGTTCCGCCAACCGGTGGAGCTGACGTTGCTGTCCGTGCTGCCCGCGATTAGTCCGTCCTGGGGGACGGCGGCCCTCGCGGCGGAGCCGCTGCAGGCCAGGCAAAAAGAGAACGCGCAATTGTTTCTCCAGTCTGCAGTAAATCAGCTGCAGCGAGCGGGGTACTCCGCCAAGACTCACGTCGTCATTGGAACACCTGTTGAATCGATTCTTGAGGAAGCCAAAAAGCGACGAGCCGATCTTATTCTCATGGGGTCACGTGGCCGACAAGGCGTGCGGCGCCTGGTACTCGGCAGCGTTTCGCACGCCGTCTTGCACCATCCTCCGTGTCCGATCTTGGTCTTTAACTGACCGGCCAAGGCTCCACGTCAAATGTTGAAAGACTCCCCAAGCCCCCACTCTTCATTGCCCTATTTCGCAACAACTAGTCCCCGCCTTTCTTTGTTCGTGTGAGCCTGAGCGATGCGCAACCATAGTTGGTAGTTTGAATTCCCCATGATCTCGAGCCTGGCACTGTCGATGCATTTGTCTATGCACTAATAAGCCGTACTGCCGGCCGGTCGGCAATATTTCAACTCGAAGGAGAACGAATGAGGGATGTGTCATGATCCGTCATCCCCACTATCTCGAGCTTCCGTGGGAAATTCACTGGTATCCCGACGTGAGGCAGTATCGTCCTCCCTGGTGGCTCATCACGCTTCTGGTCGTCTTGGCGATGCTCATGATCGGAGCGGGCGTCACAAGCGGGCTCATGTAGCTTCGGAGAAGGAACCATGATGTTTCAGAACCGCGAGGAAGCCGGCCATCGCCTGGCGATTGCGCTTCAACGGTACCGCAACCACCCCGAGGGCGTGATCCTCGCACTTCCACGAGGCGGTGTGGCCGTTGGATACGCGATGAGCCTTGACCTCCATCTTCCGCTGGACGTCTTCATCACCCGGAAAATTGGAGCGCCAGGCAATCCCGAATACGCGCTGGGGGCTCTCAGTGAAACAGGAAATCTCTACCTCAATCGGGAGGCCGTCACGCTGTTTCACTTGTCCGCGACCAAGATCGAAGAACTCGCGAGAGTGCAACGCGAAGAGATCCATCGCCGTCAACAGCTGTATCGGCCAGGGCGGCATTCTCTTCATCTGAAGGATCGAGTCGTGATCCTCGTGGATGACGGCATTGCGACCGGCGCGACATTCTTTGCCTCGGTCGAGGCGATACGACGCGAGCACCCTCGCGTTCTCATCGGAGCGGTTTCCGTCGGACCGCCCGAGACCATCGATCGAGCGAGAGACGTCGTCGATACGTTGGTCGTGCTGGCCACACCCGGTCAGTTCTGGTCCGTTGGAAGCCACTACGCCGAATTCGCGCAGGTCAGCGATGAGGAGGTGGTGCACTACCTGAAGGCGGCAGAGAGAGCGTACCTGGAGAAAGACCGTGAAAGCGGACACTTCGCAGCAGGCTCTCCCAAAGGGTAACGACTCATGAGAATCGTGATCGGCGTGGATTGGTCCGACGAAGCCTTTGCGGCAGTGCAACAGACCGCATTGCTGTATCGGCCCACCGAAGTCACGCTCGTTCACGGGATTGAAATGGGCATTTTCGAGTACCCCACCATCGCCCAGCTCGCGGGCCTCCAAGGCTACGAGGAATTTCGGCGCGCGGTGACCGCAGCGGGCGAACAACTGTTGGAGCGCACAGAGGCAGCTCTCTCCGGCAGTTCCGCCTCGGTGAAGCGCGTCAACGCGATCGGCAATCCGGCTCAATTGATTCTCGATGCGGCGCACGGCTCCCAAGCCGACCTCGTCGTGGTCGGGGCCCGCGGGCGTAGCCGACTGGGTGAGATGGTCTTGGGCAGCGTGTCGCATCGCGTGTTGATGCACAGTCCGTCCACCACCTTGGTTGTCCGGGGAGGAGCCCGGCCGATTCAACGTGTGTTAGTTGCCGTGGAAGGAAAGGAGGATGCCGATCGCATTGTGCAATGGTTGCACACTCATCCGTTCATGGGTTCCGTGGAGTTCCTCGTCCTGAGCGTCGTCGTGCCGCTCAGAGCGTCTGAACCCTATTTGATGGCGGGATGGGAATCATGGTCTGGAATTGCGAAGAACTATGCCGAAGCTCTGGTCAAGAGTGTCGCGGCATCGTTGCTGGCACGAGGTCAAAAGGTGCGTACGTGCATCGAGACAGGAGAAGCGGCTCCCACGATCGCTGCGCAGTCTCACGGTATGGATCTCATCGTCACGGCGACCCATGGACGCCATGGATTGGAGCGGTTCCTGATGGGCAGCATCTCCCACGCCATTGTGCATCGCGCGTCCGAACCGGTTCTTATCATTCAGTGAAGAGCATGAGGATGCGAACGTGAGCGGGGAGGTGTGAGATGCCGATGTACGATTACAAATGCTTGGACTGTGGGAAAGAGTCGTTGGTGGTCCTCACGTTACGCGAGCATGAAACAGGAAAAGCCGTCTGTCCTTCTTGCCAGAGCACGAATATGAAACAACTCTATACGTCATTCATTGCCCACACGACCAAGAAGAGTTGAGAGCGCCGAATCACTCAAAGTCCGGCCGGCCAATTTTCACCGCTTCCAATCTTTTCTAAAATCGGACGAAGAGCTGCTGAGAACCATCGAGCATGGCATCGTCTTCAGCCCGATGCATTCCTGGCGAGGGCAGCTGACCGACGGGGAAATGCAAGATGTCGTCGCCCATATTCGGCTGCTCTCGCAGCGGGGACCATGATGCGTGTGCGGCGAGCCATGGGCCCAGATCGACGTGCTTCAGGGTATCGCTTGACTGACGCGGAAGGTTCGAACATACGACAGCACATCGCGAATCTCTTCATCGGACAATGCATATTTCCAGGCGCCCATCGCGGTGTTGGCCCGACCCTCGTGAATCACCGTGTAGAGTCCGGAATCGAGCTTGGCTTGTACCTGTGGACTGGTCAGGTCGGCGGCCGGCGGTCTGAACTTCATGACGCCCGCCCCCTTTCCGTCCAGCCCATGGCAAGCCTTGCACGCCTCGGCGTAAATGCGCCGACCTGCCTCCACGTCGGCATTGCCTGCATGGAGTAAAAACGGGGCTCCTTCTACAAGCACTGCCAGACTCATTGCGGCGATCATTCGACGGATGGAACCCATCCCGCCTCCTTGTTTACGACCGGTGTGGTGCTCACGGCTGAGTCATCGAATGAAATCTCTCACTTGTAGACCGACCCAATAGGAGATCGTCACGACAGCGATGGCAACGAGTACGTGCTCACCGATGGCTCTCCATGGCGCCAGACCCTGCCGGCGCGCCAGCAAGGAGGACAACGCCGTCAGGACCACCAGGCCCCACACCATGCTCACGATAATCGCGAGAGGGAGCTCAAACAACAGCACGGGGATGGCGAACGTCCCAGCGGTGATGAACTTCGCCAGAAAGGTCGAGAGCGTGGCTTCCCAAACTTGACCGGGTAACACGACAGTCCTTGACTCCTCGGCCAGATGAATGCCCAAGGCATCGGACAACGCGTCGGCAATGGCAATCGTCACGATGCCTCCCACGACTGCGATGCGTGAGTGAGTCCCCGCATGGAGGCCGACCATGAGCCCAACGGTGGTGATGACGCCAGAGGTCAGACCAAACCCGATGCCAGTTTGCCATGAGGATTTCATTGCCGCGCCGGTCCCTAGCGTATGCGATCAAGCTCCTCTAGGCAGACCGACGATCGCCTGTCGCTGCTTCCTGGCTTTTCTCCGACAAGACCTCTCGAATTGCAGGACGGCCGCCCCCCACGAATTTCGGATTTTTCACGGTCAAGATAGGGCAGGTCACTTGCTTGAGGACCGCTTCAGCCACGCTACCCACATCCATCCCTTCGCGGCCACGCCGGCCGTGCGTTCCCATCACGAGGAGATCGCATCCCTGTTGAAGCGCACAGGCAAGAATCGAATCAGGAGGGGTTCCAGTCCGGACGTCGTAGGTGGCGGACAACCCCAAAGACTTCATCATCTCCGCCAAATGACCTAGGCGCGCATCCCATTGGTCCCGCGTCTCGGCCGCTCCCTGCATCCGATGAAGATCCCAGTCGCCATGCACCGGTTCCACGACGTGCAGCAGGACGAGATCGGCTTTCAAGCCATGGGCCAGATGAATGGCGCATTCCAACGAGTCCATCGACGGACGCGAGAAGTCAACCGGAGCCAGGATGCGCCGCACTTTCACCGCCTCTGGACCACTGAAGAGACATGGACTCGCTTCCTTGGCCGGCAGAGGCACGGTCAGCACCGGACAGGGTCCACTCGTGGTGACTGTGCGGACGGTGGTCCCGATCAAGCCATACGGAAGATGCTCGTGTCCCTGCATGCCCATCACGATGACATCCGCGTTCATGTGTCGGGCAGTGGAGAGAATTTGATCCCCTGCATTGCCCGTCGAACGATGGATACTGACCGGTATCGCGAGCTTTTCGACGCTCTCCCGCACTTTCCGAAGCTTCGTGTGAATCTCCGCTTCCTCGCTCGGCGCAACGCCGCCGTGACGCGACTCGCTGACATGCAGAACGGCGACGGAGGCCTTCAGCGCGGCGGCAAGATACTCCGTATAGACCTGCGCGAGAACCGCGCTATCTGAGAAGTCCGTCGCCAGCAAAATTTTCGAGATGATCGGCTGGTTCACGATGCTTCTTTCCTCAGAAGTCGCCAAGAGAGTACACGCCGTCGGAAGCTGGGACAAGACAAAAACGTGCGAGTCCTGTGCCTCACGGCCGACGTGACAACGTTGAGAAAATGGATCAGCCTCACGGCTATGGTCCATCACCCTGGCGTAAAAGGCTACAGTCGGGATTCTACCCCTTGGGGCACCTTGCAACAGTGGTGACGCGAGCCTCGTTCGTATTGTTGTCCTTCAGTCGTCTGGCTATAATGCGCCCGCCATGCGGCATCTTTCTCGCGAACGGAAACGCCTTCAAGGTTTGCTCACCTCCGCTTCCTATCGTCGAGCCGATCAAGATCTCGCATTTCTCAGCGAGGATGAGCTTCGCCCCGTTCGACTCCAATTGGAACTGCTCAAAGCGGAACTCATTCAACGCCGAGAAAACATTCGCTCGACGATTGTCGTTTTTGGCAGCGCCAGGCTTCCAGAACCTTCCGTGAGCCGCCGTCTCCTCGCGCGAGCGTCGGCGCGGTTGGCCCGCAAACCACACGATGTGTCGCGTCGCCGCGCCGTTGAGTTGGCGAAGCGACAAGTCGCCGTATCCAAATACTACGACGAAGCGCGCGAGTTCGGACGCCTCGTATCCAGCAAACATCAATCGAAAGATCGCTGCGATTACGTCGTCGTGACCGGCGGAGGACCGGGCATCATGGAAGCGGCCAACCGAGGCGCGGCAGACGTCAAAGGCAAGTCGGTGGGCTTGAACATCGCGCTGCCGCACGAACAACGGCCCAACCTGTATGTGACTCCGGCGCTTTGTTTTCAGTTCCGATACTTTGCGCTGCGCAAAATGCATTTCCTCCTCCGGGCAAAAGCGCTGGTGGCCTTTCCCGGGGGGTTCGGCACCTGCGACGAGCTCTTCGAAACGCTTACCTTGCTTCAAACGGGAAAGGTCAGCGGTATCACCATCGTGCTCGTCGGCAAAGCTTATTGGAGCCGGCTGATCAACTGGCAGATGTTCGAAGATCACGGCTTCATCAATCCCGAAGACCGGCAACTTTTCCATTACGCCGAGACCGCTCGCGAGGCCTGGACTCTTATCCTCCGGGAGCAGCGGACTTTTCGGCGCCGCCCTCCCCCACCGCGCTGGTACCAATGACACTGTCTTTTTATGGCGCGGCACGATCCGTCACCGGCAGCAGGCACCTCATTGAAGCAGGAGGGAGCCGTATCCTGCTCGACTGCGGGCTCTTTCAAGGGCGGCGGGAGGAAGCCGAGCGCCGAAACCGTGATCTCGGCTTCGACGGCAAATCGGTGGACGCGGTTCTCCTTTCTCATGCCCATATCGATCACTCGGGCGCCCTGCCGATCTTGGCCAAGCATGGCTTTGTGGGCAAGGTATTCGCCACGAAGGCCACTGGTGATTTGGCCGACGTGATGTTGGCCGATTCCGCGCATATCCAGGAAAGCGACTGCGAGTACGTGAATCGCAAAGAAGGGCGAACCAATGGCCGCTGTCGCCGGCCGCTGTATACCACCGACGACGCCCGGGCGATCATGCGCGAATTTTCAAGCGTGCGCTATCAGGAGGTCGTCTCCCCTGCGCGAGGCGTGAAGGCGGTCTTTCACGACGCCGGACATATTCTGGGGTCCGCGGCCGTCTCCGTCCGCGTCACCGAGGCTGGTTCCTCGAAGGTGGTGCTGTTCTCGGGGGACTTAGGCCGCCGCCAGATGCCGATTCTAAGAGACCCCCAGCCTCCGCCTCCCTGTGACATCTTGATCATCGAGTCGACCTACGGGGACCGCCTTCACGTCGAAACCGCTGAGGAGGCGAAACAAAAAGCCGTGGCCCTCATTGAACACGCCGTGGCGCACCGCAGCAAGATCATCGTCCCCGCCTTCGCCGTCGGTCGCACGCAAGACCTCGTGATGTGGATGAAAGATCTGGTGAAGGAGGAACGGGTGCGTCCGATACCCGTGTACATTGATTCGCCGTTGGCGCTCCGGGCAACCGACGTCTTTCGACGGCACCCGGAGTGCTACGATGATGAGACCTACCGGACTCTGACGACGGAGGGCGATCCGTTCGTGGCCAAGTACATTCGCTATGTGTCGTCCGTGCATGAAAGCCAGAAGCTCAACAGCATGAAAGGACCGTGCATCATCGTCGCCGCCTCAGGCATGTGCGAAGGTGGCCGTGTGCTCCACCATCTGCGTCACGCCATACAGAACGAAGACAATGTCGTCGCCATCGTTGGATTTCAGGCCGAGCACACGCTTGGGCGCAAGCTGGTCGAAGGTTGGGACGTGGTTCCGATCTTCGGCGTTCCCGTGCCCCGGCGGGCGCAAGTCGTCCGGTTCAATGGTCTCTCGGCACATGCAGACCGCAGCGATCTCCTCAGCTATGTGCGTGCGATCACACCCCCGCCTTCCCGCGTGTTCGTCGTGCATGGCGAGGATCGCCAAGCATTTTCATTGGCGGCGGCGATCCGCGTGGAGCATCCTGGCGTGGAGGTTACGGTCCCTGACACTTCAACACCGTATGATCTGTAAGTAAGGCCGGCCATTGAGCAGGCACCCAACTGCTTTCAACCTGGTACACAACTTGCTGACCCACAATACCGACGACGACCCCTCGGAACGTGGAGACATGACCCCAAGCGAAACAGCGGCCTTGGCGACTGTGCTCGAAGCACATCGGCCAGGCCCTGGGCGGCAGCCGAATATTCTGCGCACGTTGCTTGCGGTCCAGAAGGTCCTGGGCCATGTGCCGGCGTCCGCCCTTCCTCCCATTGCCGAGGCCCTCGAGGTTCCCGAGGCTTATGTCGTCGGTGTGCTTTCGTATTATCCCGACCTCCATGCAGCGCCGCGAGGCCGCCGTGTCGTCAGGGTATGCCTCGGAGAGGCCTGTGTCGCAAATCGGTCACTCGCTCTGCTGGACGACCTGCGGCGATTCCTGGGCGTTGGCATCGGTGAGACGACCAAGGATGGATGTACGACGCTCGAGCGAGTCTATTGCCTCGGGAACTGCGGAGTCGGACCGACGGTCATGGTCGATGAAACGATTTACGGCCGCATGTCCTCATCGGAGCTGCAGAACATTCTTTCATCGAGCCGCTCGTAAGCACGCCGGCGGCTACTGACGCTTGCTAGCGACGATACTCTTGTATGGCCGTCACCCTCTACCTGTCGAACGATACGTCCGCCAAGGCGGCAGGAGCGGATGCGCTTGCTGCAGCCTGGAGCAAGGATCCTGACGTCCAACTGGTCCGGACCTCGACGCGGGGGGCATTCTTCTTGGAGCCCCTCGTGGAGCGCGATGGGCCTGGCGGTCGGCTCTTGTGGCCGCAAGCCAAGCCGGACGATCTTTCCCGCATCCGCGACGGTATAGGCGGCATTCCTCTTTCCAACGTTCCATTCCTCGCACAGCAGCAGCGAAGCGTCTTTGCGCGTTTCGGGACGGCGCAGCCCCTGTCGCTGGACGCCTACCGCGCGAACGGCGGGTGGCGCGGGTGGGAACGTGCGGATCGCTTGGCGCCCGAGACGATCATCGCCGAGGTGAAGACTTCCGGCCTGCGAGGACGTGGGGGAGCCGCGTTTCCCGTCTGGACGAAATGGGATATCGCACGGCACACGAGCGCCCGTCAGAAATACGTCGTCGCCAATGCCGACGAAGGTGACGCCGGGACGTACTGCGACCGCATGATCATGGAAGGAGAACCTTTCCGCTTGATCGAGGGAATGCTGATCTGCGCAAAGGCCGTGGGAGCGGACTGCGGCTACGTGTATTGTCGCTGGGAATATCCGGCCGCCGCCGCGACGATGCAAGCCGCCATTGCGGAAGTGCAACGGGCGGGATTGCTGACGATTGAAGAACGACCGTTCCGGTTGGAAGTATTCAGAGGCGCAGGCTCGTACGTCTGCGGCGAAGAAACGGCACTCCTGTCCTCGTTGGAGGGCGGCCGCGGCATGGTCAAGGTGCGGCCCCCGTATCCCGCGGTGGCCGGTCTTCATGGCCAGCCCACCGTCGTCAGCAATGTGCTGACGTTCGGGACCGTCGTCGAAATCATGGCTCGCGGCGCAGAGTGGCATGCGTCGCTCGGCACCGACCGTTCGAAAGGCCTCATCGCGCTTCAGATCGGAGGGCGCATCAAGCAACCGGGACTCGTGGAGATTCCGTTTGGTGCGACGTTGGCCAACGTGCTGGAACGGTTCGCGGGCGGCATGGCGGAGGGGTCCCGGTTCAAAGCCGTCCAGGTCGGCGGCCCGCTGGGGAGTCTGTTTCCCGAATCTCAATTAGATATTCCGTTGTGCTTTGACGCGTTCAACGAGGCCGGAGCGGTGCTCGGACATGGCGGAATCGTCATCTTTGATGATCAGACCGACATGGTCGACCTCGCACGACACTATATGACCTTTACCGCCGACGAATCCTGCGGGAAATGCACACCCTGCCGTATCGGCGCTGTGCGTGCACGCGAGTTGCTGGAACGTATCGCAACAGGAAAGGGGACGACCGGAGATTTGGACCTCCTGGCCGACCTAGGGGAAACGATGAAGGCCACGAGTCTCTGCGCCCATGGTGGGCGAGCCCCGTATCCGGTGCTCACCGCGATCGAACATTTCGGGGACGAATTCAATCGCAGGATGCCGGGCACTTCATGAATGTGACCATCAACGGGCAACAGGTGCCCGCGGAGCCGGGCGAGACGATTTACGGGGCGGCCGGCAGAGCAGGAATCGCCATCCCGAGTCTTTGTGCCTCGGCGCACTTATCCCCCTATGGATCCTGCCGCCTGTGTCTCGCCGAGATCGAAGGCATGAAAGGCCTGCATGCGACCTGCTCCATGCCGGTTCGAGAAGGAATGGTCGTCACCACGGAAAGTGCGCAACTCACCAAGCATCGGCGGAATCTCATCGAGCTCTACCTTTCCGAGCGCCCGAAGGGCGAACCGCTCGGCGACTTGACCCACCTGGCAACCAGATACGGCGTCACGCACGTCCGCTATCCATCCGGCGCACGACGTGCCGCCGTGCGCGACGAGTCCAGCCCATTTTTTGTCTTCGATAACCAGCGATGCATCTCCTGCGCACGCTGCGTCAGAGCCTGCGACGAGATCCAGCCGGCGTTTGCGATTTCGATGGTGAAGGCGGGTTTTTCGATCCGCCCCGCGTGGGGCGCGGCCGGAATCAACGGTCAGAACGGCGTAGCCTCCTCCACCTGCGTGTCCTGCGGCGCCTGCGTCAAGGAGTGCCCGACCGGCGCCTTGACCGAGAACACCATCGTGAAGCATGGCCGTCCGACCAGTCATGTGAGGACGACCTGCGCCTACTGCGGGGTCGGATGCACATTCGAGGCGGGTGTCCGGGACGGGCAGGTGGTCTCGATGGTACCTGCCGACGACGGGCCCTCGAACCAGGGGCATGCCTGCCTGAAGGGCCGGTTCGGATGGACGTACAACTATGCCGAGGATCGGGTGCGCACGCCGCTCCTGCGGGATGGCACCGGATGGAAGGCGATCGGCTGGAACCAGGCGCTGGATCTGATCGCCCGTACCTTCACCCGTATCAAGGAACAGGCCGGACCCGATGCCCTGGCAGCGATTTCTTCGAGCCGCGGGACGAACGAGGAAAATTATTTGTTCGGCAAATTCATCCGCTGCGTCATGGGAACCAACCACATCGATAACTGCGCCCGCGTCTGCCACAGCGCAACCGTGACGGGCATGATGGAAACCATCGGAGCGTCCGCCGCGACCAATTCAATCCGCGATTTGAACGAGGCCAGGCTCATTCTCGTCGTCGGCGCCAATCCGACCGAATCCCATCCGGTCCTCGGCGCCAGACTGCTCCAGTTGGCGCGCCGTGGAGTTCCGCTCCTCGTCGTCGACCCCCGGCGCACCGAGATTGCGCGCGCGGCCACCATCCACTTGCAACTACGCCCTGGAACCAACGTGGCGCTGTTGAACGGATTAGGCCATGTCATCGCACGCGAAGGCCTGTTGGACCAGACGTTTGTTGAGCAACGGACGGAGGGAGTCGAGGACTGGCTGGCCACCGTGAAGGACTATTCGCCCGAGACCGTCGAGCGGTCGACCGGCGTCCCGGCCGAGTATATCCGGCGGGCGGCCCGGATGTATGCCACCAGCGGCGCGTCGATGAGCGTCCACGGACTTGGCGTGACGGAACACCGCTGGGGCAGCCACGGCGTCATGGCGCTTTGTGATTTGGCGCTCGCGACGGGACAGATCGGCCGTCCCGGTACCGGCATCAATCCCCTTCGCGGCCAGAACAACGTACAGGGCGCCTCGGATTCCGGATGTCTCCCCACACACTTCGTCGGCTATCAACTCCTCGATGATCCCGTCGCGGCCGCCCGGCATCAGTCCATGACCGGCCGCCCGCTGCCCTCCCGCCGGGGCATGAAAATTCCCGACATGTGGGACGCCGCGCTTGACCATCGCCTGAAAGGACTCTGGATCATTGGCTACGATGTCGCGCAGACCGATCCCAATCTGACGAAAGTGCGCGAAGCCTTGTCGCAACTCGAGTTTCTGGTCGTGCACGACCTGTTCGTGAGCCAGACCGCCAGGTTCGCGCATCTGCTGCTGCCGGGCGCTTCCTTCTTGGAGAAGGACGGGACGTTTACGAATCTCGAACGTCGCATTCAACGGATCAGAAAGGCGATCGCCCCGCCCAATGGCATTCTCCCCGACTGGCAGGTCGTCTGCGAGGTGTCGACGCGGATGGGATATCCCATGCACTACGAGCATCCGTCCCAGATCATGGATGAAATGGCCGCACTGAGTCCGATGTTGGCCGGCGTCTCCTATGACCGGCTCGAGCAGCCGCAGGCCTTGCAATGGCCTGTGCTCGATCAACAGCACGGCGGCACATCGTTGATGCATCGCGACAGGTTCGCACGAGGGAAGGCGAGATTCGTGGCGGTCGACTATCTGCCACCCGGCGAGCAGCCGAGCGAGGAGTACCCGTTCGTGCTCATTACGGGCCGGCTGCTCGAACATTACAATTGCGGAGCTCAAACGAGGAGAACCGACATTCTCGAACTGGTGAACAGCGATGTGCTCGAAATGCACCCTGACGATATGGCCCGGCACGGTTTCCGAGATGACCAACCCGTGAGACTCGTGAGCGCAAGAAGCAGTGCGGTCCTTCCCGTCTCATCGAGCGACCGCGTTCATCCCGGCGAACTCTTCACGAGTTTTCACTTTCCCGACAGCGACGTGAACAGCCTCCTGTCTTCCAGCGCCGACGAAAGCTCCAAGTGTCCGGAGTATAAAGTGTCGACCGTGCGGGTGGAGCCGATGGCGGAAGCCCATGCCGAGCGGCGTCACACCCGCAGCAGGGCACGGCCCAGGCGGTGATGCCGTAGAAAGAACGTTCGAGCGCTGGTCAACTCTTGGCTGGAACGGCGGAGGTGGAGGACTTCATCAGGTGTTCGGCGGTTTGCGCTTGAATGAATGCCAGCAGGCGCTTGTTCTCCTGTGCCGCACGCAGGAACTTGAAGGCGATGCCGCGCTGGCTGACGGAGCGCACCATCGCGGCGACCTCGAGCGGCGGCTCGTGAACGCCGGTCGCGATCTCGAGGTAAAAGATATCGTCAACCCGCACGTGGGTCTCGCTCTTGATGATGCAGCCGCCCATCGAGAGATCGAGCACCGTTCCCTCTCCGCGGACTTTTCCACCGGAAAAGGAAAGATAGAGTCGCACCGGGATCCGAAGGTGCTCACGACGGTCGACCGGGTGTCGCGGCCGATTCAATCCAATCCGGGAGGCCAGGAAGCGGCAACTGCACTGCGGGCAAGAAAAAGGAGACAAGAGGAAGATCGCCGCCAACCGTTCACTGGCCGACAGCGGCCGGGCCCGGAGCACCTGCTCATGGCGGCATTGGGGGCAATTCAGCAGACGGCCCATTCCTCATCGATAGTGCATGAGCGCCGTTCTGTCAAGCATAGAGGCGTAAGGCGCCACCGTTGAGGGCTCTTCTCAGGAGTGGGATTCGTCGTGGGGGGTCGCCGGCGCTTCCGTAAACGGAACCGGTTCTGCGATCGTGGCGCGGAGAAATTCCCGATTGAGCTTGGCAATGAAATGGACACTAATGGATTTGGGACAGACTGCTTCGCATTCGTATTGGTTGCCGCAAGAGCCGAAGCCCTCCCGGTCCATCGCAGCGACCATGGCTTTCGCACGTCTCTCCCGCTCGGGTTGCCCTTGTGGCAACAACGCCAGATGGGACACCTTGGCGGCGACGAACAGCGTGGCCGATGCGTTCTTGCAGGCGGCCACGCAGGCGCCGCAGGAGATGCACGACGCAGCATCCATCGCGGTTTCCGCCTGATCCTTTCCGATGAGAAGCACGTTGCCATCGACCGCCCCTCCGGTATTGACCGAGATGAAGCCGCCGGCCTGCATGATACGATCCAACGCGCTTCGGTCCACCACGAGGTCTTTGATGATCGGAAACGCCTTCGCTCGCCACGGCTCGACCGTAATGGTGGCTCCGTCGGGAAACCGGCGCATGTAGAGTTGACAGGCCGTGAAGCCCCGATCCGGGCCATGCGGCACCCCATCAATGACGAGCGAGCAGCTGCCGCAGATGCCTTCGCGGCAATCATATTCAAAGGCCACCGGTTCCTCGCCCTTGAGCGTCAGGCCTTGGTTGACGACGTCCAGCATTTCGAGAAAAGACATGTCGGGACTGATGTCCCTGGCCTGATAGGTCACCAGTCGGCCCTTGTCCGCCGGTCCCGCCTGCCGCCAGATTTTTAAGGTGAACTTCATACTAGGCAGCACTCTTCCTTGCCCAACTCATCACTCATCACCCATCACTTTACTTTTTAATACGTCCGCATCGTGGGTTTCACAAACTCGAATACCAGCGGCTCTTTGTGCAGTGCCGGCCGGGCATTGGGCACATATTCCCAGGCGGCCACATAGGAAAAATTGGCGTCGTCCCGCACCGGCTCGCCCAGTGCGGTCTGATGCTCTTCTCTGAAATGCGCGCCACATGATTCTTCCCGATGCAGCGCGTCGTGGCACAAGAGTTCGGCGAATTCAAGAAAATCCGCGACCCGCCCCGCATATTCCAGTTCCTGATTAAACGATGTTCCCGACCCGAGCACCGCGACCTCGTCCCAAAATTGCTCGCGCAACGCGGGGATTCTGTCGAGCGCCTGCTTGAGACTCGCCTCTTCGCGCGCCATCCCGCACAGATCCCACATCAGGCGGCCGAGGCTTCGATGAAAGAACGCGGGGGTTTGCCTTCCCCGTCCGCGAAGCAAGCGCGCGATCCGGTGGGTCACCCGCTCTTTCGCGGCCCGGACATCGGGATGCCCGGCGCCGATGGCGCTGGCTTTGGTGGTCGCCAGGTAATGACCGATCGTGTAGGGAAGGATGAAATAGCCGTCGGCCAAGCCTTGCATCAGGGAGCTGGCTCCGAGACGGTTGGCGCCGTGATCGGCAAAGTTCGCTTCTCCGATCACGAACAGTCCCGGAATGGTGCTCATCAAGTTATAATCGACCCACAATCCACCCATCGTGTAGTGCGGCGCAGGATAAATGCGCATCGGCGTCTTGTAGGCATCTTCGCCGGTGATGCGCTGATACATGTCGAACAGGTTGCCGTAGCGTTCCTGGATGACCTCGAGCCCTTCCTGCGCGATGGCATCGGAGAGATCCAGGTACACGCCATGACCGCCGGGCCCGACACCGCAGCCTTCGTCGCAGATCTGTTTGACCGCTCGCGAGGCGAGATCCCGGGGGGCCAGGTTGCCGAAACGCGGATAGCGGCGCTCCAAAAAATAGTCGCGCTCCGCCTCGGAAATCTGATCGGGCGGCCGAACATCTCCCTTCTGCTTGGGTACCCAGAGGCGGCCGTCGTTGCGGAGCGATTCGGACATCAGCGTGAGCTTTGCCTGATAGGCCTCGCTCGGTGGAATGGCCGTCGGGTGAATCTGAGTAAAGCACGGATTCGCGAAGGCGGCGCCCTGCTTCCAGGCGCGGTAGGTGGCGGTGACGTTGCTGCCGCTGGCGTTGGTGGAAAGAAAGAAGATGTTGCTATAGCCTCCGGTGGCGAGCACGACGGCCTGCGCCGTGTGCGGGCGTATTTCTCCGGTGACGAGATCGCGCACGACGATCCCCCGTGCGTGGCCATCGATCACGATCAGATCCAGCATTTCGGTCCGCGGATGGATTCTGACCTGGCCACGATCGATCTGCCAGGAGAGCGCGGAATAGGCGCCGAGCAGGAGTTGCTGGCCCGTTTGTCCCCGGCAATAAAACGTCCTGGAGACCTGCACGCCGCCGAAGGAACGATTCGCCAGCTGCCCGCCGTATTCACGCGCAAAGGGGACGCCAAGCGCGACGCATTGGTCAATGATCTGGGTGCTGACCTGAGCGAGGCGATACACGTTCGCTTCCCGTGAGCGAAAGTCGCCGCCTTTGATCGTGTCGTAGAACAGCCGGTGAATGCTATCGCCGTCGTCCTGATAATTTTTTGCCGCATTGATGCCGCCCTGTGCCGCAATGCTATGAGCCCGGCGTGGACTGTCCTGAAAACAGAAACAGTCCACCTGGTAGCCCAGCTGCCCCAGCGTGGACGCGGCGCTGGCTCCGGCGAGGCCCGTCCCGACGACGATGATGCCGATCGGCCGCTTGTTCGTCGGGCTGACCAGTTTTTCGCTGAAACGATGGCGGTCCCATTTCGTTTCAAGCGGACCTGCCGGCACTTTCGAATCGAGGGCGATCATACATGCACCAGCCCGAAGGCAATCGCCAACACGATGGCCGTATTCCCCGCGACAACCAGCATCGCCACCAGCGGACCGGCGCCTCGAAACAGCCGGTCAAGCATCGGATGCTCCATGCCGAGCGTCTGGAGGCTGCTCGACAGCGCGTGGCTGAGGTGGAGCCCCAACACTACTTGACCGACAAGATAGACCAGCACCAGCATGGGATTTTGGAACGCGTGAACGACGTTGCCGAAGACGTCCCGTTGGCCTCGAACGTCCAGGCGATTGTGGAATGACGGATCCACGACGCCGGCGGTCAGGTGCAGCAAATGAAAAGCAATGAACAGGACGAGCAGGCTGCCGGTGAGCGCCATGGTGCGCGACGACACCGAGGCGCGGCGGTACCGGTGCACCACATAGCCCACCGGCCGGGCCCGCCGATTATGAATGGCCAAGCGGACTGAAAAGGCGATGTGCACGGCCACGATCGCCAGCAGGGCGAGCCGCACGCTCCACAGAGCCATCGGCATCTCCCGCAAGAACGCGGCATACGTATTCAAGGCTTCCGGGCCTTGGAACACTTGCAAGTTGCCGAGCATGTGAAAGACGACGAAGCCAGCCAATGCCAAGCCGGAAAGGGCAACGAGGACCTTGCTGCCGAGGGAGGTGAGGATGTGTCCGAAGAATCGGATCATGGGCAACGTGCGCGGCCGCGCCGTCTCTTTCACAGTACTCCGCCCGCGGCAAGACCTCAAGTGTCTGGCCGAATTCGATGACGTCATGCCGGGACCGCCGTCGACGCGCAGCCGGCGAGATACCCCGTCGCCCAGGCCCATTGAAAATTGAATCCGCCGATTCGTCCGTCGCAATCGAGCATTTCGCCGATCACATAGAGACCCGGAGCCAGTTTCGATTCCATTGTGCGATAGTTGATCTCTTCCAGCGGGACACCGCCTGCCGTCACCTCCGCATGGTTCCAGCCTCGGTCCCCAGTCACCGGCAACGGCAGTCGGACGAGCGCATCGAGGACCTGTTCCCGCTCGGCGCGGGGCACCTGGGCCGTGGCTCTGCCAGGCTCGGCGTGGAGAAAGGCACAGACGGCTTCGGCCAACCGTTCGGGCACAAGAAGCGCCAGGGTCTTTGCAAGCGACCTGCGAGGGCTGCCCGCCGCTTCCGCCCGGAACCAGTCTCTGACAGATTCCGCCGTCCAATCCGGGAGAAGATTCGCATACACGTCCGCCTGAACTCCCTGTTCCAGAGCCAACGTCCAAAAACGACTCGCATCCATGACCACCGGACCGCTCACCCCAAAATGGGTCCAGAGCAGGCTTCCCCTTCGGAGGTCGACCGGCTTGCCGTCGACGACAGTCGTAAGCGTGACCTCCTGCGACAGGCCGGAAAGTCGTGCATGGAACATGGTTTCTCGAAGCATCAGCGGCACGAGGGCGGGAGCCGTCCGCGTCACGGAATGACCGACGGCGCGCGCCAGCGCATACCCGGACCCATCGCTTCCCGATTTCGGCAGCGATCGGCCGCCGGTCGCCAGGATCACCGTCTTTGCGATGATCGGTCCTCCGCTCGAGTGAATCGTGAATCCGCCGTCCGCACGCTCAATCCGGGACACATGCCGAGCCGTTTGAATGTCCACGTGCAGGTCATGGCAGCGGGCGAGGAGCGCATCCAGTACCGTGCGCGCCTTATCGCCGACGGGAAAGAGCTTTCCCGTGGGTTCGCGCTTCAACTCGACGCCCATGCCGGCAAACCATCTGATGGTGTCTTGAACCGTCCAGGCGGCGAGCACATTCTTGATGATGCGTCGATTGCCGAAAAAATCACCAGCAGTGACCGTGTCGTGAGAGACGTTGCACCGACCGCCGCCCGAGACGAGAATCTTCGCTCCCAGCGACTTCGCCCCGTCGAGCAGCATCATTCGTCGGCCTGCTGTGCGTTCACCGGCGGCGATCGCAGCGGCGAGGCCTGCGGCTCCGCCTCCGATGATCACGAGATCTGGCGCATCCATGAGCGTCAGTCTATATCATTCTCATGCTGCCGGACCTCGACGGCACCTGCGTTTCTTGAGATTATGCGGAATCTCCGAGAGAGGAACCGATGCACTGGACCAACAGGCGAAGAAGCTGTTCCACTTCGGCTTGGTGATCCAGATAAAATTGTGCGCGTGAGCCCTCTTGTCGACCGACGCGCACGCCCATTGTCACCGCGTTCGGCAACGAAAATACGGTCTCGTCCGTCTCCTCGTCCCCGATATAGAAGAGACCCGTTCGACCGAGATGGTGCATGAGCGCAAAGGCGGCCTGGCCCTTTCCGCCCTGCCCGGGAGGCAAGACGTTAATGGAGTACTTTCCCTCAATCAATTCCGGGGCGGGCGTCAGCTGCTTGAGCGCGATGAGCGCGCGTGCGCCGGCGGTGGCCGGGTTTGCAGCGCGGCGAAGGTGGACCGTCAACGAATAGCGCTTGTCCTCGATCTCCACGCCCGGCAAATTCAGCGAATCCAGGCTGCCCAGGAGTTGATTCCTCCAATCAACGCAAGTTCGCTCGGCTTCGAGCAACCGGCTCCGAGCGGTCAACGGACCTTCAATGCCGTGATTGCCGAGCACATACGGAACGTAGCCATTGATCCGGCCCGCCACGTCTGCGAGCGCCCTCCCCGACACGATCGCGCAGGGCACATGCTTTCCCAGCTCACCCAACCAATGCAGCATGCCGGCAGAGACTGTGACCGCATGACGATCGCTCGAGATCGGCGCGAGCGTGCCGTCGAAGTCGAACGCATACAGCAGGGGTTGCGACGCGGCGTGCCGCAACGCGCGACGACCTCCGTCCGAGAGGGCATGAATCATGCCTGCCCTCGGGTGGTCGTTCTGGCGTCGCGCGAACTCGTTTGTCGCTCGACACGAGCGCGCTGCCGCATGCGAGCCGCATCCATGAGCATACGTCCGGCCCAGCGGTAGACATTGAACTCTTGGACGATCCCTCTCATGCTCCGCATTCGCGCTCGTTGTTCCACCGGAGGCATGGTCAGGGCGAGATGCATCGCGGCCGCGCACTGGTCGATGTTATAGGGATTGACGACGAGCGCGTCCGGCAGCTCGCTCGCCGCGCCCGTAAACTGGCTCAGAATGAGCACGCCCTGTTCGTCATCGCGGGCCGCGACGAACTCTTTCGCCACCAGATTCATGCCGTCATGCAGACTGCTGACGACGCACAGGTCGGCGGCCCGGTAATGCATCACCACGTCCCGCACCTCATGATGCTGGATGACGAGATGAATCGGCTGATATCCGATACGGCCGAATCGCATATTGATGCGTTCGGCCAGGGTCTCAACTTGCTGTTTGAATTGCGCATATTCCTCGATCTTCGAGCGACTGGGTGCGGCGATCTGGACGAAGGTGAATCGCCCGATCCACTGAGGCTCCAGCTCCAATAGCCGTTCGACGGCCAGAAACCGCTCCAGAATGCCCTTCGTGTAATCGAGACGCTCGATGCCCAATCCCACGCGGTGATCCCCGGGCAAGGCATAGAGTTCTCTCACCCGCCTCCGGCACTCGATGACCGAGGGCTGCCGGTCCAGCGCTCGGCTCGGCCATTCGATCGAGATGGGATACGGGTTCACGGCAGTGAGTTTTCCTCCGTACGATATGGTCGAGCTATCCCAGTCAATCCGGGTCTCGAGAGACCGATCCACGGTGTTGATGAAGTTGCTGCAGTGAAAGCGCGTGTGGAACCCCAGGATGCTGCTCCCCAACAGGCCTTCCAAGATTTCGACATACCAGGGACAAATCGCATAGCGCTCGGGATTGGGCCACGGAATGTGCCAGAACGTGATGATCGTGGCATGTGGCAGGTGATCCCGCACCATCTTCGGGACCAGCGCGAGATGAAAGTCCTGGATCAACACAACCGGATTATCGGTCTTGGCTTCTTCCACGACCGCCAGGGCAAACCGTTCGTTGATGGCCTGGTACTGCTGCCAATCGGAGGATCGAAACACAGGACGCACGTGGGCCAGATGGCAGAGCGGCCAGATCCCTTCGTTCGCAAAGCCGTAGTAATAACCGGCCTCTTCCTCGGGAGTGATCCAGACTCGCTTGATCTCGAACGAGGGCGCATCGGGCGGTACGCGCACATGACCGCGCATGTCCACGACGTCTCGATCGGCACTGCCGTTTCCATGTGCGATCCAGACGCCGGAACAAGCCCGCATGATCGGCTCCAGGGCCGTCACCACCCCGCTGGCCGGAACTTGCACTTCGATGGCCTCGTCTTTCCAATTGTGGATGTAGGGCTGGCGGTTCGACACAATAAGCACTTCATCGCCGGCCAGGTGGTCGTGGAGGATGGCCTTGAGCGTCGCCGGCTTCCAGCTCACCTGGTTTTCGTCCCTCATCCGCTTGTCGGACTCCAGGTCCTGGATGAGCGCGCGCAGATCCCTGGCCACCGGTTGCAACTCCGGGCCGTGGTGCTTGTCCTTCTTCAGGGCAATGAACCCTTCGCCGCGCAGCATGGCCCGGACGCCCGTCACCCACCCGCGCCAACTCAAGTGCGCGACGAGCACGGTGACCAACGAGATGACTGCTCCTATGACGGCAAACAAGTAGAAGAGGTAGCGCTTGGTGTCACTGCTGCGCCGTTGCACCCAGCTCATATCGTGCACCAGCATCAAGCGACCGATCGGTCGGCCGTTGCCCTCGACTCCAACCGCCGAGATGTGCACCGCGCCCCGGGGCAACTGCACGAGCGCCATCTTGCCGGCGGGAACGGTGTTGTTGCCTTCGCACGTGATGGCGTCGGGAAAAGTCTGGGTTTTGTACAACAGGCGGTTATTGAGGTCGCAAAATCCGATGGCAAAGAGCCGTTCGTCCTGGATGATCCGGTTGAAATACGCCAGCAGCTTTGCCTTCGATTCTGAGGCGAGCAGATCGCCGACCGGGCCTTCGACCATGCGGCCGATGAGTTCGCCGCGCATTTCGAGATCCTTCACGAACCATTTCAACGTAAGACTGTCGACCAAGGGAATGACGGCGTAGGCCAAGGCGGCGAGCACCACAGCCAGCGGAAACAAAAAGCGCAGCGACAAGCGCATACATCACCTCTCGTTTACTTCCCCCGAGAAATCGCCTATGGTGGGGGCATGTACCCCTACGCACTCATTGGTAATTGTCATACCTCAGCCCTCATCAATGCAACCGGAACTATCGAATGGATGTGCCTTCCCCGGCCCGATAGTCCGCCCGTCTTCGGACGGCTTCTGGACTCCGATGGCGGCCATTTCTCCATAACGAGCCCTTTGTCATCTTCGGCGGAACCGCGGACGAGCCAATCGTACCTCCCCAATACCAATATTCTCCTGACGACCGTCACGCTGTCCAACGGTGATTCATTTCAAATCACGGACTTCTGCCCACGTTTCGAGCAGTACGGTCGGATGTACCGTCCCGCCGCGCTGTTTCGGCTCGTCGAGCCGCTGCGCGGCACGCCGGCCATTCAAGTCAGCTGCCGTCCGGTCTCTGGATGGGACAAGACGCCGGCGACGCCCATCCGCGGGAGCAATCACCTGAGATACGACATTCGAGGCGAATCCCTGCGCCTGCTCACCAATATGCCCTTGACCTACCTGTGCGACGAAACTCCGGTGGCCTTGACGCGTAAATTTTATTTCGGCCTGACCTGGGGACTCGGCATCGAGGATGACCTCATTAAAGTCACCCATGACTTCCTGGAACAAACGATCCGCTATTGGCGCTTGTGGGTCAAGCATTGTTCGGTTCCGCTCCTGCATCAAAAGGAAGTCATTCGGTCGGCTCTGGCTCTCAAACTCCACTGCTACGACGACACCGGAGCGATTCTGGCCGCCATGACCACCAGCCTGCCCGAGCAGGCGGGCGGCCCGCGGAATTGGGATTACCGCTACTGCTGGCTGCGCGACGCGTACTTCACGCTATCGGCCTTCAACAACCTGGGACACTTTGAAGAGATGGAGGCCTTTTTGAACTTCCTTCTGAACATCGCGCTCACGCATGAGCACTCGCGGGACCGACTCCGGCCCGTCTATACCCTGAGCCAGGCACTGCCGCTGCCCGAGGTAGAGCACGCCAACTGGACGGGATACCGGGGCAGCAGGCCGGTTCGCAGCCATAATCAGGCGGCCGATCAGGTGCAAAATGACGCCTACGGCGAAATGATCCTTACCTTCACGCCGATTTTTTTCGACGAACGATTTGTCGATCTCCGCACCCGCGACCTGGACGGCCTGCTCAACCATTTGGCCCAGCTGTGCGTCAGAAGCATCGGGCGAGAGGACGCGGGCCTGTGGGAAATCCGAAGCGGTTTGCAGGAGCATTCGTTCACCAATCTTCTTTGCTGGGCCGGCTTGGAGCGCTTGGAACGGATCAAGCGGGCCGGATACCTCAAAACGATCACGCTCGATTTGACCGACGGCCGACAGCGCGCCTCGGAGGCCTTACTGCGCGCGGTTCGCGACGGCTCCGTGCGCAACGGCCCCTCCGATTCCAGTCATGACGCGGCGCTCTCGCAGCTGGCCATCCTCGGATACCCGGACCGCAAGCTCTGTGAGTCGACGCTGTTGCACATCGCGCAGGAATTGTCGATGAAGCGCGACGGTCAGGACACCGGATTTTTTTACCGCTATGTCCGGCAGGACGACTTCGGCAAGCCCGACGGCGCCTTTGTCGTCTGCTCCCTGTGGATCGCCCAGGCGCTGGCTCGATTGGGACGTGTGGATCACGCCCTCGCCATCCTCGATCGCGTCGTGACAGCCGGCAACCACGTCGGCCTCTTGTCGGAACACTTTATCCCGAGCACGAACGCGCAGTGCGGCAATTTCCCCCAGGCGTATTCCCACGTAGGCTTGATCAATGCCGCGTTTGCGGTGAGTCCCCCGTGGAGCGACGTCCTCTAGTCAGATGCTTTAAAAGGTCGCCAGCCTTCTCACCCGCCCGCCCTAAGGCGATTATCTTCACCCTCCCAAACTCACCGATTGCTTTGCAATCGATTTCCCGAGACGCGCTTGCCCCAGCTGTTCTCGCATCGCTCGCTGCGGCCGATCGTGGAACGAAGCGTCCTGGCGCTTCGGGGTTGGGTGGGTGAAAACGACGACCTTTTTGAGCATCCGTCCGGGACATCACCCTCATGCCGTCTTCTATCTCGACGACCGTCGTCATCCGCCGCGGACGCTGATCGTCAGCGTCGGGCTGATGCCCCCCTTGGGATCGTCGGCGTCAAACCATACGTTGTATCGAAGATCGCCGGTGCGGTTGAAACAGAGACTGATCGATTCTCCCGGCGCGATCGTAATCAGGTCGTTCACTTGCCCGAAGAAGTTGACAATCCCCTTTTGGCACTGATGGTCTTCGACCAGTCGCAAGCTCAAAAAGCCGAGGCGCACCGGGTTTGAACGCACGTTCATCCATCGCACCTCGTCCCCCGGCGATGCATACATGACATGGGGACTTACCTGGTTGGAGATTTCAACCGTTCGAACGGTTCTGGTGGCCTCGGTCGCGCCATGTCCACACGCCGCAGCAAGCCCCAGGGTGACGGCCAAGTACAAGCTCGCACCTATCCGTGTCATCCTTAGTCCTCTCCGTGGTCGAATCCTCGCCTCTCGACGAGGACAACGTTCGTAGTTGTGATTCGTCAGCGCGTTGACTCAGCGAAGGCGGTCAGATGAGCGGAGGACGAAAGTACTCACCGGCAAGTATCGGCACGCAGGCATACAGCTGGCGATCGGCGGCAAGGACAAAGCCCGAGAAAGTCGGCAGTGGCGAAGTCAACGTATGGATGGACCATCCCTCCTGGATGGACGATTCAACGATATCGAAGGAGCCGGCGGCATCCAGCAGCGGCGCCGCCACGCCGAGCATTTGCAGGACGATGCAGACACAGAGTAAGAGGATGGCGTATTTCCCGTTCATGGGCAGTTCACCTGACGACCAGCACGGAACAGCCCGCATGTTGCACGACTCGCGTCGACACGCTCCCGAGCAGGAATCGTCCGACAGCGCCCAATCCTTTGGCACCGGTCACGATCAGGTCGGCCTCGTGCGTGTCGGCGACTTTCAAAATCTCGTCTGCCGGGTTCCCGATGGTCGGCACCTCCTCGACACGATATCCGGCCCCACGCAATTTGGCCGAGCACTCCTCCACCATGGCACTTCCGGCCTGGCGCAGCTCGGGATAGTTCAGGAACGGCATCGCATGCGTCACCGTCACGATCAGCTCTTCCCCGCTTCTGTCCGTCGAAGGCTTCATCGCCCGCAAGAAGAACTGCACGGCTCGCTTCGAAGCGGACGATCCATCGATCGCGAGGACGATCCGCCGGATGGTCCGTGGCGCTTCCCTCACCACCAATACGGATCGGGATACATGATGGATGACATGGGTCGAAACGCTACCCAGCATGAATCGGTCGAGCGCGTCCAATCCGCGTGAACCCACCGCCACCAGCTGCACTGCGCCCTTGGCCTCCTTGACGATCGTGGCCGCGACGGGTCCGCGTGCCGTGACGACCCGCCCTTTCAGCCGCAACGACTTCAGCATGGCGGCGGCCTCTTCCTTCGTACGCTTGGCCTGCGTGAGAAACTTGGCCACTTCGGCTTTCAGATACCGCTCGGTGCCGGCCACCACCGGCTGCACCATGAACGGCGCGCGAAGCGCACCGAGATCCACGATGTGGAGGACTTTTACGGCCGGCGCCTCCGCGAGCGGCAAGCGGGCGATCCATTCCAATGCCCATTTGCCGTATTTCGATCCGTCAGTGGCAACCAAGACTTGCATGAGGTCGACTCTTTCTGAATTATCCCGCCTTGGCGGCCGACGTCGAGAATCGCTGCGTAAACGCCTCGGGTGACAGGTGCACGAGGGCCGCATGACGCTTGAGAAGATCCGGATTTTTGAAATCTTCATCGTTGAGCCGGATCATGTATTGCCGCGCGATCTGATACGACTGGGACTCGGTATCCACCATCCGCACTCGTGCGCGTCCCGTGGCGGGATCGAGCATCTGCTTGAATGGAATCGGCGCAAATCGGCCCTCCTGAATCGAAACCATGGCCGCCGTCCCGCCGTCGATCAGATACTGGGCCGCACAATAGCCCAGATCCCTGGTGTACTCGATGTCAAAGGGAATCGGATCAGCACAGCGCAGCTCGTAGCCGACATTCTTTGAAACGACCGTCACGGACAGGCCCAGCGCTTTCAGTGCGTGGGTGACCTCCCGCCTGAGCAGATCCCCGATGTCCACCTCGGACAGACGCAGATGACCGTGCTCGTCGCGTTCGACATGCTCCAGCCCGCCCAGATCATCCTGATCGATGATCTCGATCAACCCTTCCGCGATGACGATCACACCGTCCGTCCGTCCGCTTTCGAATCGTTTGATCATGGTGCCGATGACGACATCCACGAGACGCCGCAGCTTCACCGGCCGGTCGACAAATTCCTCGGGAATGATGGTGAGCGTCGCTCCGGCAGCTTTTCCAATGCCCAGCGCCAGATGCCCGGCCTTGCGTCCCATCGTGACCGTCAGATACCAGCGTGAGGTCGTCCTCGCATCCACCATGAGATTCTTCACAATTTCCACACCGTAATGACGGGCGGTCTGAAAGCCGAAGGTGGGAATGCCGTGAGGCAGGTCGAGGTCGTTGTCGATGGTTTTCGGAACGTGCACCACCTGGATGCGGCCCTGGGACCTCGCTTCCAACTTCAATGCGGAAAACGCCGTATCGTCGCCCCCGATCGTGACCAGGCGGGTGACCCCGAGATTCGTCAATGTCGAGAGGACGCGATCCAGGTGCTCCGGCTTCTTGGTGGGGTTTGCGCGCGACGTCCCCAGATGCGAGCCGCCGCGGAAGTGAATGCGGCTGACTTCTTCCATGGACAGAGGGTGCAGGTGTTCGCTGTTCCCTTCCATCAGCCACTTGAAGCCGTCGACAAACCCGAGCACGTCCGATCCACCAAGGATGCTGCGGATCGTGACGGCGCTGATCACACTATTAATGCCGGGAGCGGGGCCCCCTCCGACCAACATGCCGACCTTGTGACGCGAAGCATTCGCCATCATGAAACTCCTACGCTGTCCCGGACGCCTGTATCGGCGCCGGGCCCGTCCTGTTCAAGCGCACCATAGCGTTCTCATGGGTTTTCATCAAGTCCGTCCGAACCGGTCTCGGCCTGCGGTGACTGTGACGTCTGCGCCACACCATTCATGTTGGGAGAACCGTCAGGTGGTCGGAGCCGCACGATGTCATGGGAGGTTCATGCGCAGGGGACGATGACCAGGGCGAAATTTCGGATTTCGGACCGTCAGCACGGGGCATTGCACTCGCCGCAGCACGGCTTCCGTGACGCTTCCCGCGAAGGCATGCGACAATCCTCGACGTCCGTGCGTTCCCATGACGATCAGATCGGCAGAGAGCGCCTTCGCCTGACCGAGAATGGAATCAACCGGCACGCCGCCCACCACGCGGCTCTTGGCGGTCAGACCTGAGACCGACAGGGCGGAGCACAATTGGTCCAGCTGCTTGGCGATCCGCTCGCGAGTTTGCGCCCGCTGCGCCGCGTCGTCGAGTGTGAAATCCAACCCATAGGAGACCGGCTCGAGCACGTGAAGCAGATCGATCGACGCCTTCGCGAGCCTCGCGACGACGGCCGCATATTCCAGCGCATCCAGTGAGCAGTCCGACCCATCGATGGGGACAAGCAGGCTGTTGAGCGCAACCCCCCGCTCGTGGGAGCCTTCATCCATTCGCACGGCGAGCACCGGACAGGGCGCTGTGCGAATGACGCGCTCCGCGGTACTGCCGAGCAACACATGGGCCAGCCCGGTCTTGCCCCTCGTTCCCACGACGAGGAGATCGGCATCTTCAGCCTTCGCCGCATTGGTAATCTCTTCGCTGGGAATTCCCGTTGCGATCCTGCTGCTGGCGGTGATACTTCGGCGAGACGCCCGTTGCTTGAAATCCGCCAACTGTTCGGAGGCTTCGCTCATTCGGTGAGCGAGGTATTGCTGGTTGACCGGATACTCCGGATCCATCCCCGTCGGGAACTCGAGCACCGTCATGACGGTCAGAGGAATATGCCAGGAAGCGGCCATCGAACAGGCATATTCCTCCGCCCGAGCGGCCAGTGGTGAAAAATCGGTTGCGAGAAGGAGGCGCTCGATGCTCATCCGAGAGCCTTCATCACACCGCTTCAGCCGAGAGCAATAACAGCTCGCCCTTCATGTCGGGATGGATCGAGCAGCGGAACGTATGCCGACCCGGCCGCTCCATATTGAAGCGGATGACCGCGTCCCGCTTGGCATCCAACATCACGCCCCCAATGCCACGCCCGTACACGCTGACACCATCCTTGTCGATCTTGGTGGGAATGCCTTCGAACATCGTCGACCCGAAATCGTGGCGCACTGAGTCTTCATTCTTGATGGTGATCGTCGTCGGCAATCCCAAACGCAACGAGCTCTGCTTCGTCACGAATGTGTACTCCCGAATGACGACGTCAACCGTCTGCTCCGGTTGCGACTGAACGGGCAACACCGCCCACGGACTCCACACTGCGCTCGTGACGATCGCCATCGCCAAAACCCAATCGCGTCCCATGCATGCCTCCTTCGATGTGCTGGTGCCTCGCGCTTCTTATGATTGTGGCAGCAAGGTTGGTGCCCGCCATGCCGGGCATCCAAACCGCGATATGGTGCGGCCACAGCACGCGATCTTTGAACTCCCGTGGAACTCCGCTACAGCGCTATCCGCTCGCCTGTAGCGCAACGGGACAGCCGTCAAGCCAGATCGGCTCTTGCAAAAGACAGGGCGAACGATACAACATCGCACGATGACCATCAAGATTGCCGTGCTGCTTGGCTGCGTGCTGTCGCTCATTGCGGCCATGCCCAAACGCCTCCTCGCACAGGACTATCCGGCGGATCTCTCGCGAGGGAAAGCGTTGTATGAACGCCACTGCATGTCCTGCCATGGCCCCCGCGGCTATGGAGACGGTCCGAACGCCCTCTTGCTCACCGTGACACCGGCGAACTTTCATCGCCCGGGCTCATTTCTCAAATCGGATGAAACGTTGTTGCGGATGATCGAGCATGGCGGCGTCTTCAGCCCCATGCACTCTTGGCGCGGCCGTCTGACGGATGGCGAAATGCAGGATGTGCTGGCTTACATCCGGGTCTTGTCTCAGCAATGAGCTGGTTGATGATGAGAGCGCGGCGAGATTACGTCTCGGAAGGCGCAGGCACCTTGACCACGACGGTCGTGCCCCGACCCGGCTGGCTGTCGATACTGACATGGCCTCGAAGGGGTCGCACGCGCTCCTGCATGCTGGTGAGACCCAACCCTTGCTTCTTTTCCGCGAAATTGAAGCCGCTCCCATCGTCCGAGACCCGGAGCTCGACCTGGTTCTCGCCGCCTGACAAGCGAACGTGCACGTGCCTCGCATTGGCATGTTTGCGGATGTTTCCGAGGCTCTCCTGCAGGAGGCGATAGAGACAAATCGTGATCGGCATCGGCAAATGAGCCGGCACGTTCTGTTCCTGGAAGTCCACGTCGAGGCCCGTGTACTCGTTAAACTCTTTGATATGCGTCCGCATGGAACAGGACAACGCCACCGTGTCCAGGTGCCGGGGATGGAGCTCATGAGTCATGTGCCGGAAATCGTCGAGGATGTCGCTGAGCTTCATCTTCAGCGCGCTCATCCGCGGCACCAATGAGGGCATGACCGTCCGGATCGTTTTTTCCATCCCGCTCGCTTCCAAAATCAAGGCCGTGATGCGCTGGCAATGATCGTCATGGAGATCGCAGGCAATGCGGCGGCGTTCTTCTTCCTGCGCGGTAAACAGCTTCGCCATCAATTCCTGAAGCTCCCTCCGGTTGGCTTCGAGCTCGACCTGGTGCTGCCGCAACGATTCCTCGACCTGCTTGCGGTGGGTGATGTCTTTGAAGGCGATTCTGAGCCGTTCACATGTGCCTTCCCCTGTTTCCACGGCAGCCGCCTGCAACCAAGCCATGAAGCTGCTTCCATCCTGCTTCTTCATCTTCAGTTCAATGCTTTCGGGTTTGCCTTCCTGCAGGACTCTTCGCAGAAACAACAGCGCCGCGTCCCCGTCGTCGTCGGAGTAGAAGAAAAAGAAGAAGTTACTCGCCTGCCGTCCCACGGCTATGCCCAGCAGCGAGGCGCCGGCGGGATTCAAGTGGTAGATGCGGCCCGATAGATCGATCGTGACATAGCCGATCGGTATCGATTCGTAGAGCTCACGGTAGCGGTTCCTGCTCTCCTCCGTCTCAGCCTGCGCCCGCTGCAATTCCTGACATTGGAGTTCAAGCTCGATCTGGTGCACGCGCAGTTCGTGCACCAGCGATTCGACATTGTGAGGAGTCACCTTGGGGAACGCATAGGATGACCGCCGGTTCAATTGTTCCGCCCGTTCACGCAGGCGTGCCAGATCCGATGGTTGCAACCCAGCCATGAAACTCCCCTTGTCCGATTTCGGCTCCTCCGTCGGTTTCTGGAGGCTGTCTTCGCTAAGCCGTCTCCGGGTTTTCCGTCACGTCGAGGCCGACCCAGCATTGCGCCCAGGGATGCGGCAATTGCTGGGACATGGAAAGCCAGGCGACATGACGGACAGTTCCATCTTTGCAAGTGACAGCCCGCGCCTGAACACGGTGTTTCCCTAGCATCCCGCCGTCCCTCTTGCCTCCGGACAGGAGCTGGAAGGCATCCGGCTTGCCGATCATGTCCTCCGCCCGATAGCCGGTGACCCGTTCGCACTCTCGGTTCCAGGTCACCGCTCGCCGGTGCTCGTCGAACGCGACGAGCATGATCGGCATTTGGTCGAACAACTGCTGCAGGCGGCCCTCGCTGGTCCGGAGCGAGGCTTCCAGTTTCTTCACCGCCCCGATATTCGTGAACGTGAGCACCCCGCCGTCGATGACATTTTCCGTGGTCCGGTAGGGCATGATGCGCAAGAGGAACCAGTCGCCGGCCTTCGTCTCGACCTGCATCTCCTTGTAGACGAGGGTGTCCAACACCTGTTTCAGATCCTCGACCAGCCCATCGTGCTTGAGATTCGTGGCGATGTCGCTGATCGGACGGCCAACGTCCCCGGGAATCAAATTGATGACCGTGGCCGCCTGCGGCGTGTAGCGCATGATGCGCAGCGCATTGTCTACGAAGACCGTCGCAATGTCCGTGCTGTTCAGCAGATTCTTCATGTCGTTGTTCGATTGGGAAACGTCCTCGATCTTTTGCTGCAGTTCGGAGTTCACCGTGATCAGTTCTTCATTCAGCGATTGCAGCTCTTCCTTCGAGGTCGTCAGCTCCTCGTTGGTGCTCTGTAATTCTTCGTTCGTGGACTGCAGCTCTTCATTCGCCGACTTCAACTCCTCCTGCGAGGTCTCCATTTCCTCGACGGTCGTTTGCAGTTGCTCTTTGGTGTATTTCAGCTCACGGGTGAGCTCCGAGACGGCTTGACCGTGCTTGCTCGTGTCCTTCTGGCGGTGAGCGGTGGACTTGGCGGGCGCCTCCTCTTCAAAGGACACGAGTACCATCCCGCGCATGTACGAACGCCCGCTGATCGGCCGCACGACGATCCGCACAGGCTGATAGCCTCCGTTGACCTGGACCCGCAACCCATCCCTGACGATTTCCCGCCGCTGCATCAGCGCCTTGCGGATCAAGCTTCCGAGCTCAAGCCGCAAACCTTCCTTGGCCATCGTAAAGACGTTCATCGCCGCCTCGCCGGAGGCGGGCTCGAGATAGCGGCCGGTTCTCCCCTGAATGTAGAGAATGTCGCCCGTCTCGTTGACGAGCACCGACGGCGGAACAAACCGCTCCAGCAGCATATGACGTGATAACTCGGCCATGGAGGCGCCGAGTTCGAGCTCCTGTCTGGGCTTTGTTTTATCCTTGGCTTTCTCCTGGGGCAATAGCGCACTCGGCATATCGACAAGACCGGTCATCGCGCCCGGCGATTCGCACCGTTGAAAGAGCTTCCATTTGCTGTCGATGGTATTGAACAGATCCTGGAAGCCGCCGATGGTTTCCGAGGAGCCGAGAAACAAGATGCCTCCGGGATTCAACGTGTAGTGAAACAGGGGAAGCAGCTTCTTCTGAAGTTCACCCGTGAAGTAGATCAACAAGTTCCGGCAACACAACAGATCGAGCTTCGTGAAGGGGGGATCCATGATGAGATTCTGAGGAGCAAACACGATCATTTCACGGATATGCTTGGACACGCGGTACCCATGGTCGTCTTTCAGGAAAAATCGCTGTAAGCGTTCGGGGGACACGTCGGCGGTGATGGTCGGCAGATAGAGGCCCTGCCGGGCGCGGTCCACGGCGTCCTTGTCGATGTCCGTGGCAAAAATCTGCGTTTTGATCATGCCGGTCAGTTTCAACTGATCGATGCATTCGGCGATCGAGATCGCCACCGAATAGGCTTCTTCTCCCGTGGAACAGCCGGGAATCCAGACCCGGAACGTTCCGTTCCTACCTTTGTTTTTCAGGATCGACGGCAGCGCCTCTTCCTGGAGCTTCTTGAAGGCTTCCGGGTCTCGGAAAAAATTCGTGACGCCGATCAAGAGTTCCTTGAACAGCAGATCGAGCTCGTTGGGATTTTCCTGCAGGAACCGGACGTATCGTCCGATGTGGCTGATCTGATGGATATTCATGCGGCGTTCGAGGCGCCGGAGAATCGTATTGCGCTTGTAGAACGAAAAGTCGTGACCGGTATGTGCGCGCAACAGGGTAAAGATACGGTTCAGCATGTTGGATGCCGTCCGTTCCTGCGCGATGTCGTGAGGCAGTTTTGCACGGCTCCGGATGTATCCCAATAATTTTCCCGGCAACTCCTGGGCAGGGGCGACGTAATCTATCAAGCCCGTGCCGATGGCGCTCTTCGGCATGCTGTCGTACTTTGCCGAACGCGGGTCCTGCGCCAGCGCCAGTCCGAGGTGCTCCTTGATGGCCTTGACGCCTAACGTCCCGTCGGTCCCCATCCCCGACATGATGATCGCGATCGCCCGGTCTTCCTGGTCTTCCGCAAGGTGACGCAGAAACAGGTCAATAGGAGCTCGGATGCCGCGAGGCGTGGCAGGTTCCTGCAAATGGAGGACTCCGCCGAGGATGGTCATGTCTTTGTTTGGGGGAATGATGTGCACGTGGTTCGGCCGTACGGGCGTGCTCTCCTCGACCTGGACGGCGCTCATGGTGGTGCAGCGCCCGAGCAGTTCGGGCATCATCCCCTTGTGCGACGGATCCATGTGCGTGACGAGGACGAAGGCCAGTCCGGAATCCGAAGGCATGTGGGTGAAAAACTGCTCGAAAGCCTCGAGCGCTCCGGCGGAGCCTCCCATGCCGACGATGAAGACGGGACGTTTCGAGGCCGAAGCACGGCGTGCTCGGGGCTTGTCGCGCCTCGCGGAAGCGCCAGACACGGCAGATCGTTTCGTGTGCCCAGATGCTTTCCGTCGCACCGCCCGGCACTCCTCGGTGGATGGCGCCCCCGTGAAACTACGTGAAAAGGGGGGTCATTCTAGGCCTGGGAAACCACCTCAAGCAAGAGGGGGAGAAGGCGAGAGGCATCTGCAGCCTCTCGGTGATGCGACTCACAGTCTCGTGGTGGAGATGCTTCTTGGTCTGGTCGTCACCGCACGACCCGTTGCAAGTGCTTGCAAAACGACCGCCATATCACGCAGCGGGAACACTCCTGACACGTCGTCAAATCGCAATGCATTCATCGGCAGGTAGGGCATGTACGCGTCCTCCGGGTCTTGCGCGAGCGTGACACCTGATTCCTGTGAGATCTCAATAAGACCGCTGACGCCATCCTCTCCACAGCCTGTCAAAAGAAGGCCGACGACTCGCTTTCCGTAGGCGATTGCGGCCGAACGAAACAAGGGATCGATCGACGGCCTGGTGCTGTGCTCCTTGGGGCCGCGATGCACGACGACGCTGTGGCGTTGCAACAACAGATGGTGGTCGGGCGGAGCGAGATAGATGACGCCTGGCTTGAGTGGAGCGTTGTTCTCAGGTTCGATCACCGGAAACACGGAGCGACGTCCCAAGACAGAGGCCAGCTCGCCAGGGACCGCGCTTCGATGGAGCACGACCGCGACCGAGGCAGGCAAACCTTGTGGCAACGCCGCAAACAATTCGGTCAACGCCATCACCCCTCCGGCGGAGGCCCCGATCACGATGACATCGCGTTTGACGCCGTCCGCATTCAATGATCTCCGGCGTTGGTGTGAAGCAGGCAGCCCGTTCAGAGCCCTATTCCACCGCATGTGTCGACTCGATCATGGCTTGAACAGCGAGGCGTTGTTTCTTCACTTCCTTCATGCGCTGCCGCACGCGCTTCCGTTCGCCACCTCTCGCGTTCTTCATTTCGCTCAGCAGGTCTTCGTAGACATACGACATCTGTTTGAGGAGCAGCGATGCAGACCACAACGTTCTCTCCAGTTGGTCCTCTTTGGCGTGGAGCAGACTGCCCATCGAGTAGCGATGGTCGACTTGACAGCGGTACAGGAGGTGACCGTGCGATCCTTCCCGTTCGAATCGTAAGACGCCGAAACAGTCCGGGCAGGAGAGCGGCACGAGCCCGGTTTCATGCGTGCTGGAAGGAGGCGGACGGGTTGCCTCGCCGGGTTTTCTTCGTTTCACCGCCTCGCTCTCCAATCTGCTCTATTCAGAGGCCAACAGGGGCGGAACACCACTGGGCAGACCTCTAGAGAGTGCTGCTTCAGCGGCAGGCTCTGTGCCATACTGGCAAGGGACCACTGTTGACGGCAGGAGGATCGCCGATGGCTGGGAGGGCGCAATTTCCCCTGGAACAATCCGCCGCGGGCGAGTTCAAACGTCAGGATGATATCTTTCGCGAGTGGGTCACGGCCGAGGGCGGCTCAGACTATCCTGCTGCCGCCGGCCGCTATCATTTATATGTCTCCTGGGCCTGCCCCTGGGCGCACCGGACGATCATCGTGCGGAAGCTCAAGCGTCTCGAGACGGTCATCGGCATGACCGTCGTTGATCCCATTCGGGACGAACGGGGCTGGGCGTTTCGTGAAGGCCCGGGGCATTCGCCGGACCCTGTGAACGGCTTTCGGTTTCTCAGCGAGGCCTATCGCGCGACGGATCCGAACTACCGCAGACGCGTCACGGTGCCGGTGCTCTGGGATACGGTCACGAAGCGCATCGTGTCGAATTCGGACGACGACCTCATGCGCATGTTCAACCGCGAGTTCAACGGATTGACGGACAGCCGCCTTGATCTGTATCCGGAACCGCTGCGAAACGACATCAACGAGTGGAACAGCTACCTCTACGAACACGTGAACGACGGCGTGTATCGCGCGGGCTTCGCCACCTCCCAATCTGCTTATGAGAAGGCGGTCCGACTGCTCTTCGACGCGCTCGACCGGCTTGAGCAACGGCTGGCCGATCGCCGCTATCTCTTTGGTTCAGAGATGACCGAGACTGACTGGCGGCTTTTCGTGACACTGATCCGGTTCGATGTCGTGTATTACGGTCATTTCAAGTGTAATCTTCGGCGGATCGTCGACTATCGCCACCTGTTTGGTTATCTCAAGGATCTGTACCAAACCCCCGGCATTGCCGAAACCGTAAATTTCGATCACATCAAACGCCACTATTACGTGACACACGAAGACATCAATCCCACCCGCATCGTGCCTCTCGGTCCCATCCAAGACCTCTTTACCCCCCATGGAAGAGAGGCGCTGGCCTAGGGGTCATGAGGGATCCAAATGGCTCTATTGCCATCACCTCATCGCCGGGAGTATGAATAAAGCGGCCGGTCCTCAGTTTGACCTCAGGCAAGTCCCAGCAATGTTAAGGACGAGATGACAACGGTGTGCCGGCTCACGTGCATCAGTGCCTGTCTTGGGCTTGTCTTTGGGGCCTTCGGCATCGCTTCAGGGAGCCTCTCTCCTCCGCCATCGAACGTGGTCACCTTTACCGCCTCTGACCACCGGTTTACAGGGCCCGACCAACTGCCGGCCGGTCAAACGACCGTTCGCTTGCACAATAGAGGAAAGGATCCTCATCAACTGCAATTCCTCAAGCTGGAGCCTGGCAAGTCTCCGGCAGATCTCGCCGCGGCGTTGAAAGCTGGCGGCGGTGGCGTCCCCTCCTGGGCGAAACATATGGGAGGTCCCAATGGCGTGGACGCCGGCCGCATCTCGGAAGCCACGCTCTATCTGGAGCCGGGATCGTATGTGATCATCTGCGGCGTTCCGGCGAAGAACCATCAAACCCATGCGGCGCTTGGCATGCAAAAACCGCTGACAATCACCGACACTAGCCCCCCACCTCCGGAATTCAACGGCAACTTCCATATGGCGATGTTCGACTACGAATTTGTTGTGGTCCAACCTCTTCGAAGAGGCCGGCATAGCTTTTACGTCATCAATCGAGGCCACCAGGTCCATCAGGTGAGCTTCGTGCGCCTCAATCGAGGCGCCTCGACGGAGGATCTGCTGAAAGCGGTCAGACAAGACCAGCCATTACCGCTGCCAGGTAAGCTGATCGGAGGTATGAGCGGCCTCGAGCCGGGACGCGATGGAACGTTCACGGCGGAGTTGACCCGCGGTCGCTACGCCATCATGTGTCTGTTCGGTGGCGGTGAATCCCATGCCGCGAAGGGCATGGTGATGAACTTCACGATCGAGTAACTCCCGCGAGCGGGATCTCACATTTCATATCTCAAATCTCAAATTGCTCGGAGCGAGTATGAGATTTGAAACTCCGTTGGAGATTTGAGATTTTAAGCCGCTATGGCAGGACAATGGATTGCTCGGAATAGCCGATGCCTTTCAATGTCCCTTCCAAGGCATCCACCATAAGCGGCGGGCCGCAAAGAAAGATGACGGCCTCCGGGCCCGGAGGGGGCAGATGCCGCCTCAAAATTTCCTCAGTGATGCGTCCTCTACCCTGTGTCCATCCGGCGGGTGGCTGCTCTAACACGTGATAGGCGTGGAAATTGGCGTGCTCGCGCGCATTCGCCTCCCACTCGTCGCGGAAGATGATATCCGCCTCCGTCTTGTTGGCAAACACGAGAAACAGCTCGACGGGAAGGCCATTGGCGAGAATCCATCGAATAATGGAAATCATCGGCGTGATTCCGGTGCCGCCTGCCACGAACCCCACCTGCGTTGCCATCCCTTCCACCCAATGACCGCCGGTATTGGGGCCGCTCATCAGAACGGTGTCACCGACCTTGCAGTCGTGAAGATACTTTGAGACCAATCCGGTCTCGTACCGCTTCACTGTAAGATCGAAATAGCCGGTCGTGCCGGGCACGGACGAGGGCGTATAAGGCCGCTTGACGGCTTTGTCATCGATCGTCGCATGCACATAGAGATGGTCGCCGGGCAGCATGTCCAATGTGGCATCGTCAGGCAAGGCAAAACAGAATGTCCTGGTGTCGTGGGTGTCCTGATGCAGCGCCGTGAGTTCGTAGGGGGCGGGCAGCTTGGTCTTGATGCGGGTGATCACTTGCCGGTCCATCAGTATTATCTTACGAGGCTCCTTGGCCGGCTCGCAATCGAGACATCCGGCTCATGAGCCGGTTCTGGCGAAAACTTGGAAATGCTGACTCTCGATGATGTCGAAGGCGGCGATCAGCCGGTATCCCGCAGCTTCCATCTCTCGCCGCACTTCTTCAGCTGCCGTGCCATGACCCAGTAAACCGGAAAAGAAGCCGTGCAGATGGAAATCCAGGATCGCCACCCGGCCGTCGGCCTTCAGATAGCGAGCGACCGAGCGGAAGTAGGTGACGCGATCCATCATGTGATGATAGGTGTCGCAGCTGAACACCAGATCCACAGGAGCTGGCAGTTTGGGATCCATCAGCTCCGCAAGGATCGGCACCACATTCCCGACGCCGCGCGCCTGCATGTCTTTTCTGATGATGTCCAATCCTGTCTCGTCGATCTCAACGGCATACGTGATGCCATCGGTACCGACGGCTTCTGCGAGATACCACGTGAAGTAGCCTCCGCCTGCCCCGACGTCGGCGACACGGGCGCCTGGAACGATGCCGAGCTGTGCGACGACTTCCTTTGGCTTTTGCCATGCGTCACGCGAGGGATCGTTCATGTGCTGATAGGCGAGACTGGAACACCCGAAGAGGCCCAGACAGCCGACCAGGAAGAGACTGAGCGACCTGTATCGCGATGTGGTCATGAATGGATCAGTCCAATGTTTTGCCATTCAAACAAAGTTGTTGTCGGTGCGCAAGGGTGATTCCCAGTGTTGGCGAAGACGGTGTCTTCGATATAAGGACAGACTGTCTAAAGATGGAAGGGGCAGAAATTCAATGGTTTCGCGCAAAGAAGGACGAGTTGTGCTTATCACACTTCACCGATCGTTCGGGCCGCAGTTCTTAAGCCCTCGCAAACGTTGTGGTTTCATGTGTGGCAAAAGGCTTGCGGCATTTTGATGGAAACAGACGCAACGCCTGCGTCCAGTTCCACTTTAAGGAGGCTCTATGGCGAAAGCGCGCCGATATATGGTGGCAATGATGACCGTCGTCGGGTGTCTTGGCTTGTCTGCACCCTCCCCGGCGGCAGACCCGGTCGTCGTTCCTGGGGGCTCATCCGCCCCGATTACGGACGGTTCAAAGGTGACGCTCTTGTATCAGATCAAAGTACCCGGCGATGAACGCATCGAGGTGCGCGATCTCAGCCAGTTCATCCAGGGCCAGCATCAAATGCTTCCAGCACTCGAACAGGCGGTTTCCGGGATGCGAAGGGGCGAGAAGACCGAAGTCAAACTCTCAGAAGAGCAGGCCTTTGGGCCCTATGATTCAAACAAGAAAAAAATGGTGCCCACGAAGGAGCTGCCTGCCGGCTTAAAAACCGGCGACATCGTCGAGGATCGCAATACGGGTCAACAAGCCACCATCACCCAAATGTCGGATACCGATGCGGTCATGGATTATAACCATCCGTTGGCAGGCAAACCGCTGCTTGTGACGCTGACGATTATCGACGTCGACAGTCCAAAATAGCGCCGCCAACATTTTCCTCGACCCGCGGCGATCTGTGATCGCCGCGGCCAAGCCGCTGTCTCATCATGGCGCTGGTTGCTCACGTGTCCGCATCGGCGCGTCGACCGCCTGTCTCGCCAAGTCCGGATGACGGTTTGAGATCTGCGTCATCGTCCCCGCGCGCGCGTTTTCCACCGTAAATCGATACTCCTTTCCACGCGAAACGCGTTGAGGAATCTCTACCACCAAGCGCCCGATATATCGGATTTCTCCAGCCGTGCTTTCGAAGACCAGCCCGAGATCGCCGCCGACGCCCACGATCCTTTTTTGCGCGAAGCTCTTAAACAGATACTTGCCTTCCCGCAAACTGGAGACAAACGTCCGTTCTTCTCCCGCCTTTGCCTCTAGACGATACCGTGCTGAATTGGGACCGCCGTCGGGACTGCCAGGCAGGCTTTGCACGATGTCGAATTGGTAGGTCATATCGCCGGCGTCGCCCGACTTCGAATTGTCGTCCGCTGCCTTCACCAGGACCGATCCGATCACGATGCCCCATTCCGGCCCCAGCGGGGTCAGCCGCTCAGCGGACATGTCGAACGACTTTGCGCAGGCGGTGAAAGCTAGCACCATCAGCATTGCCGTCCATGTCTTCCAACCTTCCATAATGATTTGAGTTGTGAAGTATGAGAGCTGAGATTACTCTGTGTCGTTAACGAGAGATCACTCTCGGCGCCTGCAGGCGGGCAATGCTGTCCTGCCAAATCATGGCGGGATCTTGATCAAAAAGGCTATTCTCGGCAGGCAACACCGCCCACGATCCTTGAAGCATTTCGCGCCCGAGCTGACCCGGAGCCCATCCGGCATAGCCGGCAAATGCCCGGAACCTATCGGCTGGTGCGGCCTTCGTGATGATCCGTTCCAGGACATCGGGCGTCCCGCCCACATATACGCTGTCGAATACCGATCGCATGTCCGCTTGAGGTTCCTTCAACCGCGAGAGCAACAACAGCACGGTGGGCTGGACCGGTCCGCCGGCAAAAAGCCGGTGCGTCGTGCCTTTGAGCGCGGACACGTCAGGCAATGCCTCTGACAGCAGCACGTTCGTGGCGCGATTCAAGATGAGACCCAGCGTCCCCTGCGCTCCGTGGTCGAGAATCAGGACGACGGTTTCGCGGAAATTCGGATCGTTCAATGAGGGGCTGGCCACCAAGAACACGCCCTTCTCCACGGACGATGGATTGAACTCGCCACCGCTCATCGCCGGCGCTGCCTGCAACAGAGTCAAGAGCATCGAGAGCAGTATGCCGGCCATCTTCATTGCCCCTCCAGGCGGTTGGCTATCTGACGAGCTGAGTGAGACTCCAGACGAGAAACAGATGAGGCTGGGCCACGTTCGGCGGTCTTATAGCGAGCGGCGACATGCAAGTCAATGCGCACATTCCCTGTGCGAGACGTGGTATGGTGAAGAAGGAGACGATTGATGCCTTGGTCGATTTTTCTCCTCGTGTCCTGCCTTCTCATCCTTGTCGGTGAGGCGAGAGCCGGCAACCAAATCTATCGGTATAAAGATGATTCCGGCACGCTGAATTTCACCACTGAACTGCACTCGATTCCTGAACAATATCGCGCCGCGGCCGTCCCCTTGCTACCGGAAATCTCGCAGTCCGCGGAGAGCGAGAGAGCGCCGGCCATTCGCGTCGTCACCGCGACCGTCGAATATCGCATGGGTGAACATGACACGCGGACGGATGCCACACGGATGGCCATTGAGGCCGCGAAACGGCAAGCGCTCGAGCAGGTCGCCACCTATCTTGAGAGCGTCACGGAGGTGAAAAACCTCGACGTGACACGCGATGAGATCAGGACCTACACCGCGGGCGTCATCACCGTGCTCAATCAACAAACCAGCACGCGCCTCGAGAACGGCGTCGCCGTCATTCATGTTGACTTGACGGCGCAAGCCGATCAAGACGAGGTGATTCTGGCGATCAACGCGCTTCGAAACAACGAGCTGGCCGCGCAAGAACTCACGTCGCTTCGCGTCGAGGCTGAGCAGCTCCGTCAGCGCTTGGACGCCGCCAACCAGGCGTTGATCGCGGCCAACACCGCGGAACAGGTCCGTGCACTGACGCTCCAGCGGCAACACCTGCTCGACGAGATGCAGGCCGACGCCCTGGTCGTTCAAGCACTGGCTGGATACGCGTACGTGACGCCGGCCAAGGTGAAGCAGATCAATGAACTGCTCCATCGAGCCAGGGAACTTCATCCCTCGAACCCGCATG
>DATEEH010000044.1:0-5939 GCA_035281245.1 Nitrospira sp.
AACCGCAACCGTGGGCGGCGCCTAGGACTGGCCCCCGGCTTCTAAAACATGTGGTACACCCCGTTGATGAAGGTGAATTCATAGACCCAGCTGACCGGGATGGAGCCTTCCTGGCACAGTTTCAGCGCTGGGTCCCTCATACCGCGCGGCACAATAAGATAGAAGGGGATGCCTCGCGTCAGGATCCTTCTCCATTTGTCGACGATTTGAAGGTCTGCCAGCGAGTGCTCCGTCTCGACCTCCGCCATCCATTCCATCGTGTCCCCACCGGAGCTCACATACCACCCGATGATGTCGGAGGGTTGCTGTGACCCTGCCCAAGGGCTTTGCTCAACGCCGGTGCGGATGGTCACCTTGCAGACGAAGGCCTTGGCCCAGCGCTGGGCGACCAGATTGACGACCTGATCGTGGACTGTGTCTATGCTGTGTTCCCGAAGAGTTGAGCTCATACACGCCCCCTTTATGAGCAGCCGCTCGTGGCGCCGCACCCCATGCATTTCAGGCAGGTTCCATTTCGCACAAGCTTGAACTCGTTGCAGCTCTGGCAGGGGTCGCCCTCGTAGCCTTGAAGGCGTGCATACTTGATTGCTTCGGCGGTATAGGTCAACGTTTCCCGCTTGAGCTCAACCTTATGCGCCACGCCGCCGTTCCCGTGCCCGTTGCCCCCATGCCGCGGCTGGATGCCCCTCCTCGAAGGAAACAATTCCGTGCTGATGGACGACGAAGCCAGCGTTTGCGGATCGGCCTCTTCTTCTGAGCATTCAGGATCCGGCTCGTCCTTTTTGACGGAGTCCATCCGCAAATCCTCTTCCTTGACTTGTGCGAGATCGTATCGATCCAGGTACGTCACGGCGAGTTCGCGGAAAATGTAATCGATGATCGAGGTGGACATCTTGATCCGGTCGTTCAACTTGACCGGGCCGTTGGGCTCGAACCGCGTAAAGACAAACGCCTCGACGAACTCTTCCAGCGGAACACCGTGTTGAAGGCCCAGCGAGATCGCGATGGCAAAGCAATTCATCAAACTCCGGAAAGCAGCGCCTTCCTTGTGCATGTCCAAAAATATCTCGCCCACAGTGCCGTCTTCATACTCACCGGTCCGAAGATAGAGCTTATGACCGCCGATCACCGCCTTTTGCGTATAGCCGTTTCGCCGGGCCGGAAGAGGACGCCGCTTGGCCAGATAGCGGACGAGGACCCGTTCGGTGATCTTTTCGGCGATGCTGAGGACTTCCGTTGAGGCTTCGACGGTCTTTCCACTGTCTGTGGATGCCGAGAGCGGCTGACTCAGCTTTGAGCCGTCCCGATAGAGCGCAACGGCTTTCACCATGCTCTTCCAGGCGAATAGATAAGCCGTTTTGACGTCTTCCAGGGTGGCGTCGGCCGGCATGTTGATGGTCTTGCTGATGGCTCCGCTGATAAAGGGCTGGGCAGCCGCCATCATTCGAATGTGTGCATCGACCGGAATGTAACGCTGACCGATACGGCCGCAACGATTGGCACAGTCGAATATCGGAAGGTGCTCAGGCTTGAGATGGGGTGCGCCCTCGACCGTCATTGTGCCGCAGCAATAATCGTTGGCTGCGGCGATCTCCTCCTGCGTGAATCCGAGCGCTTTCAACATGTTGAAATTGGCTTCGGTGAGCTGAACGTCAGTCAGTCCCAGTTTGGTGCGGCAAAACTCCTCTCCCAGCACATACTTGTTGAATGCAAATTGAATCTCGAAGGCCTGCGAGAGCCCGCTTTCCATTCGAGCCAGGGCCGCATCGTCGAACCCCTTCTGCTTCAACGTCTCATGGTTGATGAAGGGTGCACCCTGCAAGGTCTGACGGCCGACACAATAGTTGACGATGTCCTGCACTTGCGGCGGCGTGTATTCCAGGGTCTCGAGTGCAGGCGGTAGGCTCTGGTTGATGATTTTGAAGTACCCTCCCCCGGCCAGCTTCTTGAATTTGACCAGGGCGAAATCCGGCTCGATGCCGGTCGTATCGCAATCCATGACCAGACCGATCGTCCCGGTCGGCGCAATCACGGTGACCTGAGCGTTGCGGTATCCGTAGGCCGTTCCAAGCTCCAGAGCTCGGTCCCATGCCCGCCGGGCGGCGATCAGGAGATCGGGCGGACAATGTTCGGCGTGGATGCCGGCCGGTGTGATCGTGAGTCCCTCATACTCGTCCTTCGGTGCGTTGTAGGCGGCACGCCGGTGATTGCGCATCACACGCAGCATGGCGTCCCGGTTCTTGGCATACCCCGGAAACGGCCAAAGTTCCGCCGCCATTTCGGCCGACGCGCTGTAGGCTTCGCCGGTCATGATGGATGTGAGCGCTCCGCAAATGGCAAGGGCCTTCTCGGAATCGTATGGAATGCCCTGTCGCATCAGGACCGTGCCGAGATTGGCATATCCCAATCCGAGGGTGCGGAACTGATAACTCTTTTCAGCGATCGCACGGCTCGGAAACGACGCCATGAGCACGCTGATTTCGAGCACCATCGTCCAGATTCTCACCGCGTGACGGAAATGCTCGAGTTCGAACTGGCCTTCGGCCGTGAAAAACTGGGCTAGATTCAAGGAGGCCAGATTGCAGGCCGTATCGTCCAGGAACATGTACTCCGAGCAGGGGTTCGAGGCATTGATGCGGCCATCTTCGGGGCAGGTATGCCATTCGTTGATCGTGGTGTCGTACTGGGTGCCGGGGTCGGCGCAGATCCAGGCTGCCCAGCCAATGCGGTCCCACAGGTCACGGGCCTTGATGGTCTTGCAGACCTTGCCGTCGATTCGCCGTTTCAGCTGCCAATCGCCATCGGCTTCCAAGGCGGCAAAAAATTCATTGGGAACACGCACGCTGTTGTTGGAGTTCTGGCCGGAGACGGTTTGATAAGCCTTCCCATCCCAGTTGGTATCGTATTCGTGAAAGACAAAATGGGTGAAGCCTTGCTGCGCATAGGAAAACATCCGTTGGATATACGCCTCGGGCACGTTATCGCGGCGGGCCGCCGTCAGGGCTTCCTTCAAAATGGAATTCTGTTTGGGATCTATGGCGACATGGGGCGTCCCTTCGGCATCGACGATGTGGCAGGCCTTGAGCACGGCGTTGAGCCGTTGAGCGCAAATCTTCGAGCCGGTGACCATCGCGGCCACTTTTTGTTCTTCAACGACCTTCCAATCGATGAATTCCTCGATGTCGGGATGGTCCAGATCCAGACAGACCATCTTGGCGGCACGCCTGGTGGTGCCTCCCGACTTAATGGCGCCGGCCGCGCGGTCACCGATGCGGAGAAATGACATCAACCCCGATGAGCGTCCTCCCCCGGACAGCGCCTCACCGTCTCCTCGCAGCTTCGAAAAATTGGTCCCGGTGCCCGAGCCGTATTTGAATAGCCGGGCTTCCCGCACCCAAAGGTCCATGATGCCGTTCTCGTTGACGAGATCATCCTCGATTGACTGGATGAAACAGGCGTGGGGTTGTGGATGTTCGAAGGCGTTCGTCGCCTTCACGACTTCGCGCGTTTTCGGATCGACATAGAAATGCCCTTGCGCCGGGCCGGACAAGCCGTAGGCATAATGCAAACCCGTATTGAACCATTGTGGAGAATTGGGCGCGGCCATCTGGTGAGCCAGCATGTAGCAGAGTTCGTCGTGAAAGGCCGCACTATCCTCGATGGTCTTGAAGTAGCCGTAGGCTTTCCCCCAATGCGTCCAGCACCCAGCCAGGCGTTCGAACACCTGCCTGGCGTCACGCTCCCCCCCCAGGACCGGCTTCCCGTCGGATCCCATGATGGGATTGCCCGCCTCATCCCTCTGCGGGACCCCGGCTTTTCGAAAGTATTTTTGCGCGAGAATGTCGATGGCCAGCTGCGACCACGATTCGGGGATGTCGATCTGGTCCAACTTGAAGACGGTCGATCCATCAGGATTGCGTATCTCCGATGAGCGTTTCACGAACTTCAACCCTTCATAGGGACTCTGTCCGGAACGTGTAAATCGCCGTTCTATTCTCACGATGCCTCCTCCTGGGATTCCGAGCTAGTTGCAGCCTCCCTTAGACCCTACGGAAGTAGTAGGGCTAAAGGACCCACCAAGCCGTTAAATTGCTGTCGCCGTACACGGGGAAGACTACATATAGCTATCTCGGAGAATTGTCAATACCAAATATTGTGGCCTTCCTGTGGAAATGGAGGAAAGCCTGTGGATAGCAGAGAAGCATTGATCAAGGCCGGCTTCATCGAAAAGCAGACAGGTTATCCACAGCTGTGGAGAACCCTTTTGCGGTAGTTTTAGAAGGCGAGACGTCCCAAACGAAGAATGGCCTCATCGATTCCCTTAAGGGGAATAAAGGATCCGGCGATGCCAAGCACGGTGATCCGCGAATCGAAAATTGTCGTTTCGTAGAAGCTCCACAGTCCCCAATTCCGGCGAACCGTATGCGGACGAACGGCGGTGTTCATCAGTTCGTGACTGTGGGAGCGGAAAATTGATTTCAGCATGGCATGCTCGCGGGGCGTGTGGCTCTGGTCGCTCCGGTCCATCGCTTTGCCAAGTTCCGCTTCGACGAACAACAGGTAATCGTCCATCGTCGGATTCGAGACGACGAGTCCGATACCCACACTCAACAGCACCACCACGATCCCAAGCTGGACCACATTCATGTCGGCTCCCCTTTGACAAACACCCGTTGCATCTTTAGCCTACCGCGAGTTTGACAACGGCGTACATCAGCCGACTGTGTTGAACCCTGCAGCTGGAGGATCTTATGTTCGTATGGAGCAAGAAGCTCGTTGCAGTGCTCTTGGGGTTATTCGTAATCATCTTGGGTGCGTTTCTCCTCCAGGGCAGCCCTGACAGCGCCAGTGGACTCAAGATTCACACGACAAGATGGATGGCTCTCAATTACATCGGCCTCGTGATCTGGGTCTTCGTGTGGATGCTCGATCAGACCCGAATGAGAGCGAAGAATGTCTGGATATGGCTCGTGCCGTTTGCGCTTGCGCCCCTGCCGACGCTGCTCCTGTTCGTGCTCTACCTGCAGCGTCGACTTAAGCCGGTTTCATAAGTGGAGATTGCGATGTCCTCGTTTCGACTGTCTCGGGCGTGAGCTGCCGGCGATAGTGCCAAACCAGCCAGCACCCGGGCAACGCCAGGACGAACGAAAGAAAGAAAAACCACCCCCAGCCCAGAAGGCTCACGGCTTCCGCCGAAGGACGTCCCGAAAACACCCGCCCGAGCGCTTCCAGCGAAGACAACAACGCAAATTGGGTGGCGGTATAGCGATGGTCGCAGAGTGACATGACCAAGGCCACAAACGCCGCGGTGCCCATGCCACCAGTGACGTTTTCTATGACGACGGAAGCGGCGAGCGCCTCATAACTCTTTCCGATCCACGCGAGCACCATGAAAGAGAGATTGGACAGTGCCTGGAGAATGCCGAAGAGCAGGAGCGACCGCGCCAAACCCGTTTTGGCCATCACTATGCCGCCCGCCAGCGCCCCGATGAGTGTGGCGGCGATGCCAAGCCCTTTGACGTATCCCACCTCACCGGACGTGAACCCAAGGCCGCCGATGAAAAAGGCGGACTGCAATGATCCTGCGACGGCATCCCCAACCTTGTACAGGACGATGAGACTCAGCAAACCATAGATGCCCGGCCTCGCAAAAAGTTCACGCAACGGCTGCCCGACCGCTTCCTTGATCGTTTTTGGAGGAAGGCCGGTCGGAGGTGGGTTCGGGCTGAGGAGAATCGCGACGACTCCCACGGCCATCAGGCCGGCCAAAGCCAGGTACGTGCCGCGCCAGCCAATGTAATCGGCCAGGACCAACGCACCGGCACTTGCCAGCAACAGCGCCAGACGATACCCATTGACCCAGACCGCGGCGCCGAAGCCCAGCTCGGCCGGCAAGAGGAGATCGGTGCGATATGCATCGAACACGATGTCCAATGATG
>DATEEH010000045.1:0-8121 GCA_035281245.1 Nitrospira sp.
TCCTCGAAAAGGAAAATCGGGCGGATCAAGTCGCCAAGTCTCGCCGTTCTGAAACTGAATTTCGCGGCGACCGTGTTTCAACTCATCGGCAACCAGACCCTGCGATTTCTCAATACACGCGCCGCTCGTGATAACGGCATCTAGCCAACGACTAAAACGCTCATACTCACTTGGGCTCCCGAAGCCGTGAATTTCGACTAACTCGACGCTCTGGACTGATTGCGTCATGCTCAAAATCCTTTTCGTTGTCCCGATTGACCTGCCACTGAACTTTCATCCAGCTGCGACTAGAGCCACGTCGGTTTTTGATACGCCAATTGGCGCGCAAAGCGGAAGGCCCCAATTGGCCCGAGGCGGTCAAATGTGCCTGGGCTCTCTTTTCAGAAGCGTGACGCCCTCCAACACTCGCGAGTCGTCGCGTCGCACATATCCGAGTTTTTCGGCCATCCGGAACGATGACGCGTTGTCATCCGAAATCAGACAGAAGGTGGTTCGTGGCCACCTTTGCTCGTACCAATTATGAGCCGCTAAAGCGGCTTCGTAGGCGATGCCTCGCCCGTGGGCTTGACGGGAGAATATCCAGCCAGCTTCGTCGAGATCGTCAAACTTGGTTCCTATACCACGGCGAAATCTTGCTAGACCGGTTACGCCATCGACGCCAAAGGCCTTTTGGTGAGGCGAGGACAGTCCGTGAGCCTCATCCCCTGGACATCTATTCGGTTCCTGCACATTTACGTGACGAGTGGGGTCGGCTCCACTGGATTCCCAGTCTACAGTGCGCGTTTGCGGATGCTCTTCGCATCGAGGGAGATATCCTCACTGCATTGGCAGGGAGAGACACGTACTGATCAATCCGCCGACTACGTTCGCTTCATGGAAGAACTTATTCCTTTTGCAGTCGCCTGTAACCCTCGTCTTCGCCTCCGATACGGCGGCGACCCTATGCTGGAGGCGGCGATCCCGGGGGTGCTCGCTCTCGTCTCCATGCCGTTCCTGTTGATCCCTTTTTTGATCTTTAAACCGCTCGGCGCTCTTCTTTCTGGCTTGAAGTTTTCTGGGCTGAACAAATTTGGGGCTAAACCCGTAGTTGCTGCGATCATCGCCGGGCTTGGTGTGGTGCTTAACATGCTCCCATGGTCCACCGGTAAGCAGTTCAAGGCCGACGATCTGCCGACCGCAGAGCTGCCTCCGAAATATCGGCAACGCCAGCAGATCGCGATATCTGAGCTACGCCGATGATACAGCTACATGGAGTACCGGTCTCCTGGCGTAGATTGTCCCTCAAATTGCCTCGACAGACTTCAAGTCTATCAAAACAGTGACTTACATTTTCACGAAAGACAACGAAGTATTCATGGTCCAGAGGAACCCGGTCCACAATGCGCGACGGTAGCGACACAGAGAACGGTCATAGGGCAGCAAATTCGTCGCCGAGGGCGTCGTGATCTCCGCCTTCTTCATAGAACGGATCCCGAGCGCGATATGCGTTGATGACATAGTTCTCAAGTTTCGGGAAATTTTCACGCGCAAATTTGCAGGGATAATGCGACGCCTCGAAATTCTCGACAGATCTGCTCGCCAGCTTGCCCCAGCCATCAAGCTTGTTCTTGCCCTCAAAACGGAGTGACCGTAGTCTGACTAGCTCCGACAGGCGTGACACGTCGCCCGTAATCTTGCTGGACACAAGTTGTCGCCGTTGCAACCGATCGCACAGGAGAAACGCTTGCTGATACTTGAGATCGTCATTTTTTCTGCGGCTCTTATCGCGGTTGGCCTTCTGGCCGTACAACAGATTGTCGCGCAGGTTCGGGAGTATAATTTCTACAAGAAGAACGGTGGCGATTTTTCTGTCGACAGCGACATGGATCACGTCAGACTTGACAGATCCATGCACTACAACGACCTCCGCCTCACGAACTGGCAGCGATTTTATCTCTTCCGCCCGGCTTGTATCGCCATGCTCGTCTTTGTTTGGGCTATGATGATAGTCTCTCTGCTTTAACTGAAGCGCCGGGCATGGAGCGCGCCAAGCTTCTACAGCGCCGTCGGGACCGGTTCGAGTGAAAACCCTATTTCGATCCGGCACCTCTCGTGTTTATCGGTGAAACAGGCCTAAGCACGAACATTTCCCGGCTGGCGAGCGGGCTATTCGGGGAGAGCGGTGCCGTTCCGCGATCCCGCAAAGATACTGGAAAACGACGACATTCGTCGGAGCACTCAGACTTTCGGGCATGAACGTCCCCATGGCCATCGACAACGATAAACTCGAAGTCCAGATCGTTGATCTTCGCGATTCCGGTCGTTCTGTCGTTGCTGTAGATGACCTTGAGGCTGGCCAGCTAATACATTCCGAACCGCTCCACCACCTCCATGACCAGCCCTCAACGACTTTACCCGCATATTACCCGATCGTATAGTTCGATGCTACTCCACGAAGATGTGTAACTGTTGCTTGGGACAAAACACCGCTGCCCAGATACTCAGCAAAGCTGTATGAGAATATGTCACTTCGTTCTATCGCCTCGACTAGATTCCCATCACCGAAGACAACGAGGTATTCGTGATCCTCCGGCGCCCAGATCCAGAGATCATGACCTGAAAAATGGATCAGAAGGCCATAGGGCGAATTTTCAAACAGTGCATCGAGCACCAACCCGACCGGTTGCGGTGCAAAATGGCGCGGAGGCTGACCAAACTCGTAAGCAGCGAAATCAATCTCGTCACTACCGATACGCGCGGCAACAAGAGCGATTTCCTCCTCGCTTGGAAATTCGGGATAAATCCTTGCCGCGAAATTCCTGTTTCGTATTGCCCGATGATCCAGCGTGCAATCTTTTCCAATGAAGTCCATAATTAAACCCCAGGTCCGTCATTATAGCGTATCTCGGTCTGACGACCGTTCGGCCTACGTATCTGCAACGTCGGACGACCGTCAGAGCTTCCCGGACGGACGGTAACCTTGCTGCCGTCTTCCAGTTCCCCCGTGCGGCCCGGCCCGTATTGTGTTTCGATACCTTTCTCCTTATCCGGTTTCAAGGAATCGAAGTCGCGTTCGGCTTCCGCCATACCGCCGTCCTTTTCGCCGTGTTTTGTCTTGCCCTTTGTCTGTTGACTGACGCCCGCTTCATCCTCCAGTTCCTCTTGGCGCTTCTTCTGTTCTTCCGCCTTTGCCGAACCGCAGTTCCCCGTGCAGCTTCCCGCCTCGCCATCGGCGGGTTCAGAATGGCTCTCATTGTACATCTTGTAGAGTTCGTAGCCTTCATAGGCCAGCATGGCGAGGCCGATTGCTGCGCCGACTGGTCCAAGAAAACCGAGCGCGGCGCGGGCACCGAGCCTCGTTGCTACGCCTGCAGCCGCACGGCCAAGCAGAACCTCCCCGCCAGCAGCAGCCACGGCAGTCATGCACCCCCCCGTTCTTTCGCCGCATTCGCCATCAGCCGCATCATTTCATCCAGTCGAGCGTCAGGATTGCTGCCTTTGAGGTTCTGGCGAATATCAGGTGCTTCGATGAAGCGCCCGTTGCTTGCGCTCATAAGGTAGGTCCACTGAAAGAATCCGCGCTCGGTTTTCAATCCGTAAACTCGTGCCTGTGTTTCATAACGTTCCATGAATATGAGCGCGTCGCGCTCGTCCATGCCTTGTAGCAAATGCGGCGCGGACCTTTGAAAGGCCGCCACTCGGCGGCGACGCGCGGCGAGCATTCGAGATGCACTGATGACCTCGATATTATCAGGAGTCAGGCGCAACATGCCGCCTTGCGCTACGATATCAAACGGTCGATGGGCACGCTTGATGCTCCCACCCCATGCCTCGCCCGGAGCGAAGTAGATTTCTTCCGCCGGACCTATAAGGCGCACCACCTGTTCCGGCGAAAGCACCGGCAACACCTGCATCATGACATTCGGGTCGGCATGGCGGAAAACAACAACTTCGCTACGACCCCGCCCCTCGTCAAGATCAGGGGCAAACGGCGCCCCTTCTTGCGCCTCGCCGGCTGCCAAGGAGATATCTCCAGCTTCTCCGGAAACCGAACCGCCCAATCCCGGGAGCATGTCCCGCTCGAGCGGCAGAATGATACGGTTGATACCACGAAGGTGCCTGTAGATTGTTTCCTCAGACAGGGCGCGATCACCGACCCAAAATACCACAGCCGGCCTGTCCGCGGTAAGCTTGAGCAGGGCCTCTATTCTGCTCTTTACCCGCCCAGGCAAGTCGATCTCGTCGGCTGGCAGCAAGCCGCCGCCACTTTCATCACCATTGGCGACTGCTTTCGCCATGTCATTCGACAGTTTCGCTGCCAGCCCCTGCAGTTCCTCGTCGCTCGGCTCCGCCGTCTCGATCCAGCCATCCGGAACACATGGAACGGGCGGCGAAAGACTAAGGGAAACGAGCCACGGCCCGCCGAGCATAATTGCAGCATTGGATCCCGCCGACCGATAAAGCGGCCTGTGGCAAAGGCCGGCGGCCGAAAGATCCGCTGTTAGGTTACCGAAGAAAGCTCCGTCCAGCACCGCATAGATTCGCCTGTCGCAACTGTCCGCAATCCGCGAGAGGCGCTTCAGATAAACCTGACCGACCGCTGGCACGTCCGCTCCGCCGTTGAGCTGACTCTGCATCTTATCCTCGAACCGTTGGAACGGACCGCGCGGCCATGCTTGCCTGGCACGAGGTGGCATCACCGCCGCCGCCCTTTGGCTCGCAGTCGCCGATGTAGACGTCGGTCGAACCGGTTTGCGCATTGCCGCCACAGTCAATCGCATCGCCAACTCGGCCGGCCCGCTTCCCGTTGATGAAGACGGTGGATGCTCCGGCCGCCAGAGCCCGCGGATGTGACGGCTTCGGACAGGACGGGCAGCCATGCGGCAAATAGGCATCCCCGACGCGCATCAGCGGCCGACCGTTCACATAGACATTGTCACTGCCGCCTGTCGCCGGTGTGGGCGGAAAATGACAGGAATGAGCGGAACCAATATCGGTACGGCGATGAGCTTTGGGCATTGCCTCGATTACCCCCGGCGTTGGAGAAACGTTGGCGGCGCACATGCGCCACGGCGACAAAACGGCGCTAGAACGCTCGACGGATCTGTTCACCCAGCTTACGCAATGACTGACGCGGTAGCGGAACGTGATCCTCAATACTTCTGATCCAGTCGCCACTTGCGTCACGTTTTGTATGCGCCGCATTCCACGTACTTCGTCCCATATTTCCAGCGCTCACAACCTGCTGCGGCGAGCCGTTTCCTGTATAGTCATTCGCGAGATCGAGGCTGACATTGGCACCGAACAGATCTCCCGGCAGCCAGTCGACGGCAAGAAGCGTCCTGGTCATAGGCAAGGAACGTCCTCCGGGAAGTTGTGTGGCAGCTGTACCCATGCGGATGTGAGATCCCAAGAACAACACGTTTTTCGAGGCATCGACGAGGAAACTCTCACAATTTGGGAAACCGTCACCCGAAATCGCCGAAGAAACATGTATCTTTTTATCGGCTCTGTTAAACCTCAGGCTGAACTCATGGGTGACATCGAGATCCGGCACCATTCCACCCCAGCGCTCCCACACTTTCACGCTTCCTCCACGCGTATCGGAACCTCCGTCCGAAACGTCTCCGCCCAGAAGCCAGTGTCCGGGGTCAGTATCGGCGCCATAGAAGGCAAAATTCTTGCCGGCGTAAGACAAACGACCATTCACGCTCTGATCGCCATCTTCTCGGTAAGGGGAAATGTTTCCAGACGTGTTTTTACGGGGGTGTTTTCTCGGCTGGGAGTAATCGTTTTCCATTTTGGGCAGAATATCCCCCCGTTTGGTCCATTCGGACTGAGGGAGATCGATGCCCCTGTCGCCCAATTCGTCTCTCGCCATCACCTCCGCAGCACGACTGCCACGTCCTTCAAGCACCCTCGGTACCACTTCGTTGGACGACGGGTCGGAAAAGCAGCGCTCACGTGTGAACTGAGCTGCTTTCAGATCGATAGTAACCTCATGAGTAATTCGCGAGGTTACGCTCAAACTTGACGAAAAGCCTCGTGAATCGCCGTGGAAGCCAAGACCACCCAGACCGAAATTCCTATCGGGATGAAATGACCGCGTTACCAGAAGCAACTGGCTCATTCGGAATCCCTCACAAAGGTTTCAATCGCGCTCTGGGATAACGATAAAACACGGCCTGCAGGGAAACGCCGGATAGAAACGGACGCTTTATCCTCGCTAGTGAAAGCCAAATCGAAAGTGGAAGAGAGTATCCGCGCCCATCCCTCATTATAGGTCGCGCCTTCGACATGAATGACGCTCATCGAAGGCCAACTCACCTGCTTTTTGGTTTCCGGATCGGCTACCTCAGCACTGCCAATTAAAACCTGCCGGGTTTTAAGGGGAGGCGCGTTGCTGCCAGGAGGAGATTGGAGCTTAAAACTGTAGGTTCCGCTCTCAGGATAAACAAAATCCACGATAGAGGCAGGCGACGACACGCTTATATGGAACTCCTTTTCACGAGCGTCCCTAGGTCCCGTATCTGCTGCTATGGCGCGCCATTCTTCATCAGAAACCTGACGTCCAGATATGATTACCGCCCCCCCTTCCTTATTTAGCGGCCGATCAATAGATATAATTAAACGGGTCGACAATTCTGGCTCCTTCGCTTGGCTAAATGCCGATGGTATAGTCAAAGCAAAAAAGATGGCTAAACTGACGGTCTTCCTCAAAATTCTCATCCTCACCAATACGCCTCAGTTTAAATCTATTCGCCCTGCCGTGATTTTTACCGAACTTTCTTCGTCGACGATGAAATTCGTCCCCTTAAGCTTGATAGTCCCATCAGGAAGCATTCGAATTTCCGACTTGCCACAACGGAGGAGAATCTCCTCATGAGCATCGATGGTTTTCGTCCCACCTACAATTTCGCTGGAAGCCGCCACGGCGCTTTCATAGATAGCTCCTCCGACATTCAGGGTGTGTATCCCTCCGACCGTGACAATATTTGCCCCTCCAACCGTCAAGGTTGACGCCCCGATTGCGTTTATGGAAACAGCCCCTGAGGCATTGACTGTATAGTTTCCGCTACCGCTCATTGCGGACATCGTTTTGGCGAGGAAATAACCTGCGTCCCGAACACCAAAGGAACTCTCCGCGAGAGGCCCGCGAACTACCCCACCGCCAATACCTGTACCGACGTTCAATGTAGCATTCTGACCGATATGGGTCATCTGGCTTGACTGTACTTCGGTCAGCAGCGCTCCGCCTACCGATGTGATCTTATTAGCATCAACTCTCTCAGTTGCGTGATTGAGTACTTTCAAAGTCAAATCTTTTTGAGCGTGCAAGAAGATCTCTTCGAGCCCCTTCTCATCTTCGAACGACAGCTCATTGAAACCTTCGCCCTTGTGCGTATTGGTGCGGAATGTACTCTTTGTTTTGTTAGCCGGCAGTTCATACGGCACCGTCTGACGTGCATTCGGCACCACCCCCGTCACCAGCGGCCGGTCGGGATCGCCATCCACGAAGGCCACCATCACTTCCATGCCGATGCGCGGGATGATCTGGCCACCCCAGGTGGAGCCCGCCCAGTTCTGCGCCACCCGCACCCAGCACGTATCCGTGCCATCCTTCTTCGCCTTGCGGTCCCACGGGAACCACAGCTTGATGCGCCCATATTGATCCGGATGGATTTCCTCGCCTTCAGGGCCGGCGACGATTGCCACCTGCGTGCCTTCAATGCGCGGGCGTTTTGTTGACCGGTGCGGCGTCAGCGGCACACGGGCAGGGATCGCCTCGAAGTGATTGCGGTATTCCGGCTCGTTGCCATTGGTCTCATAGGAAAGGTCGACGATATTGTGGCTTGCCCTGATGATCACATGCTCTTCATAGACATGCTCTGGATGGGCAACCTCGTAAGGCGTGAAGCGGCGGCCGGCTTCCAGAATGCGTGAAGTCGAAGACCCGAATACCCGGTCATGATCGGCCTCAATGGCCTGCGTACGCAGTTTCTGCACCCGCTCGGCCTCTTCCACCGTTTTGATGCGGGCCGGATATTCGTAGAGCTCGCGCTTCGTCGCATCCGGCATCTGCACCAGCGACGGCGTCATCGTGCCCGGCACCATGCCCGGCGTCTCGAAATTCCAGTCAGC
>DATEEH010000046.1:0-4394 GCA_035281245.1 Nitrospira sp.
TCAGTTCAAGGAAGGGAAGTCCCAGGTCCTGGGCTTCCTGGTCGGACAGGTGATGAAAGCGAGCGGAGGAAAGGCAAATCCGGGCAAAGTGAATGAATTGCTAAAGCAAAAGTTGGGATGAACGGGGGCAAAGAGATATGAGCGCGATCAGAGAGATCAAGGGCAGGCAGGTCATCGACTCACGCGGCAACCCGACCGTCGAAGCCGAGGTCACATTGGAGAGCGGCGCCAAGGGCCGTGCGGCCGTGCCTTCCGGCGCATCGACCGGCGAGAAGGAAGCCATCGAATTGCGTGACGGCGATAAGAAGCGCTGGATGGGCAAAGGCGTGTCGAAGGCGGTGGCCAACATTGCCAAAGCCATTGCGCCCGAGCTGCTCGGCAAAGATGCGTTCGATCAGGTCGGCATCGACCAGGCCATGATCGAGTTGGACGGCACGAAGACCAAAGGCAAGCTCGGAGCCAATGCGATCCTCGGCGTCTCACTTGCCGTGGCCAAGGCGGCCGCTCATGAGACCGGCCAGCCCTTGTATCGCTATCTAGGGGGGACGAATGCGCGGGTCCTGCCTGTGCCGTTGATGAACATCATTAATGGCGGAGCCCATGCGGACAACCGGCTTGATCTTCAAGAGTTCATGATCGTGCCTGTCGGAGCCAGCCACTTCAGCGAGGCGGTGCGGATGGCAACGGAGGTCTTCCATTCGTTGAAGGCGCTCTTGAAGAAAAAGGGACTCAGCACGGCGGTGGGCGATGAAGGTGGATTTGCCCCGAACCTTCAATCCAATGAGGAAGCGCTGACCCTGATCATGCAAGCCATCGAAGAAGCCGGCTATCAGCCCGGCCATGACATTGCGCTCGCCTTGGACTGTGCGGCCAGCGAGCTGTACGACAAAAATCGCTACGTGTTGGAAGCGGAAAAACAGCGGGAGCGCTCTTCCGAGGAGATGATTGCCTATTATGCGAAGCTGCTGGATCGATATCCCATCCTCTCGATCGAAGATGGGTTGAGCGAGGTCGATTGGAAGGGCTGGAAGATGCTGACCGAGAAACTCGGAAAGCGGGTGCAGCTCGTAGGCGACGACATCTTCGTGACCAATGTCGAGATCTTTGCCAAAGGCATCGATGAAGGCATCGGCAACTCGATCCTGATCAAGCTGAATCAGATCGGCACGTTGACCGAGACCTTGGAGGCCATTGAGTTGGCCAAACGGTCTGGCTATACGGCGATCATCTCACATCGTTCAGGGGAAACCGAGGATACGACCATCGCCGACGTCGCGGTTGCCACCAACAGCGGTCTCATCAAAACGGGGTCATTGTCTCGGACGGATCGTGTGGCCAAGTACAACCAGTTGCTTCGCATCGAGGAAGAATTGGGGAGCGCGGCGGTGTACAGGGGTCGGGAGTCAATGCCCGGTCGGGGTTGAAGATCGCGGAGTGGCGCGTCCCGGGACTCGATTGCGAAGCGATCGGTGGGTTGGGCGGGTGAAAAAAATCGCCGGGGTGGGCGGGTGAGCTTGGGTGAAGAGCGCGTCTCGGCGCGCTCGGGATGGGTGGGTGAGAAAGTAGTATGCTTGTTAAACGCAACCGCGGGCGTGAATGGCTCAATTGGCAGCGGCGTTGGGTAAACGGTGCCCAGTACGTCGGAGTAGGAGTGTGTCTGCTGCTCCTTCTCGCCCTCTTTTTTGGTGAAATGGGCCTTCCGCGTTATTTCTCCATGCGTGACCATGCGCAACAGCTCGAGCGTGACATTCGGAATCTACAGAGAACGACCCTGACATTGCGCGGAGAGATCGATCAGTTGGAACACAATAGTGAACGAATCGAACAGTTGGCCCGAGAGCGTCTTGGCTACGTCCGCAAGGGCGAAACGGTCTACCAGGTCGTTCCGGAGAGCGCTGGAGAGCGACGGCCATGAAGTTTGGCACCGTGGCGATCATCGGCCGTCCCAATGTGGGGAAGTCCACGTTGCTGAATCGCCTGTTGAACGAGAAAATTGCCATCGTCTCGGAAAAACCGCAGACGACCAGGACGAGGATCCTTGGGGTGGTGCATGCGCCGGGCGCACAGATCGCATTGTTGGATACCCCTGGGCTGCACAAGCCGCAGCATTTGTTGAATCGTCGCATGGTCCGTACGACGGTGGAAACACTCGAGGAAGCCGATCTCCTGTTTGTGCTCATGGATGCGACGAGTTTGCCGGGGCCCGGCGATCTCCTGGTCCTTGATCATGTCAAGGCCGCCATCAAGAAACATCCTCGGCCGGTCATCCTCGTGCTCAACAAGGTCGACCTTGTGAACAAGATGAAGTTGCTTCCCGTGATCGAGACCTATGCCAAGATGTTTGCGTGGGCTGAGGTGGTGCCGGTCTCGGCTCAGACGGGCGATAATGTACAGCGATTGCTCACCGTCACGGTGTCGCATCTCCCCGAAGGGGAAGGCGCGTATGATGAGGAGACGGTGACCGATCAATCGATGCGCACCTTGGCGGCGGAAATGATTCGGGAAAAACTCTTGCGTCAGACGCATGAAGAGATACCCTATTCGCTGGCCGTGGAGATCGACGAGTTCGTTGAAGAAGGCAAGATGGCTCGGATCAGTGCCTCCGTGTTGGTCGAGCGGGAGTCGCACAAAGCGATTGTCATCGGGAAACACGGCGAACGGTTGAAAACCGTCGGTACGGAGGCCCGGCTCGATATGGAACGTCTCTTCGGCATGAAGGTGTTTTTGCAGTTATGGGTGAAAGTACGGGAAGCGTGGCGGGAAGATGAGCATGCGCTCATCGAGTTAGGCTATTAGGTTCGTCATGCAGCCGATTGAAAAAGTCCCTGAAGTCCGTGCCCTCGAGCCGAAGCCGCGCGCCGCGGAGAAAGAGGCTTTGCGCGATGCCTTGAAGGAACAGGGCGAGCGGGGACAGACCAAGTCTGATATCGTCCTGACGTCCGTTCAGCGCCTGCTGCGGCGCGGGGCGATCACCAATCTGGCCAAAATGCTCGGTCGGATGCATCCCGCGGATATCGCCAAGATCATCGTCCATCTCTCCTCGCCGAAGGAAAAGCGTGAGGTCTTCGAATTGGTCCGTGGGGAGTCGAAGCGCGGGCAGGTGTTGTCCGAGCTCGACACGGACAGCATCACGCAAGTGCTCTCCGATCTGCTCCAATCCGATATCGCCTGGCTGATCAAGGACCTGGCCCCCGACGACGTCGCCTACATCCTCGGGGTGTTGCCGGAAGCGCGCGCGAAGGAAATTCTCTCGTTGATGCGCACTGAGGACTCGACCGAAGTCGCCGACCTGTTGAAGTACCCGAAAGATACGGCCGGCGGCATCATGACGACGGAGTTCTTTGCGCTGTCGGAAGACGCGACCGCGCAGGATGCGATCCGGCGCCTGCAGCAGGCGACGGACGCCGAAATGGTGTTTTATATCTATGTCACCGACAAGGATGATCACCTGGTCGGCGTGCTGTCCCTGCGCCAGCTCCTGACGGTGCCGCCGGCCACGCCGCTCAAGAACATCGCCACCCGCGAGGTGATCAGCGTCACGGTGGACATGGACCAGGAAGAAGTGGCACGGCAGGTCGCCAGTTACAACCTGCTGGCCATTCCGGTCGTCGACAAGGAAGGCGTGCTGGTCGGCATCATCACCGTCGACGACGTCGTCGACGTCATTCGAGAAGAAGCCACCGAAGACATGTTGAAGATGGCCGGCGCCGTCGAGGAGGAGGCGGTCTCGAAGTCCTCCAGCGTCGCTGCAGCCAAAGTGCGATTACCCTGGCTGTTTACCAATCTGGTCGGCAGCTTGTTGTCCGGCGCCATCCTTTGGGAATTTCGCTATACGATTCAGGAAGTCGTGGCCATTGTCAGTTTCATCCCGGTCATTGCGGCCATGGGCGGCAACGTGGGGCTCCAATCCTCCACGCTGATCATCCGAGGCCTGGCGACCGGGTTGGTCGAGGTCACCGACGTCTGGAGCGTCTTTTTCCGCGAAGTGAAAATCGGCCTGTTGATGGGCGTGGCATGCGGCATGATCCTGTCGCTGGTCGGATGGATCTGGCATCAAGGGTTCCTTGGCGTGGTCGTCGGGGCGTCCCTCATCACGGCGTTCCTCGTGTCGACCAGCATGGCCACCTTCATGCCGATCATCCTGAAGCGGGTGGGCGTGGATCCGGCAGTCGCGGCCGGGCCCTTCGTGACGACGGCGAACGACATCACGGGCATCACCATTTACCTCACCCTGGCCACCATCTTCATGGAATATCTTCGATAGTGGCGGGCTGCGGATTCCATCTGATTTTGCCAATCCTTTTAGCAGGGAACTGAATGCCGCTCGTCAAGACTCCGGCCATTACGCTCAAGAGTCGCAAATGGGGCGAGGCCGATCGTATCGTGACGTTCTA